>DAIOWH010000010.1:0-71849 GCA_036758585.1 Planctomycetia bacterium
CGTGGCCGAGCGAAGTCTTGGAGTGCGGTGGCTTGACACCGCCTTGGATCGGTCCTCGCAAGAAACTCAAGCAATCCAAAGCGGTGTCAAGCCACCGCACTCCAAAGCTCGCTTGGTTGAGGACTAGTACTCCAGCGCGCCTTGATTCCTGCGCGGTCACCGGTAGGGTGGGCTTTGCCCACCACCCCCTCCATGTGGTGGGCAGAGCGGTGGGCCTCGTTCCCTCCAATCGCTAGACGTGCGCGAGTGTGAGCGATCCGGCCAGAGTGCCGCAGGCGGCGGCGATGTCCTTGCCGCCGGAGTAGCGACGCACGACGGGCTGGCCTACGTGGCGCGTCAGGGCGTCGCGAAACTGTTTCAGCTCGGCCGCGGTGGGCGGCTGGAATCGGCCGGTCGGATCGGTGACTTCGATGAGGTCAAGCCGCACCGGCGTGTCGCCGATCAGCCGGCCCAGTTCGCGAGCGTCGTCGTCGCCGCAGTTGAAGCCGCTGATACAGACGTAGGCGAGCATGACTCGGCCCTGTCCGCGGGCCGTGATGTGTCGCCGGGCGGCGGCCATGACTTCGCGCACAGGCGTCTCGGCGGCCAGCGGCACGACCACGCGGCGCTTGTCATCCGTCGCGGCGCCGAGACTGATCGAGATCCGGAACCGCCGGCGCTCGCGCGTGAAACGGTCGATCTCAGGCGCCAACCCGACCGTGCTGATGGTGATCGCCGCTCCGCTGACCGCGCCGCCGAACGGGGCCGACATCGTCTCGGCCGCCGCCATGACGCGATCATAGTTCAGAAACGGCTCGCCCATGCCCATGAACACCGCCCCGGTGACGCGCCGGCCCTCGCGCCAGGCCCACGCGCGGGCCTGAATGAACTGATCGACCATCTCCCAGGTCGCCAGGTTCCGCCGGTCGGGCATGCGTGCGGTTGCGCAGAACGTGCACCCCATCGGGCAGCCCACTTGGCTCGACAGGCACACGCTCACCGCGCCAGGCTTTTCCAGCGGGATCAGTACGGTCTCGATCACCAGATCGTCGTGCGTGGCGAACGCAAGCTTGCGAAATCGGTCGATCGGGGAAACGACCGAGTCGACCAGCCGCAGTCGCGGCAGGTCACCCATCGCGTCGCACAACCTCCGCGCGATCTGGTGATGCTGGTTCAGTTCCCGCCGATCGAAAATCCCGCGGCCGACCACGCGAGCCATCAGCCGTCGACCCGTGGCAACCGGGACGCCCTGCGAAATCACCCGTGACAGGAACTCATCCGGGGCCAGGTCGCGCGGGTCGAAAAATGGCGTTGAGGTGTGGACCATGTTGTAACGCCGTGGCACGCGGAAACGCCCCCTCACCCCAACCCTCTCCCCCGCAGACGGCGGAGAGGGCGAAACCGCTGGCCTCGTCGTCCTTCTAATACTACAGCGCACCTTGATTGCTGCGCGGTCTCAGGTAGGGTGGGCTTTGCCCGCCAACCCCATATGTGGCGGTGGGCGAAGCCCACCCTACCCAAGGTGCGCTGTAGTACTAATTCTGTCCTTTTCCTTTGACCTGTCGCCGAAGCTCAGCCACTTCGTCGCGCAGGCGTTCGACCTCTTCGCGCAGGCTCCTGATTGCCTGGCCGAGTTCTTGGATCTCGCCGGTGGCCGCCGACTTCTCGCCGGCGCCGTCGGTCTTCTTGTCGACGGGCTTGCCGGGGTCGGCCTTGTAGCCCTTCTTGACGAGCGCGGCTTCGTTGTGCATACGTTCGATCTGGTTCCGTAACTTCTCGGCCTCCTCCTTGCGTCCCGCCTCCTGCAGTTCCGCCGCCTGTCTCTTGAGATGGGCGATCTTGTCTTCCAGTGCGGGGTTCTTGTCCTTGCCGGCGTGCTCTTTGTCGGACTTCGCTCCGTGCTCGCGCAGCCTGGCGGCCAGTTTTTCCACCTCTTCCGCCTTGCCGGCGGCACGCAGCTCTGCGATCTCGCGACGCCGTTGCTGGAGCTTATCGACCTGCTCGCCCTTAGCGCCGGGCTTGTCGGGCGTCTTGACGGGCTTCTTGTCCTTGCCATCGCCGGCGTCGGCAGACTTCGGGCCTTTGGCGACGCCGTGCTTTTCGACCATCGCCTTGAGTTCGCGAGCTTCCTGCATCAGCTTCTCGGCCTCTTCCTTTTTCCCTGCTTCTCGCAGTTCCGCGATCTCACGTTCGAGCGCGCCCAAGTGTTCCTTGGACTTGGCCAGGTAGGCGTCGTCGGCAGTCTTGTCTTCCTGTCCCTTATCCCCCTTGTCGCCTTTGTCGGCCCGCACTTTCTCGCCCTTGTCTTCCTTTTGGGCGAGCGGTGAGGCGGCTGCCGGTACCACAGAGAGGGCAATGGCCGCCAAGGTTGCCAAGGCGATACGGGCAGACGGCCGAATTGAGGTGAACATGGCTGGACCTCCTTTGGGTTGGGACTCTGTAGGTTGCCGTTGCGTCAGTTCGACCGAACATTCTAGCCGAAGGCGCGGTGCGCGTCAGCCAATGAGCGTTGCGTCGTACTGCCGGGCTTACTTACGGCGCACGAGCGGTAGGATCGCGCGATCGATAGCCGCCTCGTCGCTGGCCGCAGGAACGTCCTTGTGCAGTTCCCACTGTTCGACATGCTCGACGGCGGCGCCGGGCTGGATGGTCGTCATCGGCCCGAGCGATTCGACTTCGAGCATGTCCTCATTCGTGAACGTCTCGAAGTTGCAGCCGTTGTCGGGGTAGTGAGCGCCTGGTTTTTGATCGAATCGTTTGACGAAGAGCACGCCGCCGCGGACGTAGCCGACCCAACCTTCGGAGTGCCAGAGGCCGATCTTCGTCGCCTTGCCCTTGGCGTCATGGCGCAGCGTGATGTACTTCGTACCGAACGAGTAGCGCGGGTCCTTCAGGTCGGTGTATGACCAGAGGATGATCGCCTGGTTGGGCAGCAGCGACTCTTCGTGCGGGATTTTCTTGGGCAGTGGGATGACCTCGATGCCGCCGGGGGCCATGACGGTCAGCGCCCACGGAGCCAGCTCGACCGGCCACGAGCCGATGTTCTTGATGCGGTGAGTCAGCGTGACCTTGCTTCCGGCGGGGTCGAGCTTGAGATCGATTTCCTTTTGGACGCCATACGGCTTTTCCGGCCGAGCAATCAGACGCACCGCGCCGTTTGCAAGCTGCGTCGCTTCGACCGGATCGTTATCGGGAAAATAGGTGCGTGGCTTCGCCTCTGGTGCGTGCCAGAGCCGGTGGCCGCCGCGGATTTGCCAGTCGGCCTCGCCCGTTTTGCCGAGTTGGTCGGCGTATTCCTTGAGCACGTTCTCGCCGCCGACGAACCCGTACCGAATGATCCGCGGGCCGACGTCGAGCGTCGCGACCAGTTCGACCTGTCCGTTGCACAGCCTCAGGTTGTTCTTCCAGCCCTTGTATTCGACCTTTTCCACGTCGGCGTCTCCGAAACTAGGCGTGGTCGCAAACATGGCGACCGCGCACGCCAGAATCCAAGCCACCGTACTGTCGATTGCCCGCATGTCTGCCCTTTCTGAACGTCGTGTGAACGAAGGAGAGAGGTTCACGCAAGGGCGCGAAGGCGCAAAGGGGCATGAGTGGAGGCCATTGACACACGTTGCTCACTTTGCGGCTTTGCGCCTTTGCGTGAGATCCTCGGTTGTGTTGAGCTACTGCCTCACGTTTGCCGTCACCCCTTCCCAGTCGTCGGTGCGGAACGGCGTGGCCGGCAGGCCGTCGCGGCTGTACAAGTTGCACACGGGGTTGTCGGACCAGGCGTAGCGCACGGCGACGGGATTCTGCACTGAGTCGGCCCAAACCTCGACTCGCGTAGCGGGCGAGCCGGGTGCGGCGGGCAGTATGTTGGCCTGCGCCCACACGAACTTTTTGTCTTCACCGGCGATCGCAAAGCCGCGCGGCTGCTGCACGTCGAACGAGTACAGCCCACTGCCGACATGGTCGAACGTCAGCACCATCTTGTATCCCTGCTTCTCCATCGACTTGAACTGCGGACTGCGGTGGTGCACCTGGATGCCATAGTCCTTGGCCAGCGCCCAGCGGGCCAGCCGCTTGGCCACGTCTTGCTTGTTGCGCGGGTGGATGTCGCGGCCTTCGCCGATGTCGATGATCACGGCCTCGCCGGTGTTCGGCAGTCGGATCATGGTCATCGTCTGGGCCTCGCGCAGTTCGGCCCACGCGCTGTCGGTCGGTTCCGGCTTCTCGGCCATGAAGTCGGCGAGCTGAACCCAGTAGAACGAGAAGTCGCCGATGGCCCACTCGTCGCGCCAGCTCTTGATCATGAGCGGGAACATGTCGCGATACTGATATGCTCGGCCGGCGTTCGATTCGCCCTGATACCAGATCGCGCCCTTGATGCCGTATCCGATCGTCGGCTTCAGCGCGCCGTTGTAGATGTTCGCGGGTCGGTGGTTGCCGCGCATTCGACCCGTCAGGTTGTTCTGTTGCTTCTTCTGGTCGTCGTTGAGGTCGGTCTTCTTGGACAACTCCGCGGCCGTCGCTTCGTCTTGCGCCCAACGATCGAGCAGCGGCTTGTACTTTTCATCGGCGGCGAGCAAATCGCGGCGAATCCACGCCTCGCACGCCGAGCCGCCCCAGGCGTTGTTGATCAGACCGACCGGTACGTCGAGCGTCTGGTGCAGTTGCCGGCCGAAGAAGTAGCCGACGGCCGAGAACCGGCCGACCGCGTCGGGCGAACAGAGTTCCCACTTGCCGTTGAAGTTGTCTTGCGGCTCCTGCGTGCCGACGTTCGGCACCGTGATCAGCCGAATCTTCGGGAACTTGGCCGCGGCCTTTTCAAGGTCGGAGTCGTTCGACGAGTTCACCGACCACTGCATGTTCGACTGGCCCGAGCAGATCCAGACCTCGCCGACCAGCACATCCTCGAACGTGAGCGTGTTCTTTCCCTTTACGGTCAGCGTGTGTGGGCCGCCGGCGTCCATTGGGTCGAGTTCGACGTGCCACTTGCCGTTGGCCGCGGCTTTGGCGGTCTTCGTCTGTTTATCGATCGTGACGGTGATCGCCTCGCCCGGTTCGGCCGTGCCCCACACGCGGTCCTTCTGGCCGCGCTGCAAGACCATGTGGTCGCCGAAAATGTTCGGCATCTTCACGTCGGCGACGGCCAGCGACGAAACGAGACAAAGGCACACGCACGCCCGGCCAAGCAGTCTGACGCAACGATTCATGGTGGTTGGCTCCTTGATGGTTCAAGCCCGTGCGGGAGACTCGACAAATCTCTCCGTCGCAGTCATCCGCGAGTGGCAGCATCGCACCACGTCGCACGGCCGATGTCAACTCGTCTGCCTCATATCGCGGTGGCGCCCCGCGTCAATCAGGCGCCGCCGCTCACGTTCCATGATGATCACCCGGAGTGTGCGTCCCTAGCCAGGCGGACGGTTGACGCGAATGAGTTGGCCAGTGAGGTTGGCCAGCGGGGTGATCGCCGCGTGGATGCGACCTGCTTGACCGGCGAAATCGGCGTCCACTGTGCAGGCGATGATCCCCGCGTGGTCGGGCAGTTGACTGTGCAACCGGATGAAATGTTTGCGATTCAACGTCACCACTGCACGATCGAGCGACCGGGCGAATGCGAGTACGTCAGGATCGTCAAACTTCTGTCCGGCCTTGCCGGTTTCGAGCACCGTCAGAACATCGTGCCCGAGTTTGCGCAGCTCTTCAACGACGGGAAACGGGAAGTTCTCGTTGGCGTACAAGCGAGCCACGGACTACGCCTCCTCGTTCTCGCGAATCTGACGCTCGATTTCGTCGCGGTGGACTCGGACGTAGGACCAAGCATTGACGAGGTCCTCAGCTCGCAGCGTGGCGTAGGAGCGAAGTAGGTCGGCCTCGGAAACGCCGAGTCGCCGAGCTTGCTCCAGAACCCAGACCGGGATTCGCGTGCGAACGATGCACGGCTCGCCGCCACAAACACCGGGAGTGCTCTCGACGCCGGGAAACGCCTCACCCAACTCGCGGGCGATGACCTGCAACAGTTGCGCTTTCTCCGCGGGCAAGAGCAAAGCGACTTGGTTTTCCAATTGGTGCAAAGTGCTCATTTCTGTAGGAACCCCCGTCGGCGGTTTCGACTCGTGCATCGACGATACAATCATAACCCACTGCGCACCGCCGACCAACAACCGATCCCTTGCGTTCCAGTCGTGCCTCATCAACATTCGCACGCCCCGCACCGCGACCCGTGGCGTACGGTGCGACGACAGCGCGCGGGACTGAGAGTAAGGCAGCTTGTTGTTTTGAGTCCGTTACGGGTACATTCTGGGCTGACCGCTCCGGGAGTCGAAATGATGGCTGGCATCGTCCTGTTGACGGCATTGATCTCTGCTGTTCTGTTGCCTTTCCCAATCGCCGCGGGTCAGTCGCCGAAGAAAACGACAAAGCCGGCGGCCGAGAAACCCGTCGCGAAGTTCCAGGTGGACTTTCGGCTGCAAATCTCGTCCGAGCTCGACAAGCAGCGTGCGGTGCTGTGGATGAACTTGCTCAAGGAGTTGGGCGCAGCGGGGGTGAGCCAGGTTCCGGGCGAGCCGGCGCCGCCGAAGCCGGGAGCGAACGCGGAGCCGGCGATCGAATCTGTCGGTGGTGGGCGCGTGGTAGTAAGGGCGATGATTGGTCCATCGGGGAACCTGTTCATCGACGCCGATGGTTTCAAGATGGCCGACCGCGCGAAACTTGCCGCGCTGATCAAGAGTTTGCAGACAGAGGGCGTCCCCGGCCCCGATCCGGCCTCGCCGCTCTGGGGGCTGAACCAGGGGCAGTTCGAGTTGCTGCGCGCCGAGTTGAAGCCGCCGGGCCGATTCAGTCTCGAAGACAAGCCGCTGGCCGCGTTTCTTGCCGAGCTTCGGCCGCGCACCAAGCTGGCGATCAAGACGACGCCCGAAGCCGACGCGCTGGGCCGCGCGCTGCGACTGAACGCCAAGACCGCAAACCTGAGCCTGGGTGCGTCGCTGGCGTACGTACTCGGCCAGCATGGCCTGGCGTTCGAGCCGCGAGCGGATGCGGCCGGCGCGGTGTCGCTTGCCGTGATGCCGATCGCCGACTCGCGGCGACCCTGGCCGGTCGGGCTGGTGCCGCAGCAATTCCCCGGCAACGTCGCCCCACAGCTCCTACAGCCCGTGCGGTACCGCACCGACAACACGCCGCTCGACCAACTGCTGGGGGTGGTCGAGGGCGCGATCAAGATCGACGTGGTGCTCGACCGCCGGGCGCTCGCGCTGCGAGACATCGACGCGGCCGCGCTGCGTTCGACGGTCGAGATCCCCGGCGGCACGCTGACCTCGGCGCTGCGCAGGACTTTCGCACCGCTGGGACTGAAGCACGAGTTACGCATCGACGAGGCGGATCAGCCGTTCCTTTGGATCACCGCGGGCGATCCGACCGGACTGGTGCCGAGAAAAAAGAACCAGGACAGGTGAGTCGCCATGAGAATCTGTTCGGTGTGCTCGGCCGAGAACATTGACTCGGCGGAGCGATGCGATCGCTGCGGTGCGTGGCTCACGACGGAACCCGTGACCGATCGGCCCGTCCCGACGCGCGAGCGCATCGGCGGTATGGAACTGCCGCCCCGCGACACGATCGAGGGGCGCGTATTGCGCCTGCTGCAGCAAGGCCAGAAGATTCCGGCCATCAAGCTGTATCGCGAAGAGACTGGCGCCGGTCTGAAAGAAGCCAAGGACGCCGTGGAGACGCTCGGCAGACAGTACGGATTGAAGTGTGACGCGAGCGGCTGCGGGGCGGCGGTGCTGGTCGCCGGCCTTGCGATCGCCGTGACGTTGTACGTGGTCCACTCGCTCGTAGCAGGCTGAGCGCGGAGGATGAACATGTTTGACGGCGGCGAAGCAGTGAAGCTGTTCGAGCAACTGGGCGTGACGCACGTGGTCTGGCTGCCGGACAGTGAATTAGGCGCGTGGCACGGGCCGCTGGCGGCGGCGAACAAGCTCAAGCTGATTCGCGTGTGCCGCGAGGGCGAGGCGTTCGGAACGGCGGCCGGCCTGCACCTCGGCGGCGCGCGGCCGATCGTCGTGATCCAGTGTACGGGGTTCTACGAGGCCGGCGACGCGATGCGCAACGCGGTCCACGACCTCGGTCTGCCGATCTTCATGATCGTCGGCTATCGCGGCTACTATGGCGGCATCGCCGGACGCAAAGACACGGCGGCCACGTTCCTGGAACCGATCGTCCGCGCCTGGGACCTGCCGTACAAGCTGCTCACGAAGGAGTCGAGCATCGACGAGCTGCGCGACTTTTACACAGCGACTCAGCGCGAGGGCAAGGCCGCCGCCGCGCTGATCGCCGAGACGAGGACGTAACGAATGACGAAGCACTAATGTCTTTCAAGGAAGTCGTAGTGCAGGCGGCTCGCCTGCGGCTTCCTTTGACGACATTGCAGGCGGGCCGCCTGCACTACGCTAATGAATCCCGAAGTCCGAATGACAAGAGCCGAGAGTACTTCGTCATTGGTCATTGGGGATTCCTTAGACATTAGTGATTAGGCATTGGTCATTTCCACCGCATGAGCCAAACGGATGAACCCAATTGAAGTCCTGAAACTGCTTCGCGAGCACCGGCGCGACGAAGTCGTGGTCGCGACGATGGGCGGCGAACGCGAGTGGATCAAGATGTCGCAGCACCCGCGCGACTTCTACTTTGTGCCGTCGAGCATGGGCCAGGCGCCAACGCTCGGTCTGGGTCTGGCGCTCGCCCGGCCCGACCTGCGCGTGGTCGTACTCAACGGCGACGGCTGCACGCTCATGAACCTCGGCTGCCTGGTGACCATCGCCGAGCAGTCGCCGAAGAACTTGGCGGTGATCGTGATGAACAACGGCGTCTACGAAGTGACCGGTGCTCAGCCGGTCGCTGGGGCCGGCCGCGTCGACTTTGCGGCGATCGCGCGAGCATCGGGTATTCGGCAGGTGTCGCACGTCCAGGACATTTCGTCTTGGCGGTCGGTCGCGCCGCGAATCCTGCGCGGGCCGGGACTGGAATTCGCAGTGGTCGACGTCGAGCCGATCCGCACTGGCGAGGTTGGCCCGAAGGCGCCCGGCCCGATGAAGGAACAGATCGAACGATTCACCGAGGCGATCAAGCCTTGATGGTCGAGCAAGAACAACGAACCGGCTTGAGCGCTTGAGCTGGTGGTCGCTTGGCGTTTCCCCGTGTTGCCGGTAACATACCCGCATGGCGATTGAACAGCTCAAACAGATGCACTCGGCGAGACCCTTTCAGCCGTTCGACATTCACCTCGCGGACGGCCGAACATTGTCGGTCGAACACCCCGAGTTCCTGGCACAGTCCTCCGTCGGCCGAACGATCGCTGTCTCCCACCCTGATGGCGTCATCGAGATCGTCGATCTCCTCTTGGTCGTAAGCCTCAAACCGAAATCGAACGGGTCGCTTCGTCGTGGTGGCCGGCGGACGTAGGTCGTTCGCCCCGCCGCTTGCCTGGAGGGCAACTGTGTCCGAGATTCGCGAACAGACAGCTCCCTGGGTCGACGGTAAGACGTTCGGCCAAGTGCTGCGCGAGACGGCGACTCGCGCGGGTGGACGGCCGGCGGCGTTTTTTCCGGAGCGAGGGTTCACCGCGACGTACGCCGAGTTCGATCGGCTCGTCACCGAGGCCGCACGCGGGTTCATGGCGCTGGGAATCGAGCGAGGCGACCACGTCGCGATCTGGGCCACGAACTGGCCCGCATGGGTGATCACCCAGTTTGCGACGGCCCGAGTCGGGGCGGTACTCGTGAACATCAACCCAGCCTATCGACCGGCCGAACTGGAATACGTACTCAAACAATCGGACGCGAAGCTGCTCGTCACGATCGACCGGTTCAAGTCGTCGGACTACGTGGCGATGATCGGCGGCCTCGTGCCCGAACTGGCCGACTCGCGACCGTGCGAACTGACGAGCGCGAAGTACCCACGACTGCGTGGCGTGGTGTTTCTCGGCGATCCCGCGCCGCCGGGCATGCTGCCCTGGCGCGAATTGATCGAACGCGGCAAATCCGTCGGCGACCAGTCGCTCGCCGCGCGCGAGCAGGCGTGTACGCCGGCCGATCCGGTGAACATGCAATACACGTCGGGCACGACCGGGTTCCCGAAAGGGGCGCTCTTGAGCCACCGCAACCTGCTGCTCAACGCGTACTACTCGGGCGCGTGCCAGCAACTCACGGGCGACGACCGCGTGTGCATCCCGGTCCCGTTCTATCACTGTTTCGGCTGCGTGCTGGGCACGCTGTGTTGCGTGGTCTACGGCGCGGCGATGGTCGTGCCCGCCGACTATTTCGAGCCGGGTAAGACACTCGACGCGGTTGAGCAGTGCGGCGCGACGTCGCTCTACGGCGTGCCCACCATGTTCATCGCGCAACTGGAGCACGCGAGTTACCCAAGCCGGCGGTTGACCACGCTTCGCACCGGAATCATGGCCGGCAGCCCGTGCCCGATCGAGTTGATGAAGCGCGTCACAGGCGAGATGGGCGCTCGCGAGTTGACGATCGCCTACGGCCTGACCGAGTTCTCGCCGGTAATCACTCAGACCCGGACCAACGATCCCTTGGAAAAACGCGTAGAGACGGTAGGCAAGCCGCTGCCGGGCGTCGAAGTGAAGATCATCGACGCGGCGTCGGGCGCGGCCTTGCCGCCGGGTCAGCCGGGCGAGCTGTGCGCTCGCGGGCATGGCGTCATGATCGGCTACTACAACATGCCCGACGCGACGGCCAAGGCGATCGACGGCGACGGCTACTTGCACACCGGCGATTTGTCGGTCGAGACGCCGGACGGCTACTTCAAGATCACCGGGCGGCTCAAGGACATGATCATCCGCGGCGGCGAGAACGTGTACCCGCGCGAGATCGAAGAGTTCCTGTACTCGCACCCGAAGATCGAAGAAGTGCAAGTGGTCGGCGTGCCCGACGCGACCTACGGCGAAGAGCTGGCCGCGTGGATCAAGTTGAAGGCAGGCCAGCAGGCGACGGTGGACGAGATTCGCCAGTTTTGTCGCGAGCGAATCGCCCATTACAAAGTGCCGCGATACGTCAAGTTCGTCGACGCCTACCCGATGACCGTGACCGGCAAGATTCAGAAGTTCAAGATGCGCGAAATGATGATCGAGGAGCTCGGGCTGCAAGCGGCCGCCGCGATCAAGACGGCGTGACAGAAGACTACTGACCGGCGGACGGCAATCGCGCGCGCGGCCTGAGGCGTCGCCTTGACCGGTTTGACGTTATCCGCCAAACTAGCGCCCACGATGGACGAAACTGAGCTGCGAAGGCCAACCGCCTTGAACCCATCACCAAGAAGACGGAACAAGTGGAGGCGCATCCGCCCGTTCGTTCTCGACTACTTCTCACGAAATCGAGGTTCCATGCCATGATGCACTGTCGTTTCTTCCGCGGTCGGTTGCTGGGCGTTCTGCTACTAGGCGCGTCGTTCTTGGCGTTGCGACCGCTCTCGGCCGACATCGGCCAGCCCAAAGAAAACGACGCCCGCGTGGCCAAGACCGTCAGCGACTTCTTGCAGCAGCATCACTTGTCGGGTGCTGCCATCGACGACACGATCTCGCGCCGCACGTTCTGGACCTTCCTGACCGGCTCGCGCGCCGCGATCGGCTTCGATCCGACCAAGTCGTACTTCGTCCAGGCCGACATCGACGAGTTCCGCAAGCACGAACTGACGTTGGACGAGGAGGTCGCGGCCGGCGACTTGCGGTTCGCCTACACGGTGTTCGAACGCTACCTGGCGAGGATGCGCGAACGCATGAGCCTGATCGAAAAGCTGGTCGCCGCACCGCACGACTTCTCGATCGACGAGGACATGAGCACGGACTACGAGAACATGCCGTTCGCGACGAACGCCGCCGAGATCGAGCAGCGCTGGCGCAAGAAGATCAAGTTCGACCTGCTCAAGGAGCGCACCGAGAAGAAGCCGCTGCCCGAAGCTCAGCAGCGCGAGAAAGTACTCAAGCGCTATCGCAACCTGCTGCACCGCTGGGAGCAAACCGACTCGGACGAGTTGCTCGAGATGTACTTGAACGCGCTGACGACCAGCTTCGACCCGCACTCGAACTACATGTCGCCGACTACGCTCGAAGACTTCACGATCAGCATGCGGCTGCACCTCGACGGCATCGGGGCGCGGCTCCGTTCGGAGGACGGCTACACGATCGTGGCCGAGGTCGTGGCCGGCGGCGCGGCCGACAGGGACGGCCGGCTCAAGGTCGAAGACAAGATCGTCGGCGTCGCGGCCGACGGTGAGAACGTCGTCGACGTCGTCGACATGAAGCTCACCGACGTCGTCAAGAAGATCCGCGGGCCGAGCGGCAGCCAGGTGGTATTGCGCGTGCAGCCGGCGGGCAAGGCCGACACCGTCGATTACAAGATGACCCGCGCGAAGATCGAGCTAAAGGGCCAGGAAGCCAAGGGCGACATCATCGAACAGGGTAAGAAGCAGGACGGCTCGCCGTATCGCGTCGGCTACATCAATCTGCCGTCGTTCTACCTCGACATCGCCGCAGCAAACAACGGCCAAGAGAACTTCAAGAGTTGCCACAAAGACGTGGAAAAACTGATCAAGCAGTTCCAAGAGAACGGACCAGGCATCGATGGGTTGGTCATCGACCTGCGCGAGAACGGCGGCGGCGTGCTGAGCGAAGCGGTCGATCTGACCGGCCTGTTCATCGACAAGGGCGCCGTGGTGAAAGTGAAAGGCCGGCGCCGCGACCGCGAGGAGGAACACGAAGACGAACACGCGGGCACGGCATACTCCGGGCCGCTCATGGTGCTGGTCAGCAAGTTCAGCGCGAGTTCATCGGAAATCTTCGCCGGTGCGATTCAAGACTACGGCCGCGGCCTGGTCGTCGGAGACAGCTCGACGCACGGCAAGGGCACGGTGCAAACCGTCGTCGACATCGGTCGCCAGGTCAGCTCGTTCTTCGGCAAACCGCAGCAACTCGGCGCGCTCAAGCTGACGATTCAGCAGTTCTACCGCGTGAACGGCGAAAGCACCCAGCGCCATGGCGTGCCCAGCGACATTGTGCTGCCGTCGCTGGTCGACAACATGGACATCGCCGAGGGCGACCTTCCGCAGGCCCTGCCGTTCCACTCGGTCCAGGCGTCGACTTACGACCGGCTGCCGCTGGTTTCGTCCGACCTCAAGGCCAAGCTCCGTGAGCTGTCCGACAAGCGTCGCGAGCAGTCGGCCGAGTTCGCCAAGCTCGCCGAGGACATCACCCGCTGGAAGGAGATGAAGGACCGCAAGGCAGTCAGCCTGAACGAAGACAAGCGCCGCGAGGAGCGGCGCCGCAGCGAACAGGCCGAGAACGCCCTGGCCGACCCCGACGACCCGGACAACCCCGACGAGCAGAAGAAGGAAAAACCCGTCTTCGAGCGCACGTTCTACAACAACGAGGTCCTCTCGATCATGGAAGACTTCCTCCGCCTCGCCCCGCATCGCCCGGTGGCGAAGAAGATCTGATTGACCGTCGTGAATCCGCGAATTGTCCAGCAGTCCGTCGTCGAAAGCACGTTGGCTGGGGCGTGCTGTGGGGAACTTCTTGCGCGCGTCCGAAGATCAACGACGGAACTATCGGTCTCGTCGCGGTCGCTCTCTTTCTCGTTACGGCGATCCGTGACTCGCGAGTAACTCATTTGGCGTGACTGGCTGAATTCCTGGATAGCGACGGAAGTCGTCCGCGTTCAACGTGAGCAAGTTGCTCAGGCCATGTCGACGGACCAACGCGGCGATCCGCGCGTCGTGAACCAAAGCACCGGTAATCTGGTGATTGGAGACGAGTCGTTTTCCACTCTTCGTGGGCCGCCGCGTCCTCGTGGAGCAGTTGGCAGAATCGCTCGATGAATGCCACACGCCTCTCAACTCGCGTCACAGGCAAGCCGTACCCTCCGCGTGCCGAAGCCGGTTCGTATGCCCATCGCCGGGTCGATCCAGCCGACTCTCAAATATCCATCCCGACGAACCCGCGGTTGCGGTCCCATTCCTGAAGCAGATGCTCCTTCTCGGCCAGCTTGCGCTTCAGGTTGCCTGAGTCGATGAACCGCTGAAACTCGGCGCTGACCGCGCGACGCACCGCCGCGCGGAAGAACTCCATGACCGGCGGCGCCAGCGGCTTGGCGAAGTCCGTCTCGGCAAGCTGGCAGACGATATCGACGGCGACCGGTCGCGAGTCGGTTTCGTCGGTCCGCGCGGTCGCTTCGAAGATGAACCGCATCGATCCGTCGTCGCCGTTCGATAGCCGGAACGTGCAGTCGGCGTTGTACAGAAAATACGTGTTGGCCGTACCGTGCTTGGTCATGGCCGCGCGAAACCGGCGCCACAACGCCTGTTGCTCATCCGACGCATCGAGCGGTAGGCCCGCGTGGCCAACCAACCGAAACGGCAGGCACTCGAAGACGATCGATACAGCGTCGGCCATGGCTTCGCCTCGCGTCAGGGGTCACTGAAACAGGTAGTAGTTCGCGATCAGCGACTGTAACGAGTCGGCAGGTTCGTCGGCAAGCACGGTCGCGTCAAGGGCGACGCGATGCCACGGCGGCAGCCGCTCGATTAGGGCGGTGCCGTCGATGAGCAACTGGCCCGCGCCGTGCAGCATGCGGTTCATCGCGAGCGCCGCCAGGTAGTGTGCCTCGGTAACGAGCGCGGTTGATTCCCATTCCAGGTGCTTGCTGGTCGTGTGGCGATCGAACTCGCCCTTCAATTCGGCGGCGGCGTAAACCAAGGCGCGGGTCGCCTCGAGGTCGGTCGCCGTGTCCGCTACGAATCGTTCGCAGTCCGCCCGGTCGTCGCCGGCCGGCTGCGCGGTCAGCGCCTCACGAATCACGGATGCCAACGCCTCAAGGCTGTCGGCCAGCGCGCCGACGCAACCGGCCGCGGTCGCCAGCCGGCCCACCAGTCGTGCGGTGAGTCGTACGCCTGCATCGTCGGCTACACAACCGAGCACCGACTCGCCGCGCACAGCGCGAGCGAGATGAGTCGCCTTCTGGTCGCCCGTTCCCCACCGTTCTAGCACAGCAACGCCCTCAGCGTGTCGCACGAACGGCTCGCACAGTGCCAGCCCTTCGCGACCGATTCGCTCGGCGGCCATAACCACCAGCAGCGGCTCCGTACCGCAGCCGCCGAACTCGGCCGCCACGCCGACTCGAAACACGCCGTGCTTGGCAAGTATCGCTACGCTTTCATCACGCGGCTGGACCTTCAGGCCCTCCACTCTCCACTTTCCACTCTTCACACTCAGTCGCCACTCGCGGCACGCCGCGCCGACTCGCTCTAGCACGGCACGATGCGCGGCCGACGGTTTCGTTGGATTCAATCGGCCGAACATCAGATCACCCCCTCTCGCCGCAGCCGAGCAATGTCGTCGGCCGAGTAGCCCAGCTCGCCAAGCACGTCGGCCGTGTGCTCGCCGAGTCGCGGCGGCGACTGTGGCGGCGCCGGCTGCTCGCCCGCGAACCGGATCGGATTGCCCACCAGCTTCAGCCCGTCGGCCGACCGTGCAATCATCGATCGAGCGGCAACCTGCGGGTGGGCGAAGGCCTCGTCGACCGCCAACACCGGCGCGTGCGGTACGTCGGCCTCGGTGAGCAGTCGCGTCCATGCGGCGGTCGATTGACTCCGCACCAGCACGGCAATCTCGGCCGCGAGTGCCACGCGATTGGCCACGCGCAGCCGGTTCGTGAGATAGCGCGCGTCGGCAGCCAGGTCGCCGCGACCGACCGCGGCGCAGAACCGCTGCCACTGGGCGTCGTTGCCCACCGCCAGCACCAGGTGCCCGTCGGCCGTCGCGAAACACTCGTATGGCACGATCTGCGGATGCGCGTTGCCGTAGCGCTCCGGCCGGCGACCGGTCACGAGGTGCGACTGAGCGACGTTCACCAGCGCGGCCAGCGTGCAATCGAAGAGCGACAGGTCGATGTGCCGGAGAGGGGATTGAGGATCGAGGCTTGAGGATTGAGAATTGGCGAACGGAAGTTGATGGCTGGTTGTTGGCGGCTGATCGCTAGTTCGCAGCGCGGCAACAATCGAAACGGCGGCGTACAGGCCCGTGATGACGTCGGTCAGGGCGACGCCGACCTTCGTCGGTGGACCGGCCGGTTCACCGGTGATCGCCATCAGGCCGCTCAGTGCCTGCACGACGAAGTCGTAGCCAGGCACGTTGGCCCAGGGGCCGGTGCGACCAAATCCGGAGATCGAGCAGACGACCAGACGCGGGTTGATGCGGCGCAGTTGGTCGCCGATCAGGCCGAGTTTGGCGGTGGCCGACGGCAGGAAGTTTTCGAGCAGCACATCGCTGCGCGCGATCAACTTCTCCAGGACCGGTCGGCTGGCGTCGTTGCCCAGATCGAGCGTGACCGACCGCTTGTTGCGGTTCACCGCCGCGAAGTACGCACTCATGCCGTCTCGCGCATCGATGAACGGCGGCCCCCACTCGCGCGTGTCGTCGCCGCGGCCCGGCCGTTCCACCTTGATGACCTGCGCGCCCAAGTCGGCGAGAATCATCGAGCAGAACGGCCCGGCCAGCACGCGCGACAGATCGAGCACTCGAACGCCGTTCAGGGGCTGAGTGACCGAATTGGGCATTTGGAGGTGTTCCTGCGGCCGCGAACCGATGCGACATCGCGAGAAAGGACTGAATGCATGGGACGCAAGCCGTGGAATGATGCAGCGGCCGCGCATCGTCCGCCGCATCAATTCGTTTTGCGCTTTTTCCGCAGTTCGGCTACGAAGTGCGTAACGCTCTCGTGGTCGAACAATACGGGCACTCCGCCCGGTGAGATAAAGACGGCAACACCATCGCGGACGACCAAGGCGCCTGGATGGTCGACCTCGAAACGATGACCGCCAATCAACTCTACGGTGAAGGGATGAAACGGCGCTCGCTGTTTCAGACCCTCAAGAGTCTTGTCAAAATTCTCCGCCGTCACTGCACAGTTCTCCCAATACCTATGCCTACCCGTGGCTGAGAATAGTCACGAGTACAACGAATGCTACCACGCGGCCATTCGTTGCAATAGTCGGTACCGGTGCTTTTTGGCGCTCGGGGGCCGTTAGGCCCCTGGTCCTTCCGGAAAACCAGGAGGCTGGCGCCTCCCGCTCGCCAAAAGGCAACAACAGGGCTACTACGAACCCCGCAAAGTGCGTCACGGCCGTGAACCATTCGTCGAAGCCGACGTATTCATACAATCCGAACCGGTCGTCGCGATACCTGAGTTTGAGCGACCGCATGATTGACTTTCCGCCACGGGCGGCTGTAGACTCGTAGCCACATTACACGGCTTCATACTTGTTATTGACGTAATCTGCGACGTGTGGCCGCGAGTGTGTCTTGTTAAGTGTCTTCGTAATGTTTCATTCCGGTTGGCGAAGGGCGTGCCTGTTTTCGGCGGCATGGCTGGCGGTTGCGATCGCTCCGGCGGTTGGCCAGGCGGGCTGTCGCGACTATGTAATCGTCGGCCGTCCGATCATCGTGAACAGCGCGCCGCTGCCTCACTACCAACTGCGGCTCGACTTGGCCCGCAACGCCAGCCACGAGGAATCCCCGGCCGCGCCGGTGCGGCGCGCCTGCCACGGGCCGGGATGTTCCCGCGGTGATTCAACCCCCACACCGCCGCCCCCTATCGTTTCGGCCGGCGGCACACCTCAGTGGGCCTGCCTGGCAGTCTGTCCGGCACCGAACGTTGAACCGAGTACCCCAATGCGATCGTCCGCGCCGCTCGCAGGTCAGCGATTCGACGAGCCTGCCGAGCCGCCCCCCCGCTAGCCCGCCACCTCCATTTGTAGTCCAGGCCCCGCCGCGCGCCGCTTGACTTCAAGGCGAAGCGTCGCGGGTTGATGTCCGGACTTGCCCTGGGCTACCGGCTCGGATTCGCGCGTGCAGTTTCCAAAGGAACGGGGCCGAAATAACTTCCCGTTCACTCACAGTAGTCCGACGCGCAAGCGAGGTGATCTTCTTGCCGATTCCTCGCTCGCGCGTCGGGCTACTGTCCGCCCCAACGCGGGAAGTTATTTCGGTCCCGTTGCTTAACGGCAAGCCGAAGGCGACGGTGGGTCGCGCGGACTTGGCCGATCGCCGTCGCCTTCGGCTTGCCGTTAAGCGAGGAAGTTATTCTGAGCCAAATCCAAAGGCGACACTCCATGATTCGACAGTGGTCCATCTTGGTCGTCGTGGTCATTTGCGTCGTGGGCGCCGGCGTGTGGGTCGGCGCGCTCGGACGCAGGCCGGACCGCGGCCCCGACCACCACACGCCGTCGGGGTTGCGTTTCGACGAAGCGCATGACGCGGCGGGTGTGCGCTTCCACCATTTCGATTCGCCTCGCGCGTCGCTCTTGCCCGAAGACGTCGGGTCGGGCGCCGGATGGGGCGACTTCGACAACGACGGCGACGAAGACCTGTATCTCGTCAACTTCGCCGGACCGTTTCTGATGGAGCCGGCCGAGCTGGCGAAGCGGCCGGGCAACCGGCTGTTTCGCAACGACGGCGGCAAGTTCACCGACGTGACCGCTGAGATGCAAGTCGGCCACGTCGGCTGGGACTACGCCTGCTTATGGATCGACGTGGACAACGACGGCTGGTTGGACCTGGTTTTGACTCATTACGACGGCGTGGTTCTGTACCGCAACCACGAGGGCAAGAAGTTCGTCGAAGCGACCGCCGAAGCCGGCTTGGCCGACATTCACCGTTTCGTGCTCGGCATGACGGCGGCGGACTATGACCACGACGGCGACCTCGACATCTACGTCTGCGGCTACGTGACGTTCGATCGTGAGAAGGCCAAGGGCCGGCCGCTCGTCGCCGGCCGGCCGGCCGTGTGGACGAACCCGACGTCGTATCCGGCCGAGCCGAACATACTGCTGCAAAACGACGGCAAGGGAATCTTCAGCGACGTCACCGCGACGGCCGGGGTCGCCAACCCCGACGGCAAGAGCATGCAAGCGGTGTTCTGCGATTTCGACAACGACGGCTGGCCCGACCTGTACGTGGCCAACGACGTGGGCACGGCCGACGTACTGTTTCACAATCGCCGCGACGGTTCGTTCGCCGAGGTGTCGCTGGAGGCGGGGACGTACGATCGGCGGGCGTCGATGGGCCTGACGGTCGGCGACGTCTGGCATCGCGGCTGGATGGACCTGTTCGCGACGCACTGGGTCGCCGAAGACCACGCGCTGTGGAAGAACCGCACCGATGAGTTCGGCGACAAGACCGCGATCGCGTTCGACGACGTCGCCCCAGCGGCGGGCCTCGTGGCCATCAAGAAGTCGGCGTACGTCGGTTGGGGTTCGGGCCTCTACGACTTCGACAACGACGGCTGGCTCGACTTGATGCTCGTGAACGGCAGCACGATCGAAGACGAACTGACGCTCGACGTGCTCACGAATCCCAAGCTGATGCCGCAGCCCGCTCAACTGCTGCACAACGACGGCACGGGCAAGTTCATCGACGTGAGTGAGCAGGCGGGGGCGTTCTTCCCCAAGCACAAGGTCAGCCGCGGGCTGGCCTTCGCCGACTACGATCACGACGGGCGCATGGACGCGGTGGTCGTGTCGCACGGCGGGCCGGCGACGCTGTTGCACAACACCACCCCGCGAACCAGCCACTGGCTCGGCGTGCGACTCGAAGGCACGAAGAGTAATCGTTACGGCGTTGGCGCTCGCGTCCGCGTCAAGGCGCGCGGCCAGGTTCACACGCGCCAGCGCGTGCTGGGTTGCAGCTACCTCAGCAGCGACGCCTACCTCTGCCACTTCGGCCTGGGCGCGGCCGAGCGGGCCGATTCAGTCGAGGTCGATTGGCCCAGCGGCGCGAAGTCGACGGTTGACGATGTGCCGGCCGACCAGATCATCACCATCAAGGAAGATTCAACGGAAACCTGAGGTGGGACTCGAAGACTCGGCCCACCCTACGACTGAGTGCTGACCTCGGAGTGAAACCATGAACAACAAGAAACTCGTCTGGATGATCGGCATCCCGCTGCTGATCGTGCTTTGGGCGGCCGGCGCTGTGGTCGGCCGCTACGCCTATCTGCTGCAGGGTCAGGCGCCGACGCGGGAGCGGCTGTTTCAAACCTCGAGCGGCGGCACGCCGCACTACGAGCCGATCCAGTATCGCGCGAAGGACTCGCGGCCCGCGATCACCGAGCCGCAGTTCGTCTCGGCGGCCGATGCCAAGATGGTCGGCGGTACGATGGGCATCGGCGTCTCGGTCGACGGCGACAGCCGGTTCTATCCGCTGTTCGTCATGCAGTACCACCAGATCGTGAACGATCGCTGCGGTGACAAGCCCGTGGCGTGCAGTTACTGACCCAGCGAACACAAGCTCATGGTTCATGAGCGACGCATCAAGGAGACGGGCGAAGAGGTCGAACTGAAGGTCACCGGCCAGGTGCGGCTCGGCAACCTGGTGATGTACGACGCCAAGACCGGCTCGCACTGGCTGCAGGAGACCGGCAAGTCGATCGAAGGCACGGAAAAAGGCAAATGCCTGACCGCAATGAAACCGGAGGAATGGACCGAACGCGTCCGTTGGGACGAGTGGAAGAAAGTTCACCCAGACAGCAAGGTACTCGTGTGCGACCACTGCGATAAGGCAGGCAAGGGTTGAACTCTGGACCGGTTCAACCATTCGACTGGACTGAGTTCATGTCTCAAACAAGCGACCTTTGGAGTGCGGTGGTTTGACACCGCTTTGGATTGCCCGCTGGCATGAGGGTGAGAACATGGCTCGCATCGCTTGGATCGAAGACGAAGACGCCACGGGGGAAGTGGCGGATATTTACGCCGCCTGGAAGCGCGAACATCCCGGCCGGCCGCGCATGCCGGGGATCATGAAGTGCTTCAGTCAGCGGCCCGACTTCCTCAGCGACGTGATCGGCTTCTCGTACCGCGTTCACTTCGCCGATGGACACCTCGACCGGCGAACCAAGGAGATGATCGCGACATTCGTTTCGGGCCTGAACCGATGCCCGTACTGAATCGGCGCGCACGCCTACTTCCTGCAGTTGCAGGACGCGGACGCCAAGGTGATCGCGGCCCTCGAGCGAGGGGACCTCGGCAGCGCTCCGGTGTCGGCCAACGAGCGAGTGCTGCTCGAATTCGTTGAGATCGTCACACGTCACGCACATCGCACGAGCGACGCCGACACCGAGCGGCTGCGGGCCGCCGGCTGGACCGATCCGCAGATCGCCGAGGCCGTCTACATCACCGCCCTGTTCGCGTTTTTCAATCGCGTGGCCGACGCCTTCGGGCTCGAAGACCCCGGATATCGCGAGATGGCGGCGGCTGGACAGACCCAAGGCCTGCCGCAACAAGACATGCAGCCAAAGACCGACAAATAAGTGGAGGCACGATTCATGAGACGCAAACTTGCCGTCGTCAGTTGTCAGTTGTCCGTTGCGGCCATCTTGGCCATCGGGCCGTATCCAGCAACCGCCACGCGGGCCGACGATCCGCCGCCTGAAAAGCAGCCGACCACCGACAACAATCCACAGACTCCACAGAACCTGGCGGCGCTGCTGCTGGGCAACCTCACCCCCGACCACATGAAGCAGCTCGGCCAGATGCTCGAACAGGACTGGAAGGACCGGCCGGAATGGGGCGACATGGCGGTCGCGATCTTGAAGGCCGAGTCGATGCGCATCGGCATGGGCTGGTGGCGACCGAGCGTGAAGCGTTACGACTGGGACTGGCTGCGAGGCCATTTCGACGCCGACGGCGACGGAAAAGTCATCGCCGATGAACTGCCCACCGAGTTGCAGCAGTCGATCAAGTGCCTCGATCGGATGGACCGCGACCTCGACGGCCAACTGACCGCCGCGGACTTCGACTATGCGTCGCAGCCGATGATGACCCCGGCCGCGATGCAGGCCCGCATGGCCGACATGGTCTTCTACAAACTCGACGCCGACTCGAACGGCCGCATCTCCAAGGATGAGATCGCCGAGTTCTTCGCACACGCCGACCGCGACAAGCTCGATTTCTTGACCCCGGAAGACGTGAAAGTCGCGCTCGACGACCCCGAAATGCGCAAGCCCGCCCGCCAGGAACAGCCGCCCGCCGCCGAGATGCTCCGCATGTTCCTCACCGGCCAACTCGGCACGTTTGAGGCCGGCCCAAACTACGGCGAAGCGGCCCCCGACTTCACGCTGCCAACGCTCGACGGCAAGGAAACCGTCACGCTGTCGTCGCGGCGCGGCAAACCCGTGGTGCTGATTTTCGGCAGCTTCACGTGAGGGCCGTTTCGGTCCCAGGCTGGGATCCTCGACAAGATGTACGCCCGCTATCGCGACCGAGTTGACTTCTACGCCGTGTACATTCGCGAAGCCCACCCGACCGACGGCTGGAGCATGGAGTCGAACGACCGCGTCGGGGTCAAGGTCGCGCAACACAAGACCGCCGTCGACCGATCGCAAGCGGCCGCCCTGTGCAGCTCGGTCCTGGCCATGTCGATCCCGATGCTAGTCGACACGATCGACGACTCGGCAAACCGCGCCTACAGCGGATTCCCTGACCGGCTGTACATGATCGATCGCAACGGCAAGGTCGCCTACAAGGGCGGCCGCGGACCATTTGGCTACAAGCCGCGCGAATTGGAACAGACGCTCGTGATGATGCTGATGGACGAAGAACGGAAGTAGCCTCAAGGCCGATTATTCATGGCTCCACACAAGCCCGAAGCGCAAGCGAGTGGTGCCCAACGACTTTCCCTCGCTTGCGCGTCGGGCTTGGCGTGGAGCACACCGCGTTGGTTTCCCGGGCCACGAATAATCCGCGCTAACCCTAATGATGGCGACTCCAATGGACCAACCTGTACTAGATCGCCGTGGTCGGGTCTACACTCCGGCCGTCAGCCCGCGGCTGAAAAAGTTGCTGGCCGTCATCTTCGCGGTCATCGCGTTGCTGGGCGCGAACAGCGTCTATCTGGTCGCGATCACCGCGCTCGGTGAGGAGTATCAGAATCAGTTCTACATGCTGATGTTCCTGCTACACCTGGCGCTCGGATTGGGCCTGTTGCTGCCATTTCTGGTGTTCGCGCTTGGGCACCTGGCGACCGCCTACAACCGACCGAACCGCCGCGCAGTCCGTGCGGGCGTCGCGCTGCTCGTCGTCAGCATCGTGCTCATCGTCAGCGGCGTGGTGCTTGTGCGGTTCGAGGGATTCCAAGTCAAGGATGCGACCACGCGCTCGATCGCATACTGGGCGCACGTCATCAGCCCGATCGTGGCGATCGCGTTCTATGTGACTCACCGCATGGCCGGGCCGCTGATCAAGTGGCGCTGGGCGTGGGCCTGGGCGGGCAGCGTCGGCGCGTTCGTCGTCGCGATGGGCTACCTGCACCACCAGGACCCGCGGCTGTGGTACGCCGCCGGCCCCAAGGAAGGGTCGCGTTACTTCGCCCCCTCGTCGGCCCGCACCGCCACGGGCAATTTCATTCCAGCCCACACGCTGATGATGGACGACTACTGTCAGAAGTGTCACCCCGACGCTTACGAACAGCACTACGATTCCGTGCACCACTTCAGCTCGTTCAACAACAAGCCCTATCTGTTCAGCGTCTCCGAGACTCGCAAGGTCGCGCTCGAGCGCGACGGTACGGTGCAGGCGTCGCGCTGGTGCGCCGGCTGCCACGACCCCGTGCCGTTCTTCAGCGGCCAGTTCGACGACCCGCATTACGACATCAAGAACAAGTCGGACCCGACAACCCAGGCGGGCATTACTTGTACGGTCTGTCACGCGATCACGAACATCAACAGCGTCACCGGCAACGCCGCCTACACCATCGACGAGCCTCTGCACTATCCGTTCGCGTACCGCCAAAACGCGGTCTTGCAATGGATCAACAACCAACTGGTCAAGGCCAAGCCGGCGATGCACAAGAAGACGTTCTTGAAACCGTTTCATCGCTCCGAGGAATTCTGTTCGACGTGCCACAAGGTCAGCCTGCCGTTTGCCCTGAACCACTACAAGGAATGGCTGCGCGGCCAGAACCACTACGACGCATTCCTCTTGAGCGGCGTATCGGGGCACGGCGCCCGCAGCTTCTACTACCCCGAGAAGGCCAAAGACCGCTGCGCCGACTGCCACATGCCGACCGTCGCCTCAGGCGATTTCGGCGCTCAGGACTTCGACCGATCAGGCCAGCGCAAGATTCACAATCACCTGTTCCTCGGCGCGAACACCGGCTTGCCCTTCTTGCGAAACCATGAAATGCGGCTTGAAGACGAAAAGAACGGAACTGTTCGTGAGCACCCGCTGGAGGACTCAGCCGAGTATCGTCGCAACGAAGCGATCATCAAGGCCCATCAGGATTTCTTGCGCGACGGCCAGATGCGCATCGACATCTTCGCGCTGCGTAGCGGCGGCACCATCGAAGGCGAACTGCTCGCACCGCTCCGGCCCGAACTGCCCACGCTCGAGCCGGGAAAGAGATACCTCGTGGAAGTCGTGCTGCGCACGCTCAAGCTAGGTCACCTGTTTACGCAGGGAACGATCGACTCGAACGAAGTGTGGGTCGACTTCGAGGCCCGCGCAGGCGATCGCATCGTCGGGCGCAGCGGCGCGCTCGACGAGCATGGCACGGTCGATCCCTGGTCGCACTTCGTCAACGCGCTGGTGATCGACCGGCACGGCAACCGCATCGACCGCCGCAACCCACAAGACATCTACGTGTCGGTCTACAACCATCAGATTCCGCCCGGCGCCGGACAGGTCGTGCATTACCTGCTCGACGTGCCGGCGGACCTCGCCGAACCAGTACGGCTCACCGCTCGGTTGAACTATCGCAAGTTCGACCGCAAGTACATGGAGCACGTGTTCCGTGAAGACGGCGCGGCGCCGCCCAACTTGCCGATCACGACGCTCTGCGAAGACGCCGTGACGTTGCCCGTCGCCGGCTCGACCGCGAAGGTCGAGAATCCCGCCAGCAACATCGTGCTGTGGCAGCGATGGAACGACTATGGCATCGGCCTGTTGCTCGAAGGTGAGCAGACCGCCGGTTCCGAAAAGGGCGAACTGCGTCAGGCGGAAGAGGTGTTTCGCAAGGTGGTCGAGTTTGGCCGCGGCGCGGGGCACGCGAACCTGGGGCGAATCTACCTGCGGGAAAAACGGCTGGCCGACGCCGTGCGCGAGTTGCAGGCGGCTCGGCAATCGGCCCAGCAGGGCGCGCCGGCCCCATCGCAACAGGCCACGGGCAACGCCGAGTTTCCGCCAAAACCGTTCGATCCCGCGCCGGCCTGGACGATCGCCTGGCTTTCGGGCCAGGTGAACAAGGAACTCGGCAACCTGGATGAAGCGATTCGCGATTATGAGCTGATCCTGTCCGACGAAATGCAAGCCGCCGTGGCCGATCGCGGCTTCAACTTTCGTCGCGATGTGATGGTGTGGAACGACCTGGGCATTGTGCGATTCGAGCGAGCCGCACAGGAACGCGGCGAGCGGCGCCGCGCCGAACGCGAACGCCGGCTACGCGAGGCCGTCGATGCGTTCGAGCACACGCTGGCGATCGACCCCGAAAACCTGACGGCGCATTTCAACCTGTCGCTGCTGTATCAGTCGCTCGCCAGCGAGACCGCCTCAGCCGTGCGTGGGCACAGGGACGACAACGGTACGGCTCGCAGCCCCCTCACCCCAACCCTCTCCCCCGCAGACGGGGGAGAGGGAGAAACCGAAGACGCACTTGCCGCTCAAACACCTCCGTATTTAGGGGAGAAGGTTCGGTCCACTTCTCCCTCTCCCCCGTCTGCGGGGGAGAGGGTTGGGGTGAGGGGTCCGCAAGCGGTCGCCGCGGCCGAGCTACACCGGCTCGCCGTCGAGATCGCCGACGCGACCAAGCGGGTCGAAGCTCGGTCGGCGGCGGTCGAACAGTTTGTACAGCTCATGCCAAAGTTCCTGGTCGCACCCGAACGCGAGCCGTTCGAATCGCGGCAGAGCGCCCTCGTGGAGATGCTCGCCAAGTGCAAGGCCGCGTATCGCGACTGTCGCGACGAGACGCTGAACCAATCGCTTGCCCGCGTACTGCACACGCTTCACGCCAGGCTGCACGAAATGTACAAGCTGGACGACAACGCTCGCGAGGCGGTCGCGCTGCACCGCCAGAAAAACCCAGCAGCGAACCATGCGGCACAGTCGATCGTGATCTATCCGCTGAACCGGGTCGGTGCGCCGGGCCTCACTGATTCGCGGGTGAACAAGCTCTTCTCTCGCCCGCTAGCAGGGAGCCAGTAACGACCATTACTTGATGTGGAGTTTTCAGTGAGTAACAACAATCTAGCCGGACCAGCTCGACTCGTTGTCCTTGTCGCGGTGGTCGCCGTTGGCATCGGCGGCTACTTCCTGTTCCTCCGTACTCCGCCGCCGGCCGAGTCGTCGCCGGCGCCGTTGCCGCCCGCACCACAAATGCCCGAGTTCGACGCCAAGCCGCCCGACGTCAAGTTCGTCGATGCCACTGAAGCGGCTGGAATCGACTTCGTTCACACGAATGGATCGGTCGGAATGAAACTCTTGCCCGAGACCATGGGCTCAGGCTGCGCCGTGTTCGACTTCGACAACGACGGCGACCAGGACATCGCCCTGGGCAACTCACGAACCTGGCGCGACGACCGAGACGCCGGCAGCAAGGCCGCGCCGGCCGTCGTGCTTTATCAGAATGACGGATCGGGCAAGTTCACCGACGTGACGCGATCGGTCGGCCTCGACGTCCGCCTGTTCGGCATGGGCGTGGCCGCGGGCGACTACGACAACGACGGGTTCGCCGACCTCTTCATCACGGCAATCCAGCAGGACGGGAACAGACTGCTACACAACGACGGCGGCAAGCGATTCACCGACGTCACCGCCGGCGACTTGGCGACGAGCAAAGGCTGGGGCACGGGGGCGGCGTTCTTCGACGCGAACAACGACGGCAAGCTCGATCTGTTCATCTGCAACTACGTGCAGTGGACGCCCGAGATCGACCAGGCCCAGGAGTTCTCGATTGCCGGCGTCGGCCGCGCGTTCGGCCCGCCGCTCAGTTTTCAGGGCTCTTTTTGTCAACTGTTCCTCGGCGACGGCAACGGCAAGTTCATGGACATGTCGGCCGAGTCGGGTGTGCAGAAGACGAACCCCAACACCGGCGCGCCGATGGGCAAGTCGCTCGGCGTGGTCGCGTGCGACATCGACCGCGACGGCTGGATGGACGTGCTGGTCGCCAACGACACGGTGCAGAACTTTTTCTTTTACAACAAGGGAGGCGGCAAGTTCGAGGAGATCGGCGCCGAGGCGGGGATCGCGTTCGACGCATCGGGCATCGCTCGCGGGGCGATGGGCATCGACGTCGCCGAGTACCGCGACGACGGCAAGGTCGGAATCGCGATCGGAAACTTCGCCAACGAGATGACCGCCTTCTACGTGAACCACGACTCCAGCCGGCTGTTCTTTTCGGACAAGGCGATCGCCGAAGGAATCGGGCCGCCGAGCCAACTGCTGCTCAAGTTCGGCCTGTTCTTTTTTGATTACGATCTGGACGGCCGGCTGGACGTGTTCACCGCCAACGGCCATCTGGAAGAGGAGATCAACAAGGTGCAGGCGAGCCAAACCTACGCTCAGCCGCCGCAACTGTTCTGGAACTGCGGACCAGACGGGCGCGTGGTGTTCATCGAGGTGAAGGCCGCCGCGGCGGGCACCGACCTGTCCGCACCGCTCGTGGGTCGCGGCGCGGCCTACGGCGACATCGACGGAGACGGCGATCTCGACGTGCTCATCACCGCCAACGGCGGCCGCCCCCGACTGCTGCGCAACGAGGGGGGCAACCGAAACCACTGGCTGCGAGTCAAGCTTCAAGGCGACGGCCGGACCACCAACCGCGACGCCGTCGGTGCGGCGGTCGAACTGCGCTATGGCGGGGTGGCACAACGCCAGGAACTGATGGGCGGCCGCAGCTACCTGAGTCAGCCCGAACCGGTCCTTACGTTCGGGCTGGGCGAGCGCACCCAGGTCGATGAACTCGTCGTGATCTGGCCAAACGGCACAAAAAAGTCACTCCACAACGTCCGGGCCGACCAGACGTTACAAATCAAGCAGGATGGACCGGCCGAGTAGCTTATTGAAATCGCTCCGGCCATTTACTAGTCTTTTTGCCTGAAAACTGACGGGAGAAGTCTGTGGGCCACAAGGTTCGTGTGTTCGTGGGTGTCTTGCTGGCCTTCGGGCCGTTGGCCGCGACTAGCCAAGCCGTGTTCCAGGAACCAGCAGCGGCACCCGCGGCAGTCCCCGACGGCTCTCTCCCTAGTTTCGCGCCGGATGAGTTCTGGTTGTTGCCCCTGCGCATTCACGTGCTTCGGGCCGATGATGTGCCGCAGGTCGACGCCCGGATCACCGACGACGACATTCTGCGGATCGTCAAGAAGGCGAACCGCGTGTGGCAGGCGGCGGGCATTCGATTCACGATTGAGTCGATTGTTCGGGAGTCGGCAAGCGAAGTGGAGAAGTTCAAGCTGGCCGATGCGGACCGGCCACAGGGCTGGCGGCATTACCTGACCTTGTGCCCAGGTCGGTCGCGGACCGACGGGCTGTTGCACGTGTACTTCGTACACGAGATGAACGTGAACGGAGTGTACCTGGGCAAGCACGTGTCGTTCGTGAAGGAGACGGCCAAGTTGCGGACGGTCGAAGGAGGCATTGACGAGCCGGTGCCGCGCGTGATGTCGCACGAGATCGGCCACGCGTTGGGACTGAAACACCGCCAAGACCGCACGAACCTGATGCAGTCGGGCACAACCGGCACGTCGCTGAATGCGGCGGAGATTGCGACGGCGCGCGAGCACGCCGGCAAGTTGGCGCGTGGGGCGACGGCGGCCGAGCTTGCCCGCCGGGCGCGCGAGCACCTGGACGCGGGACGCTGGGCCGAGGCGGCGGCGATCGACGTTGAGTTGATCACGTTGCCGGGCAACTCGCCGTTGCAGGACCAGGCTTGGTCGCGCTGGACGCGGACGCAGCGATGTGCGAGCGGCCGACTTTGGTAACAAGAAACTTCAACGCGGTGTGAAGTCGTAGTGCAGACGGCTCGCCTGCGGCTTCCTTTGACGACATTGCAGGCGGGCCGCCTGCACTACGCTAACGAGCATAGGATGGCCATTGAGGGCTGATCGCTAAGGGCGACGGATCGCGATCGTGGAGAGGGGACTGGTCATGTTCGCTGATCCGAAGCCGGTGGCGGCCATCGTCACCGAGTATCGCGAGAATTCCCACGCCGATCTGATTCTCGGCCGCATCCTCGAAGGCTACAGTTTTCAGGGCAAGGACAAGCCCAATCTCAAGCTGGTTTCGCTCTACACCGATCAGGTGCCCACGGGCGACTGGAGCCGGCTGGTCGCCAAAAAGCACGACGTGCTGATCTGCGAGACGATCGAGGCGGCAGTGACGCTGGGGACGAGCGACGTGCCGGTCGAGGGCGTTATCTTGATCGGCGAGAACGGCAACTATCCGACCAACGCCAAGGGCCAGACGCTGCATCCGCGCCGGCAGTTCTTTGAGAAAACGACGGATGCGTTCGTCAAGGCCGGCCGAATCGTGCCGGTCTTCAACGACACCCGTCTGGCCGCAAACTGGCACGACGCGAAATGGATGTGCGACCGTGCCGCCGAGTTGACCGTGCCGATGATGGCCGGCTCGGTGATGCCGCTGACCTGGCGCGATCCGGCGCTGAACCTGCCGATGGGCAGCCGCATCGCCGAGGTGGTGGCGGTGGGCTACGGCGACATCGAGACGTCGGGATTCTACGCGCTCGAGATGCTGCAGTGCATGGTCGAGCGGCGGCGCGGCGGCGAGTCGGGCGTGGCCCAGGTGCGCTACATCGAGGGCAAAGACGTGTGGCGCGT
This sequence comes from Planctomycetia bacterium, assembly GCA_036758585.1. GTDB lineage: Bacteria > Planctomycetota > Planctomycetia > JALXBF01 > JBGPMX01 > DAIOWH01. The sequence continues at coordinate 29,847 of DAIOWH010000010.1, forward strand.
GATCGGGCTGACCGAGCGATTGCTGCTGAACTCGGCGCTGGAGCGTTGTCCGGGCACGAAATCGGGCTCGCCGCGCGACAACTGCGGCGAGGCGGCCGCGGCGTTCGTCATCGACTACTGCGACCGCACCCGAGCCGTCGTACTGATGCTCACTGGCCACGTACAGCACTTTAGTTTTGCCGCGCGGCTGCGCGGGACTGTTCCAAGCGTGGTGGCCTGCCGCTTTCACTTGCAGCAGGCCCGCCCCTACAATCACTTCACGCATCAGGTCAAAGCGATCGAGCGGATGATATGGACCGGCCAGGCGCCGTACCCGGTCGAGCGCACACTGCTGACGAGCGGCATGCACGAAGCGCTCATGGCCAGTCGCCACGAACGACGGCCGGTCGACACGCCGCACCTGGTGTTGCCCTATCGCCCGATCGATTGCGCTTTCGCGCCGGGCCCGATTCCGAGCTAGGCGCGAATCTCGTCCGCCGTTTCGCGGGGGTGCACGACGCGGTTTGCGATTTGGCGCGCCCAGGTCGTTTAACGCCGAGCCGAAGGCGACGGCACTATCTGGACAACTGCCTGCCGTCGCCTTCGGCTCGGCGTTAAACGAAGCGCCTGCGCACAGTGCGTCGCACACCCGTTTCGCGGTCCAACGCGGTGGGCGTCTTGACCGGCCGGGCGGCGTGCGGTATCCAAATGGTCGCATAGCGCAGACAACGCTGAAACATCAGGAGATAGCCATGAGCATCGTTCGCGTGGGCACAACCAAGAAGTATGCGGATGGCTGGGATGCCATCTTCGGCGGCAGAAAGAAGTCGGGCGGCGCCAAGGCAAAAGCTGGCGGCAGGACGGCTAAGAAGAAGACCGGTCGGCGGAAAAAGTAGCCGCAAGGCGGTCTCGAGGGCAGGTTGCTCTACTGCTCTCGCGGGCGTGCGGGCACAATACCGCGTCGCGTGTGGGGGACTGGCAAGTAGGCCACAATCCCGCTCGTTGCGAAGCACTCCTCTCTGGGCTTCCGACGAAAAACGGGATTGGCAAGCAAGGACGGTAGGATGAACGAAGGCAAGACACTTTACGACAAGCTCTCGGTCCTCGCACAGAACTTATGGTGGAGCTGGCAACCCGAAGTCGTTGACCTGTTCCGCGACCTCGATCCGAAGCGCTGGCGAGAGCTGGCGCACAATCCGATTGCCCTGTTGCGAGAGATCTCGCCGCAAGAAGTCGAATCGCGCGCTGAGGAGTTGGTGCTCGTCAGCCGCATCAACTACGCCTATCGGCGGCTCGGCGAATACATGACGACGATCGACACCTGGGGCACCACGCACACCGGGCCGCTTCTGGTTCGGCCGGTCGTGTACCTGTCGGCCGAGTTCGGCCTGCACGAGTCGCTGCCGATCTACTCGGGCGGTCTGGGCGTGCTGTCGGGCGATCATCTCAAGAGTGCGTCGGACCTGGGCGTGCCGCTGGTGGCCGTCGGACTGCTGTACACGCAGGGGTACTTCATTCAGCGGCTGGATTCGGAAGGCTGGCAACGCGAGGAGTACATCGACGTCCCGTTGGACAAGCTGCCGCTCGAACGTGTGCTCGACAAGAACGGCGCGCCGGTGCTGGTTCAAGTCGAGACGCGGGGCGGCGCGATCCGGGCGCATGTCTGGCGCGTGCAGGTGGGGCGGGCGATGCTGCTGCTGCTCGACTCGAACGTCGAGGGCAACTCGCCGCAAGATCGCGAACTGACCGCGCGGCTGTACGGGGGCGATGCACGCACGCGCGTGCGGCAGGAACTGATGCTGGGCGTCGGCGGGTTGCGAGCGCTAGCGGCGCTGGGGATCGAACCGGGCGCGGTGCACTTGAACGAGGGCCACAGCGCCTTTGCGCCGCTCGAACTCGTACGCCGGTTGATGAAGTCCGAATCGCTGCCGTATCACGAGGCGCTGCGCGAGGTAACCGCTCAGACGGTGTTCACCACGCACACGCCGGTCGAGGCCGGCCACGACCGGTTCGACGCGGGGTTGATCGAGGAGCACCTCGGCCCGCTGCGCGACGACTTGGGAATCTCGCCCCACGACCTGATGGCACTCGGCCGCGTCTATCCGAACAATCACGACGAGCCATTTTGTATGACGGTGCTCGCGCTCAAGACGTCTTGCCGAGCGAACGCGGTCAGCTTTCTGCACGGTCGCGTCAGTCGCAAGATGTGGCACGCGCTCTGGCCCAACCGCGCCGAGGCCGACGTGCCGATCGGGCACATCACCAACGGCGTTCACGTGCTCAGTTGGCTCGCCCCACAAATGCGGCAGCTCTACGACCGCCACTTGCCACAAGACTGGCCGCGGCGCACGGCCCGGCCCGAAGTCTGGAAGGGGATTGAGCAGGTCGACGACGGGGAACTGTGGGAAACGCACCAGGCCCTCAAGGCGCGGATGCTCGACTTCGTGCGACGCCGTGTGGCCCGCCAGTGCCGTCGCCGCAACGAACCTGATTCAGCGATCCACGACGCCGAGCAACTTCTCGATCTCGATACGCTCACCATCGGCTTCGCCCGCCGGTTCGCGACCTACAAGCGGGCGAACCTCGTGTTCACCAATCTCGAGCGTCTGGCCACGCTGATGCGCAACGCGCATCGCCCCGTACAACTGGTTTTCGCCGGTAAGGCGCACCCGCGCGACGATGCCGGCAAGAAATACATCCAGCGGATCATCGAGGTGTTTCGCGACGCGCGGTTCCGCGGTCGCATCGCGTTCATCGAAGACTACGACATCAACGTCGCCCGGCACCTGGTCCAGGGCGTCGATATCTGGCTGAACACGCCGCGCCGACCGCTCGAGGCGTCGGGCACGAGCGGGCAGAAGGCGGTGCTAAACGGCGGACTGAACCTGTCGGTGCTCGACGGCTGGTGGGCCGAAGCGTACGACGGCACGAATGGGTTTGCCATTGGGCCTGCTCGCGCGCACGGCGATGTAGACATCGGCGACGAACGCATCGCCGCAGACTTGTACCGCGTGCTCGAAACGACCGTCGTGCCGCTCTACTATGAGCGCGACGAAGACGGTCTGCCGCGCGGTTGGATCGAACGCATGAAGAGCGCCATCCGTTCGCTCGGCTGGCGGTTCAACGCCGACCGTATGGTGATGGACTACGTACGCGAGAGCTACATGCACGCGGCCGGCGGATCGTCGTGCGCGATGGTCTGACGCGGAGGCGAGTCCACAAGAGTTACATTCCGACCGGCAGCGCGTCACCCCAACCGCACTTCGGGCGACTTGGTGGCCATCGCGTTGAGTTGCTGGGCGACGATCACGACGGCGCAGTTCTTCCGCACCATCTCAGTCGATCGGATCCAGAACACGCAGCCGTCCTGCAAGCAGTCGGCCTTGATGAGCGGGCAGTGCTTGGGCGCCGGGCCGTCGTCGGGTCGAGTCTCCATGGTCGGTACCTCCGTCGTTCACGGAAAAGCTTGCCGCGCCGGACTGGTCCGCCGCACGACAAACTGAGTCTACGGGTCGTTCCCCTCAAGTTCAGATTATTGGGACTCGATAGAAAAAAGTGGAATGTCTTCGTAAGAAACCGGGGCCTTGGGACTGCGGCTTGTCACCCCTTGCAGTAGTCCCGGGCCCCACTTTCTTTTCGCGTATGCGGCTTCACACTCGATGGCAACTGGTGCACATCACAACGTCTTACCAGTTCCTTGAATGGCGTCGAGTTGGTCGAGCATCGCTTTGATGCTGGGTCGGTCGGCGGAGCTGGCGCCGACGTAGGCGAAACGGACCTGACCCTCCTTGTCGAGTATGAACGTCGACGGCTTGGCAAGGTCGGCGCGAATCTTGAGCTTGTCTACCGCCTGGAAGCCTTCGTCGAGCAGGATCGCGAACGGCACCGGCTTGTCGGCCGATTGGACGGGCTTCGACGCCTTGACGAAATCATCGAGGTGCGCCTTGTCGCCGGGATACACGACCAGCACCTCGGCGTCGCGCTTAGTGAACTCGTCGTGGTTCGCGATCAGCCGCGAGGTCAGCGTGCTGCAGTTGGGACACACGAAACCCGGATAGCCGCGAGTGAAAATGAGCACGACGTTCTTGCTGCCGCGGTAGTCGTTGATGTTCACCGGCTTGCCGGTCGAGTCGACAAAATCGAGCGCGAGCGACTCGGGGTCGAGCTGCGCGTTGGACTGCGCGTCGTCCTTGAACTGGCCGACCGGCTCGGCGTAGCCGTAGCCGCCATAGCCCGGAGCCCCGTAGGTCGCTGGCGCCGGCGGCGGAGTTGACCGGCCGCACGATGCAATCAGCATGACAAGGCACGCGACGAACCGGCGTGGATGGCGCAACATGGTGGTCTCCGTTTGGCTCAGTCGGTCTTCCAGGCGATTTGTTCGACACGCCGCAACTCAGCTTCGACGTCGGTCCCCTCGTAGAACGACAGCCAGCCGCGCAGCCGCTGCGTCTCGCCGGGCGCACAGTCGGGGAACTTGGGGTCGGAGTGCAAGCAAGGGCAGGGCGGGTTGCCCCACGCGCGATGGCATGGCTGCCAGCCGGTGATGATCCAGCGGTCGCCGCGCTGCGATCGGCAGGCGACAAACGGTTTCGAGAAGACCTTGTTGTCGTTCGTCTGCTCGGCGAAGTCGGCGGCGCCCTTGAGCATGACGCACATCTGCACTCGCAGGTCACTGAGCGGCTCGGTCGTGCCGTTCTTCAGCCACATGTCCATGCGCACCGCATCGCGGCCCGGCCGCACGCGCGTGCCGAACGCGATGCCGTTCGGCAGCACTCGCTCGATATCGAGCGATCCGTCGGCGCGGCGATGCCATTCGAGTGGTTTCAGCGTCACGCCCTGTTTCGTCCACACGGTCGGCACGTGCGTGTGGGCAAGGTAGGTGAGCCCGAGGTTCGACCAAATCGCCTCGGGCACATCGACGACCACGTAGCTGGCCGGGTCCCACGGCGTGAACACGCTGACCTTGGTTTCGCGCTGCGGATCGACGGCGCCGTCAAGGAAGCCGATGCGCGGGTGCCGTCCGCCGGGGTAGGGCAGCACCAGCAGCGAAGCGTCGGCCGGCCGCGCGGTTCGAGCGTCGGGCCTGATCGCGAGCTTCTCGATCGCGTCAGCCACATCTTTTTTCGAGAGTCCCAAAGCGGCGGCAGCCTCGTCGTGCGAGAAGCGGTGATGCCAGAACATGTTCTGCAGCCAGTACCGCAGCTCCTTGTCGTCGCTGGGCCGGCGAGCTGAATCTGCCGCTCGCGCCGCGCCCCAAACCAACGAAGCCGCCACGGCCGCGGCGATTACCGCCCGCGTTGCCGCGCGAATCGAGTTCGCCGCCGTGGTCATCAGTCCTTACCCTTTCCCTTCTTGCCCTTCTCCTTGTCCTTCTCTTTGGGCTTGTCGTCGCGCGGCGGCCGCGTCTCCTCCTTCGGTTTGTCGCGACCCTTCGACTTCGGTTCGACTGTGATCGGCGGCTCGGGCGTCCGCGACTTCGGCCGACCGACGTCTGCTTCGGATGCAGACTTGCCGCCGCCCCGCTCACGCGAGTCGCCCTTGGGCGTTTCGCCGAACTTCGGAATTCCCACAGAACCTTTGCCGACCGACTTGCCCGCCTCGCCCTTCGACTTGCCCTTCGGTCGCGCCGGCGCATCGATCGCCGCTCCCGCGACCGAACCGGTCGCGCCCTTGACGCCCGTCGGCACGATCGTGGTTGCGGGTGTCTTGCCTCCCTTCGCCGCGACTTTTTCGCCGATCGAACCTTTCTTGGCCACGATCGGGCCGCCCTTGCCCTTCCCGCCGCCGTCGCCCTTCGCTTTCCCCTTGCCGCTCACGGCCAACGCCTCGCCCGGCCGAATCGCGCCGACGCTCGTGATCACCGCCGGGGCCTTGGCCTTCTTGCCGAACTTCAGGATCTTCTCCGACGGCGCGTGGATCCGCGCCGCCAACGTCACGCTCATCCAATGCGGATGCGGATAGCCGGGATGCGTGTACCACCACCAGACGCCCCAGTGATCGTGCCACGATAGCGACCACCAACTCGACCAGCCCCACCACGGCGGCACATCATAGTGCGCGTGCCACCACGCGCCGTGGTGATGGTGATGATGGTGCAGCAGGTAGACGTAGTCGGGGTAATACGACATGCACCAACCGAACACGAACTCAGGCTCGCAGATCACCGTCGGCTCGTAGATCACGTCGATGCGGGCCGCCGGTTCGATGTAGATCGGCGCGTAAGTGCAGCCGCGGTTCTCGATCACCCAGTCCCAATAGGCCGACACGTAGACATAGCCGCCCGGCCGCCAGACGAAGTGGGCGGGCACGAGCACTTGGCTGGCGATCATCGGCTCCCAGTGGCCTGAGTATTGGACGTACGCACGACGTTCCGGCGACCACGCCCAGTGACCGCCGAGCCAGAAGTAGCCTTCGCCGGGTGCGGGCGGCACGTCTTCGTCTTCGAGTTCGGGCGGCGGCTCGTCGATGTAGATCAGCTCCGCCTCGGGCGCCGGCGACCAGAACCCGCGGACCCAGACGAACCCTTCGTCCAGTTCGAGCCACATCCCTTTGACCCAGTATCGTCCGGCGGGCGGGCGCCGCCACGAGCCGCTGACCCACGCGAAGTCTTGTCGATCGTCGAGCCAAGCCCAGTAGCCGGAAATCCAGACGGTGTCGGCGCCGACGCGGCGCGGGATGGTCTCGCGCACGGGCGGCGGCGGCGCGTGCGGTATCGGTTCGAGCGGCGTCAGCTCGGCCACGGGCGGTACGAACGCCTCGTGAACCGGACCTTCGTCAAGTGTGCGGTACGTCTGGGCCTCAGCCCGCGGCAAGACGCTGACGGATGCTACGATCATGCCGAACGCGAAACACGACGCGGTGCGACAGAAGTGTCTCATGGCCATCCCTCCTAGTGCCGAGTGGTGGAGTGCAGCCGCTGGCTGGCGATATGCTAGCAAGTCGGCTTGCCGCTGGCACGAGAAGATGTGAGATTGAGTCGGCCGGTACTCAGTACTGCTCCACATTGAAAGGGGTTCGAATTCGTTTAACCCGCAGCCGCAGGCGAGGCATGCCTGGCGTTTGTTGTGCCTCGCCTGCGGCTGCGGGTTAAACGACCGAAGCCGATTTCAGACCCTATTCAATGTGGCACAGTACTCAGGATCAAGCCTAAGGACTCACATGATCGGAACGAAACTCGGAATCAGCGAGTACCTAGACCGAGTGAAGCTCGAACTGGATCGGCTGAATCCCGCCGAGGTCCGCCGCTTCAGCGATGAGATCTACCGCGCGTACGATGCGAGGCGGGTCGTGTTCTTGTGCGGCAATGGCGGGTCGGGGTCGAACGCGTCGCACATGTGCGAAGACCTGGGCAAGGGGACGATCCGCCGCGAGGATTACCTGAACGATGCGAAGCGGCGGCTGCGTGTGCTGAGCCTGACCGACAACACGCCGTACATACTGGCGTGGGGCAACGACGAAGGGTTCGATCGTATCTTCGTCGAGCAGCTCAAGAATCTGGCGTCGCCGGGCGACTTGCTCGTGGCCATCAGCGGGTCGGGCAACAGCCCAAATGTGCTGCGGGCCGTCGAGTGGGCCAACGCCCACGATTTGCGCACGTTCGGCCTCACCGGTTTCAGCGGCGGCCGGCTGCGCGAGTTAGCCGGGGCCGGCCTGCACGTGCCGATCGACGATATGGGCATCGTCGAGTCGATTCACTTGACGGTATTCCACTGGGTGCTCGACAACCTGTATGCGCGCATCGGCCTATCGTAGGGTCCGCTCTTGCGGACCGGACATGCAACGCGGCTGGAGGCGAGGACCATCATGAGCGAAGCGATTCCCTGGATCCTCTTCGTGGCGATCGGCGCGGGCGTGTTCCTGTTGATCCGACAATTCGGAGGCGGCTGAGGGCCCTCAGGCTCATGCTCCGTCGGCGACGGAACTCAGCGCGACGATCAAGAAACGCCGCAGTGATCTACGCAAGTGGGCGCGTTCCAACGTGCCAGCATTTTCTCGACGACGGTGGCACGTCGGAAGCGTGCCCCACGAGCCAGAGGGACACGGCTGATGTTTCTCGGCATCGAAATTGGCGGCACCAAGCTGCAACTCGGCGTCGGGCCGGGCGACGGAACGATCGCCGCGCTCGAGCGCGCCGCGGTCGATCCTGCCGCGGGCGCCGCCGGGATTCGCCGCCAGATTCTCGAACTGGCCGCCAAGCTGCTCGCAAAATCGGGCCTGGCTCGCTCCGACATCCGGGCCGTCGGCATTGGTTTCGGCGGGCCGGTGCGGTCCGATCTCAGCACGGTGACCAAGTCGCATCAAATCGCCGGTTGGGACGATTTTCCGCTCGGCGATTGGTCGCGTCGTGAACTCGGCTGGTCCACGATCGTTCACAACGACGCCGACACCGCAGGACTGGCCGAGGCCTGCTACGGCGCGGGCCGCGGTTGCTCGCCGGTCTTCTACATCACCATCGGCAGCGGCATCGGCGGCGGACTCATCATCGGCCAGTCGATCTACCGCGGCGCGGGCGCCGGCGCTGGTGAGATCGGACATCTCTGTCGCCCCAGGTGGCGACCGGTATTCGTGAATCCGCCGGTCCTGGAACCCCCACAGCCGCGAGCTACTGTCGAGTCCGTGTGTTCCGGATGGTCCGTGGAACGGCGTGTGCAGTTTGGTGTCCGCAAGTCACTTGCCCGGGACTTGGACGGGCCCAACCCCGTGCAGCCTGACCTGAGACTGAATGCGCAGCAACTTCTGGACTCCACAGGCGGAGACCTGGCGTTGCTCAAGGTCGAGTCGATCGTTCGGGCAGCGCGGGAGGGAAACGCCTTGGCTGCTGCGTACTTGCAGGAAACATGGCGAGTGTTGGGGTGGGCTATTGGGCAAATGATAACCCTCTTGTGTCCGCGCCGAGTGGTGCTCGGCGGCGGTGTCGCCCAGATTGGCGAGGACTTGTTCCTCGCGCCTGTCCGAGAAGCAACCGCCCAATACGTGTTTCCGCCGTTTGCCGATTCGTACGAAATCGTGCCGGCGGCGCTGGGCGAGTCGGTCGTCGTCCACGGCGCGCTGCGCCTCGCACACGACCTTGATCGGGATCGACGAAACCACAGATGACACAGATTACGCAGATGCGAAGAACACCGCTCGAGCTGCCCGCGTGTGTCTGACTTCGAACCATCTGGGTCATCTGCGAAATCTGTGGTTTCCCAATCGGCAGCGTCCCGATCAGGGGCTACAATAGTCGCCCGGCCTGCAGAAGTTGTCCACCAAGACCGCACCACGCCCCGGTTCCAGCGAGGAACAATGCTTTGGTGAGACGTACTGCAAACAACCGACGTTATTTGCCCGCGAGTTTGGGTTGCCTGACTCTGTTCGCGGCGGTCGCTGTGTTCCGGCCGGCGATGGCGTCAGACGCGGACGAGACCACGCGGCCGGTCGCAGCGTCCCTGTCTGTCGAGCCGGCCGAAATCTCGCTGCGAGGCGCCACCCGCCGGCAGCAAGTACTCGTCACCGCGATCGCGGCAAGCGGCCGGCCATTCGACGCCACTCGCGACTGCACGCTCATCGTTCGCGACGCCGCTGTCGCACGCATCGCAGACGGCGTTGTTGTCGGGGTAGCCGCCGGCGAGACTGAACTCATAGCGAAACTTGGCGAGCTCGAGACCTCGGCGCCCGTGCAAGTCGCCGAGTTCGATCAGTACCCGCCCGTACACTTTGGCAATGATGTCATCCCGATCCTTTCGAAGCTGGGCTGCAACAGCGGCGCGTGCCACGGCAAGGCGTCGGGCCAGAACGGTTTCAAGCTCTCCGTGTTCGGGTTCGACCCCGCCGCCGACTACGACGCGATCGTGAAGGAGGCCCGCGGCCGGCGCCTGTTTCCGGCAAGTCCGACGGCCAGTCTGTTTCTGCTCAAGCCCACTGCCCAGGCGCCGCACGGGGGCGGCCGACGCATCGAGATCGAGTCGCCCGACTACGAGCTGATTCTGGAGTGGATCAAGCAGGGCATGCCGATCGGCGGCGACGCCGTGCCGCAGCTCGTGGCGCTCCGCGTCAGTCCGACCGATCGCGTAATGGGCTTCCAAGCGGCGCAGCAGATTCTCGCGACCGCGGTCTACTCCGATGGCGACACGCGCGACGTCACCAGCGCGGCGAGCTACACCAGCAACTCCGATGCAATCGCCGAAGTGAACAGCCGTGGACTCATCCAGACAGGCCGCGTGCCCGGCGAGGCCGCGATCACCGTTCACTACATGGGACAGGTCGGCGTCGCCGCAGTGCGAGTGCCGCGACCCGACGCGCCCGAGTCCTATCCCGACTTGCCGGTCCACAACCCGATCGACCGATTCGTCTGGGCGAAGCTCAGGGTGATGGGAGTGTTGCCATCTGAGCCGGTCGACGACGCCACGTTCCTCCGGCGGCTCTACCTCGACGCGATCGGCACGCTGCCGACGCCGGACGAGGCCCGCGCCTTTCTGGCCGACCCGTCCGCCGACAAGCGCGATCGCGCGATCGACGGCGTGCTCGATCGCGACGAGTACGCTCAATACTGGGCGCTCAAGTGGGCCGACATCTTGCTGGTCGATCGCAACAAGCTGGGCGAACGCGGCGCGTTTGAGTTCCACCGCTGGCTGCACGACCAGTTCGCGGGCAACCGACCCTACGACCAGTGGGCGCGCGAGATCGTAACGGCCACCGGCAACACCGCGAAGAACGGACCGGCCAACTTCTTTCGCGCGCTGCGGACTACCGAGGATGTCACCAAGTCGGTCAGTCAGGCGTTTCTCGGCGTCCGACTCGAATGCGCACAGTGTCATCACCATCCATTCGAGCGCTGGGCACAGGCCGACTTCTACGGACTGGCCGGTTTCTTCAGCGGCATCGAGCGCAAGCCCATTCGGCCGGACCAGCCGCCGACCACGTTGGACACCGGATCGCCCGAACTGATCTACCACGCCGGCCTGCGTGAAACTCGCATTCCGTACTTCGACACCCTCGTCACAACGCAACCTCTGGGCGGATGGAACGGAGCGCCGGGTGCGCCCGACCTGACTGGCGTCGACCCGCGAGCGCCGCTGGCCGACTGGATGACCGACCCCCGGAATCCGTACTTCGCCCGACTGGCCGCGAACCGGTTGTGTAAGCACTACCTGGGCCGCGGCCTCGTGGAACCAGAAGACGATTTGCGTAGCACGAATCCGCCGACCAATCCGCCGCTGCTCGGCTACCTGGCCGCGTACCTGGTCGAGCATCGTTACGACCTGAAGGCGCTGATGCGGCTGATCCTGCAATCGCGCGTCTATCAAACATCGAGCGTCCCCAACGCGACCAACCGCGACGACGCGCAGAACTACTCGCACTACACGGTGAAACGGCTGCCGGCCGAAGTACTGATCGACGCGATCAGCCAGGTCACCGGCGTGCCGGAACGGTTCGCGGGCCAGCCGCCGGGCACGCGGGCGATCGCGTTGTGGGACAACCGGCTGCCGTCGTACTTCCTCGAAATCTTCGGCCGCCCCGAGCGCAACACACCGTGCGAGTGCGGCCGATCGAGCGAGCCGACCATGTCGCAAGCCCTGCACCTGATGAACGCGCCCGAGGTCGCCGCCAAGATCAGTGATCCGAACGGCCGAGTCGCGCGGCTGCTTAAGAGCGGGATACCGGACAACGCCATCGTGCAGGAACTTTGCCTCGCCGCACTTTGCCGCCAGCCGACCCAGAAGGAAATCGCCGTTGCCGAGGATTTTCTCGCCAAGGAACCGCGTCGGCAGGCCGCCGAGGATTTCCTCTGGACGCTGCTGAATTCCTATGACTTTGTCTTCGTAAAATAGTTGTTCTTGGAGACTGAGGATGGGTTAGAATTCGGTCGAACTTCGGTGTTGAAATGATCTTTCTGCGATGACGGTTGGCGATCGCCGAGAGGAGTTACAAATGCTTCGACCCTTCTGCGACGGCGTTAGTCGACGCGAGCTTCTAAGAGTCGGCTCGCTGGCCGGGCTGAGTCTCGCTGAGTTTCTCCGCGCGCAGCAGGCGAGCGCGGAGTCCCGGCCGGGCGGCACGACGCCGAAGAAGGACGTGAACTGCATCTTCATCTTCATCCTCGGCGGCATGTCGCACCACGACCTGTGGGACCTGAAGCCCGACGCACCGTCCGAGATTCGCGGCGACTTCAAGCCGATCCAGACCAATGTGCCCGGCATCCAACTGGGCGAAATCATGCCGCGGGTCGCGACGGTTGCCGACCGGCTGGCGATCCTGCGCGGCATGACCCACGGCGACCCCGACCATGGCCGCGGATTCCACATCATGATGACCGGCGTGAAGGCCGCTGGCGCGGCCGACTTCAACGGCAACAAAAACAACAACCAACACCCGTCGTTCGGCTCGATGGTCGCGCGCATGACCAAGGCGGGCGGGCCGCTGCCCCCGTACATCTCGGTGCCCAACTTCATCGACTCGGGCGGCCCAGCCTTCCTGGGGGCGAGCTACGCGCCGTTCGTCATCGAGTCCGACCCGGCGTCGCCCGACTTCGCCGTGCGCGATATCACTCTGCCGGCCGAGATCACGAGCGACCGCAATCTGAGGCGGCAGGCGGCGCTGCGAGAAATCAACCGCATTGAGCGCGGTGTCGAGGACGTGAGTAACAACGTCCGAGCGCTCGACACGTTCTACGAAAAGGCGTACGGCCTGATGACCTCCGAGGCCGCGAAAGAGGCGTTCGACATTCGGCGCGAGAAGGACGCGCTGCGGCAGGATTACGGCATGACCAGTCTCGGCCAATGTTGCCTGCTCGCGCGCCGGCTGGTCGAGGCGGGTTGCCGGTTCGTCACGATCGAGAACGGCCACTGGGACACGCACCGCAAGAACACGGAAAGTCTGCGCGATCTACTGGTACCCAGCTTCAACCAGGCCATTCCCGCACTGCTCGGCGACCTGGCCGCTCGCGGGCTGCTCGATTCGACGCTGGTCGTGGTCTCGACTGAGTTCGGCCGCACGCCGCGCATCAACGCGCTGGCCGGACGCGACCACTGGCCCGGCGCCTTCTCAACGGTCATGGCCGGGGGCGGCCTCAAGACCGGCCAGGTCGTCGGGGCCACTGACAAACTCGGGGCCGCCGTCGTCGACCGGCCGATCACGCCCGCCGACATGGCCGCGACCATCCTGACCACGCTCGGCATCGACCCGCACACCGTCTTGCACACGCCGCTCGGCCGACCGGTCGAACTAGCCGCCGGCGGCAAGACGATCGACGAGTTGATCTCCCAAGGAAGTCGTAGTGCAGGCGGCTCGCCTGCGGCTTCCTTTGACGACATTGCAGGCGGGCCGCCTGCACTACGCTAGCCAGGGATTTCTAACCACCGATTCCACAGATGGCACAGATAGTCCGACAACTCGGCAATCGCGGGTCACGTCCGATTGTTGTTCTTCTTATCAGCGTAATCTGTGTCATCTGTGGTTCCTCACTTTCGTCTCCCGCCCTCGCTCAGCCCGTGCCGTCGCGCGAGCCGTCGAGTACGCACATTTTTCCGGCAGGCGGGCGGCGTGGCACGGTGGTCCCGGTGCTGGTCGGCGGTGAGTGCTTGCCGCCCGGCGCGAACTTGCGAATCTGGGGCGACGGCGTCTCGGCCCTCGACGTGCTCGGCGCCAAGGTTCAGGCCCGGCTGGAACCGTCGCCGCGCCGGCTGCCTCGCGAAGTGCCAATCTGTTACCCCAAGGAATGGGAATCGCAAATCACCATCGCGGCCGATGCGCCGCTCGGCACGGCCATGTGGCGGCTCACCTGTGCACGCGGCGGCACCGGCACACGCCCGTTCATCGTCGGCGACTTGCCCGAATTCATCGAGACCGAGTCGAACTCGCTGCCCGAACGGGCCGAGCGAGTGACGCTGCCCGTAACCGTGAACGGCCGGATCGCCGGTGAGTACGACCGCGACTACTTTGTGTTTGCCGCCGACGCGGGCGATGAGGTGCTAATCGACGTTGTCGCCGCTCGCATCGGTTCGTCGCTCGACCCGATCGTCGACATCCGCACGCCGAACGGCAGGCGCGTCGAAACTCAGGAACGGCGCGTCGGCAGTGACCCCGCGATCCGCTTCGCAGCACCCGCGACAGGCGACTACCAACTGAGCATCGCGCACGTCGGTTTTCAGGGCGGCCCCGCGCATGTCTACCGAGCGACCATCGCCACACCGCCGCACGCCGCGACGCCGTCCGCGCAGCGTGTTGCGGACGACACGAGCGAGACTGCCGGCGAACGCGAACCGAACGATTCAGCCGCGACCGCCGAAACGCTGCAGCTCCCCGCAACCGTCAGCGGACAGTTTCTCTCGGCGCTCGATCAGGACTGGTTCTCGATAGTCGCTAAGAAGGACGAGATGCTCAGCGTCTTGTGTCGACCCGCCGCGGCGGGCGGACCGTCGCTTCCCGTCGTGTCGATCGTCGACGACAACGGCACGGTCTTCGGCCGCGCATCCAGCGTGGATGTGCCGCAACGCCGCTGCTCGATCGACTGGAAGCCGCCCGCGGACGGTCGATACCTGATTCGCGTGCGCGACGTGCAACACGGCGTGCGCGGCGGCGCCGACATGGGCTACCTGCTCGCGGTGCGACCGGCGGCGCCTGATTTCTCGCTGGCGTTGGCCGGCGACTTCGCGAACGTGGTGCAGGGCGCGAAGTCGGAACTCGCGGTCAGCATCGAACGTACCGGCGGATTCGCCGGCGCGGTCGACGTGTCGGTCGACGGCCTGCCGCCGGGCGTCCACGCCGAGCCGCTGCAAATCGCGCCCACGCAAACCGCGGCGAAGCTCGTGCTGGCCGCGGCGGACGACGCACAGCCGACCGATGCCGTGCTGCGCGTCGTCGGCCGCGCGACGATCGCCGACGCGCCGCGCGAGCACACCGCCGCCGCACCGCATCTCGGCCGCGATGCCGAAGGCGTCAGCATTGGTCCGCCGACGGTCGATGCACTCTATCTGACCGTACAGCACAAGCCGGTGTTTCGCCTCTTCTGCACCGAAGATTACCGCTACGCCCATCGCGGCACCGTGTACATGTACGACATGCAGGTTGAGCGGCTCGATGGCTTCGACGGCGAGATCGTCTTGCAACTCGGCGACCGACAGAACCGAGATGTGGACGGCGTCGAGTTCTGGGAGGTCACCGTGCCGGCCGGCCAAGCCGACGTGAAGATGCCCATCCACCTGCCCGAGACGATGCACATCAACGTGTTGTCGCAGTCTCAGATTTACGCCCAGGGCTACGCCTTCTTCACCGACAAATGGGGCCAGAGGCAATCGACGCTGGTCGTGTCCGAGAAGCGGTGCATGATCCGCACGATGCCGACCGTCGTGAAAATGTCGGCGATGGACAAGTCGCTGGTCGCACGGCCCGGCGCCACTGTTCGGTGCACGCTGCAAGTAGACCGCACGAGCAACTTCACAGACGCGCTCGAAGTGGAACTCATCGCACCGACCGCCCAGTCCGGCTTCACGGCCGAGCGTGTGCGAATTGGCCCCGGCCAGTCGACGGCCGAACTCGCGGTCCATGTTGCCACCGACGTGGCTCCGCAGACCGCCGTCGCTCTACGAGTTCGCGGGCGCGGCAAGCTCGCCAGCGGCGAAACCGCCATCACCGAGGCCACGGTGCCGCTGACCGTCGAGTGATGTCAGATCAGATCATGGAGCAGGCATTCTTGCCTGCGTGCCGACAGGCAGACACGAATGTCTGCCCCACAAGGCGGACAAGGCCTTACTCGACTTCGTGCACGTCGTTCATTACGCCGCGCGGGACGCATACAATCAGCACGGTCAGCTTGCCGAACGCCTTGTGCCGCACGCCGCGCGGAACGTACACCACGACCCCGCGGTGTAGTTCGATCTCTTCGCCGTCGAGGATCATGCGGCCGTCGCCGTCGATCACGTAATAGAACTCGTCCGTGCGCTCGTGATAGTGCATCTTCGCGTCGTCGATCTCGACGTGCACGACCTCGCCTGCCGCGCCGTCTCGCTCTTCAATGAGACATCGGATCTGCCCGCACGTCTCTGCCCACGGCTGAATGTCCTGCGGATCGCGACGCAGGAAGTGAGGGGCGGTGGTCATGATGGATCCTCGGTTGGTTTGGCATTCGCGCCGTCTACTTTGACGCTTGGACATGCCGCGCGACGAAATCCCAGGCCGATTGATACGCTGCGTCGACTCGCTTGGGGTCCACGCCCGGCAGGCCGTGCTCGGCGTCCGGCACCGTGATCAGCTCGTGAGGTACGCCGTGTTTCTTGAACTCGGCGGCCATCATCGTCGATTGCTCGTACGGCACGTCGGTGTCCTTGGCGCCGTGGATCAGCGCCGCCGGCGGGAAGTCTTTGGTCACGTTGCGGACCGGCATGAACGGAATGAACTTGTCGACATCATCGTGCGGGTCCCATCCGGAGACTTCTTTGGGCCAGATGCCGTGCTGACGGCAGTGCTGATAGAACGCACCGCCGTCTCCCTTGCGGTCGCGGGCGTCGGAGATCGGCGGCCCGCTCACTTGGGCGAGCGCCTGCGCGCGGTCGAGTTTGACCTGATGGTGCCGCGGGTACGGGCTGGGGCGACTGTACCAATCGCCGACCAGGTCGCCGTAGCCCCAGAGCGAAATCAACGCCGCCGGGCGCGGCTTCACGCGGAACCCGGCCGTCAGCGTCAGGTAGCCGCCGGCGGACCCACCCGCGACCACGATGCGACTCACGTCCGCGGCGAACAGACTCGGCCCGTGCGTGCGGATCCAGCGGAAGGCGTCCTCGACATCCTCGATGATCGCCGGCAGTTTCGTCTCGGGCGCCAGCCGGTAGTCGATGGACACGATGGCGTAGCCGGCGTCGCGAGCCAGGCGCATGATTCGCCCGTCAATCCCCGCGCGATGGCCCATGATCAAGGCGCCGCCGTGAATCCACACCAGCACCGGTCGCGGCGTCGCATCGTCGGCCCGGTGTACGTCGGCCTTGATCTCGAGCGACTCGACCTTCTTGTAGACGAATGTCTGCTTGCGAAGCATCGGCGGATCGGCGGCGCGAACCGAGTCGATCGCACCGCCGAGCCCGGCGAATTGAGCGACCGCGGCCGCACCGGCGGGCGCCGCCGCGAGCCGACAGAAAAATCGCCGATCGAAACGTGCTTGGTGGTTGGACATGGGTGCCTCGCGTTGCTTGATGGAAACTTGCTTCATCCGCGCCGCGGCTTGCTCAGCGGTCTGATTCTGCACTACTATCACGGCGGATGAAAGCCCCAAACCTCACCGTCTGGATTCTGTTGGGCATCAGCCCGGTTTTTCTCGGAAGCGGCGCGAAGCTGTACATCTATCAGAATGATTTCAGCCGCTGCCTGACGATGCTCGCCTTTGGCGGCGCCGAGGCCACTCGCGACACGATCTACTTCTACCGCAACATCGTCGATCTCCGCTCACCGGTGCCGACCGGCCGACCCACGCCGAAGAATCCGGCGCCCGCGTTCGACTCGGGCCACGTCACCGGCGACCACGGCTCGCCGCCTTGGCCGTCGATGTTCACCTATCACAACACGTTCATCATCCGCACGCACGCCCGCGCCGCCGACGCATGGCTCTCGGGCGGTGCGACCGCCGATCGGCCGCGACGCGTGTTCAATAACATTCTGGTCCACCTGACCACGCTGCCGCCTCATCAGTTCAATGACTCGCCGCACCTTGAGGTCGACGGCAACCTGTACTGGCAGCCCGACCTGGCCGCCGATCAGACGGCAAGCTTCTTCAAGAAGTACCGCAGTTCGGCCGCGTTCGAGAACAGCAAAAAAGGCGTACCCGCCCGGCTTCGACGCAGCGGCGATCGTCGCGGACCCCAAGTTCGTCAGAGCCGACGCCGAAGGGCCCAATGACTATCGGTTGCAGCCGGGCAGTTCCGCAATCGACGCCGGCGTGGAGCTGCCGGCCGACTGGCCCGATCCACTGCGCGAACGTTCGGTCAAGCCGGACATCGGGGCGCTGCCTGTCGGCGGCGAGGCGCTGTCTGTGGGTCGGACCGCGAACTGACGACGGAGAAACCACGAATCGCACGAATCGTACGAATGAAGACAAAACGAACAAGGGCTTCCGTGGCGGCCGCTGCGGCTCTCGTGTGCGCGGCGTGCTCACTCGTGGCAGGGGCCGACCCGCCGCCGACTGGCCCGGCGACTGAGAAGCGGTTCCCGCCGCTGAAGCTTGCCGACGGGTTCAAGGCGACGCTGTTCGCGTGCGACCCGTTCATCGAATACCCGTCGGCGATTGCGCTCGGGCCGCGCGCCGATTCACTCTTCGTGGCCGTCGACTACATGACCGGGCTGGGCACTGAAATCGTCCGCCGCGATGAGATCCGTTTGATCGAAGACGCCGACGGCGACGGCTCAGCCGACAGGTCAACGGTCTACGCGGACGGATTCAACTCCATCGAAGGGATGACGTTCCAAAACGGAACCGTGTTCGTGATGCACGCGCCGCTGCTGACCGCCCTGCGCGACACGAACGGCGACGGCGTCGCCGATGAGCGGCGCGACTTGGTGAGTGGTCTGGGCCTGGCGCCCGAGGACAACCCGCCGCGATTGCACTGTGCCAATGGGCTTGTCTGGGGCTACGACGGTTGGCTGTACCTCGCGCTGGGCGATCACGGGTGCAACGTGGCCCGGCCCGAGGGGGACCGGCTGGTCTTCAATGGCGGCGGGATCCTGCGCTGCCGCACCGACGGCCGCGATCTGCACGTGTTCGCGGGCGGGCTGCGAAACATCTACGACGTCGCGATCGATGAAGACCTCAGCGTATTCGTGCGCGACAACGAAAACGACGGCGGCGATTACAAGATTCGCGTCTGCCACAGTTTCTTCGGCGCAGACCACGGCTACCCTTACCTCTACTACGAACGACCCGACGAGGCGATGCCGCCGCTGGCGGACCTTGGCCTCGGCTCGTCGGCCGGCGGCGTCGCCTATCTCGAACCGCGGTTTCCGCCCGAGTTCCGCGGCAACCTGTTCTTCTGCGAGTGGGGCCGCTCGGTCGTGCGCTATGCGCCCAAGCGGAGCGGCAGCGGCTTCGCGCCGGTCGATGAATTCGAGTTCGCGGCCGGCGCCGAGAATGATCCGTACGGATTCAAACCCACCGACCTGGTCGTTGGCCGAGACGGCGCGCTGTTTGTTTCCGACTGGGCCGACGGCCAGCGACCGAAGCGCGGGCGCGGGCGTATCTATCGCGTCGTTCCCATCGACGCGCCGGCAACTCCAACGCGCGAGGGCCGGGCGGCGAACCGCTCGGCTGCCGATTGGATTCGCCAACTCGATTCGGACAGCTACTACCAGCGGATCGAAGCTCAGTCAGCCATCATGGCAAGCGAGACGGTGACCCTCAACGACTTGAATCGCGACGTGCTGAAGGGCCTGGACGTTCGCGGTCGAATGCACGCCGTCTGGCTGGTGGCCTTTCTCGGCGGCGAAGCCGTGAAACCGGCGATTCTCGAATTGGCACGCAGCGACCCCGATCCACGAGTGCAAGTCCAGGCCGTTCGAGCCCTGGCCGACATGTTCGATCCAGTGCTGCGCGAACATCGATTGGCCTCCAGGCGAGGTGACCCACACGTCGCTGAGCAACTCGCGGTATTGGCGACAGACCGCGACCCGCGAGTCGTGCGCGAGATCGGCGTCGCGCTCGGCCGGCTGGCTTGGCCGGACCTGCCGCGCTGGGTCGAGCGGCATCTGCGCGACGGCGACCCCGCGATGGCTCATGCCTTCATGCAGGCCCTGCGGCGGTCGCGCAACTGGCGGGCCATCCTCAAGATCCTCGACGACTCGCCGCGTGAAACGGTTCGATCGGTGGCCCTGCGCGCGGCAGCGGACCAGCCAGTGACTGAACTGGTGGACGGTCTGGTCGACCGACTCGGGCGCGAACCGAACGCCGCCCGCCGCAGTGCATACGCCGACCTGCTCAGCCGCGTTCACAAGCAGCCCGGCCCGTGGACCTATTGGGGCTACCGACCGCCGCCGCGCCCGCCGAACACGGTCGCTTGGGAGCGGACCGACGCGATCGCCGCCGCGCTCGACCAGTCGCTGGCCGATCCAGATCGTTCGGTGCGCCTGGCCGTACTCCGTCGCATGCAGCGCGAACAAATCGTGCCGCAACTCGCACAGCTCGCGGGCTGGCTCGAAACCGAACACGAACAAGATCGTGTGGCGGCCATACTGGCCAGCCTCGACGAACGCGGCGCCGACGAGGTTCGCCACCCGCTGAGTCGGGTCGTTCGGGACCAACGGCACTCCGAGGCCAATCGCCTCACGGCGCTGGCGCGGCTCGCGCGCGACAACGACGCCGCGGCCGTTCGCAACTGGCCGAAACTGGCTGAAACAGTCGAGGATGGCCCGGTGCTGGCGCAAGCGATTCGCTACGCCACGCGCTCCGTCCGCTCTACCGATCCGGCGCTGAACGCCGCGGTGTCTGAGTCTACACCACGTCTTGTCACGTTCGTCACGCAGAAGCTGGATTCTCGGGTTGCCGAGGTAACCGCGGCGGCGGTCGACGCCGCAGCGGAACTTCGCGTCGCACCGGCCGCCGAGCGAGTTGGTGAACTGCTGCGCGATTCGCGAGCCGTCGTTCGCCGTGCGGCGGCGGCTGCGGCCGCGGTGCTGCCGACGCCGAGCGCGGGCGAGTCGCTGGCCGGGCTCGCCGGCGACGTCGATTCGCTTGTGCGTCGAGCGGCCTTTGATTCGCTCAGGGCCCTGGGCGACCCACGAGCGATCGCACAGGCTGTGCCGTCGCTTGCGATGCGCGACACGGAACTCGCCGCGTTGCGTTACCTGGCGGCCTTCGGCGGTGCGGAGCATGTGCCGGCGATTTCCGAACTGGCCAAGCGCAATCCATCGGCCGAGATGCTGCCGGCGGCCGTTGAGTGCCTGAGTCGTTGGAGCGAAGCGTCGGACGCGCCGTCGGATGCGCGGGCGAATCTGCTCCGCACGATCGCCGAGTTGCAGGGTGCAACCGGCACGCCTGTCCGTTGGGAGACTGCCGGCCCGCTGACGCCGAGCCAGGCGGCGAAGCTTGTCGATCACTTGCTCGCCGCGGGCAGCGACCAAACCGAATGGCGGACCGATTCGATCGCGACACGCGCGTTCGCGGCTGGCCCCGACGCTAGGACGACCCTAGGAAAAGCCGATGCCCAGTCAAGCACACACTGGCTGGCCTACAGCGAAGTCGCGGTGCCGGAAGCGGCCGCGGTCCAATTCCTCACGTCGAGCAGCGGCGGCCTGCGAGTTTGGATCAACGGCCGCAAGATATTTGAACGCGGCCCGTCCGGGCCGCTCCGCGCCGACGCAGAACGATTCGATGCCGAGTTGGTACGGGGCACGAATCGCCTGGTCGTCGAGGTCGAGGCGCCGGCCGCCGCACCGGCAGTCGAGTTCAACTTGCGCTTTCGACGCCGAAGTTCAACCGCCCAACTTGAGCAACTGGTCCAGGCGGCACTGACTCGCGCGGGCAACGTCGAACGGGGACGCCAATTGTTCGCAAACAGCGAGAAGACTCAGTGCGTGAAGTGCCATCGCATCGGATCACAAGGAGAGCGGATCGGTCCCGAACTGACCGGCGTGGGCGGCCGCTTCTCACGAATCCATCTGGTCGAATCGATCCTCGAACCCAGCCGCAGCATCGCTCCCAGCTTCGAGACAGTCATGGTCGCTCTCAAGGACGGTCGAGTGCTCACAGGCTTACCCACCGATGAGACCTCCACATCGCTGGTGCTGGCCGATAACCAGGGCCAGCGCCACACCCTGGCCAAGGCCGACATCGACGAACGACGACCGCACGCCCAAAGCGCCATGCCCGACGATCTGTACAAACGGCTTACTACAGATGAGTTTGTCGACTTGGTCGCGTTTCTCGTGAGCCAAGAGTAGCTCGTCGATGGACTGATCCTTCCCTTTGACAGCCTCGCTGGAACAACTCTATAATTGGCGTCGGTGTTGAGATTGAATCTCAACAAGACTGCGTCCGATCCCGCCCGAACGAGTACGCTAAACGCGTTCCATGCCAACAAGTTCGTTCAAGCTGACGATCGTTGTTGTCGCAGCGACGGTCACAGCCGACGCCGGTGAACTGATCGGCACGGTGCGTGTGCCGGCTGGTTCGGCCAGAGCGACAAGTCCGGCGGTGGTCTACGTCGCTACAGCCGACATCGGTCGCTCCGAGCCGGCTCGGTCAGTGGTTGTGGACCAGAAGAATCTTCAGTTTGTCCCGCGAGTCCAGGCGGTGGCGGCCGGTGGATCGATCGTCTTTCGCAACAGCGATCGCGAGGCACACAACGTCAATTCGCAGAGTGGGTGTTGCGCGTTCAACCACCTGATCGGACCGGGCGGCGAGTTGCCGCCGATCGAGACCGCGCGGCCGGGCGTTGTGCGGTTGCTCTGCAACATCCATCATCAGATGCGTGGGTTTGTCGTGGTTTGTCCGAGTTCGTTTTACGCGGTGACCGATGCCGCAGGCGACTTCCGTATCGAGGGCGTCCCTGACGGTACGCACAGGGTGATCGTGTGGCAGGAGTTTTCCAAACAGCAAACTCGCGAGGTCATCGTGGCTGGCCAAACGCGAGTCGATTTCGAGCTTGAGTTGTCCGCGCCGCTTGCAGTCACGTCCGCCGCGTCGAACCCGCTGGTCGCCAGGCCGGTGTCGTGGAGCGAGGTTCGGCGGCAGATCGCCGAGACGCTGGACCAGGCCATGGTCGCGGCACAGCGGTCTGGCGGGGCGGCTGAGGCGGAACGATTAGTGCTCGATGCGTACTTCCTGCACTTCGAGGCGGCGGAGTTGGAAACCGCGGTGCGGCTGTTTCGCGGCGAAGAGCGAGTGTTCGATCTGGAACGCATGTTCGCACAGCTTCGCAAGCCGCTGCTTGCCGACATGGCCGCGGGCCGCGGCGACGCGGCCGCGGTGCACGCGGCGATTCAGCGATTGCTGACCGCGCTCGATGAAGACATCGCCGAACTCAGCCGCCGCGGAATCGCCGATCGTAGCGGCCTGATGGCTCAGCCGACTTCGCCCGCGCCGGGTCGCCGAGGGCCGCACGTCGACGTGCGCGGCGTGGTGAAGGAACTCGAAGGCACCTTCGCCGCGGTGGAAAGGCTGGTCGCGGCCGGCCAGAACAGCGCTGCGGCCAGTGCGCTGGTCGACGCCTATTTTCAGATCTTTCACCAGATCGAGCCGGCACTGGCATCGCACAACTTTCCGCGCGTGCGACGGATCGAGGCCTCGTTCCTCGACGTTCGCGCCAAGCTTGAGCAGGGGCTGCCGGCCGCCGACGCTCGCGGTGAACTATCCAAGCTCTGGACCGAGATTGACTTGGCCGCCTCGTCGATGGAACGAACCAGCGAATCGAAACTGGGTGCGGCCGCGGCGGCGTTTTGGAATTCGTCGATCATCTTGATGCGCGAAGGGGTCGAGGCGCTGTTAATCGTGACCGCACTGGTGATGTATCTGCGGCGCGTTGGCCAAGGCGACGCGATCCGGTCGATTCGCATGGGTCTCGCGGCGGCCGTGATCGCGACGATCGTCACATGGGCCGCATTGCAATGGGCGCTGTCGCAATCGGGGATGGCCCAGGAGGTGATCGAGGGCGCGTCGGCGCTGGCCGCAGCGGCCCTGCTGTTCTATGTGAGTTACTGGCTGTTGTCGAAATCGGAAGCGCGGCGGTGGCAAGAGTTCCTTACACGCCAGGTCGGCCAGAGCGTTTCGACAGGCGCCCGTTGGGCCATCGCGGGGGCGGCGTTTCTCGCTGTGTATCGCGAGGGGGCCGAGACCATCCTCATGTTTCAGCCGCTGCTGGCTCGGCCCACCGCGCCGGGACTGATCGGCTTGGCGGCCGGCGCCGGATTCGCCGCGGTGGTACTTGTGGCGTTCTACCGCGGGCTGCGCGTCGCCAGTTTTCGCATGGCCATTCGCCCGTTCTTCCGGTTCACCGGCGCGCTGTTGTTTGTCCTGGCGGTCGTGTTCGCCGGCAAGGGTGTGGCGGAGTTGCAGGAGGCGGGAGTGCTGGCGGTGACGCCGTTGCCGGAGTGGTTGCGCGGAGCGGTCTCCGCGCTTCCCGTCGGTGTTCGAGACGCGCTGGGCGTCTCGCCGACGGCACAGGCGTGTGCGATTCAATTCGTACTGGTCGTGGGAGCGGTGGCTTCGCTCGTCGCCGTCTGGCTTGCCGGCCGGTTCGCGTCTGACACATTGCCCGCGATCGCAACGTCGGCGGCCGCGCCACGGCACGATGCCACGCTTGACCGTCCCGCCCTCCGCGAGACCGCAGTCTGACAGGGTGATCGATGCTGTCGGGCCTCCGACGGCTCTGTGGTGAGTGAGTTTCGCAATCCTGAAAGGACGTCATGGAACAAAAGATCGGCGGAATCATTGCCGTGGTGGTGCTGGGAGCGGTCGCCGCGCTGGTGCTCTTCAATCTCATGCCGCCCGCGCACGGCCCTGCTCCAGCGACAGGTTCCGTGCAGCCCGCGGTACAGACGGGCGTCGCGCCGGCGGCGCCGTTTCGTGAGTATCCGATCGGCGAGGCGGAACAAAGCGGGATGCACATCGCCGCCGTCTGGCTGCCGCCGGTGCAGATGGAAGGGATGGAACTACCGCAAGACGCCAACGTCATTCATCTCGAGGCGGACATTCACGCGCTCGAGGGCAACGTCAACGGATTCGGGCGCGGCGCGTGGATTCCCTACCTCGGCGTGCGCTACGAGATCATTCCGGTTGAACCGGGGAAGGACGCCGTCACGGGCGAGTTCATGCCGATGGTCGCCAAGGACGGGCCGCACTACGGCGCGACGATTGAGATGCCTGGGCCGGGCACGTTCCGACTCGTCTATCACATCGATCCGCCGAGCAAGAACGGATTCGGCCGCCATTCCGACCCGGTGACGGGCGTGGCCCCGTGGTGGGAGCCGTTCAAGGTGGAATTCGACTTCGACTACGCCCCCGCGCCGGCCGCTCAGCCGGATTCCGAATCGAAGTCGCCGGCCTCCGCCACCCAGGGCGCCCCGTAGCGTTGCGAAACGCGACACCACGTGTCGCCTTTTGGCAACGCGCAGAGGTCATCCGCAGCGAACTCGCCGCAGCGCGGACATCGCCGGCTACTCCACCGGCTACGCGAGATCGGTTTGGCGTTGGCGGTCCCAGCGATTGCGACGCTCGATCAACTTCGCGGCGAGTGGCCTCGCACGGGCGTCCGAATCGGCGCCGGGGCCGACGCTCGCGACGTAAGCACCGACTGGGCAAGGTCGCCCGTCAGCGGAAAACCGCTGGTCCGTCGCCACGACTGGCCCGGCCACGGACGGTGCGTCTCGAGTGATATTACGACGGTGCTCGGCACTTCGGTGGGTTTCACGGTCTGCTGAGTCTTTGTTGCCTGCCACATAGGTGAGCCGCCGCAATGAGGTGGTTGTTCCGGCCCTAACCATCGCAAAGCCCGTGCCTCGGCACGCGAGCTCCGCCAATCGAACGGGCCAATCGCCACGGGGAAGCCTGCCTACTGGCGTGACTGCGCCCCGTCTACCTGCTAACGCACCGCTCGGCTAGCGGAACTAACTGATTGCAGGTACCTCCGTCGGACCGGTAGAATCACGCCACGCCTCAACCTGGCGGGTGAACTGAACACGTTGAGCGAGTCGGCGAAAAAGCCGGACGTTGACATCAATCAATTGCGGGTCTTGCGGGCAAGATCTGAACAACTCAACGCCCAAATCGTCGAGGCGCAATTGCAGGGTGCGCAAACTGCGAACGTGCAGGCCGAATGCCACGATCTTCTTTCGCAGCTGGATCAACGGCTTCAGGTGCACTCCGTCCGTCAGATGCAATCGATTGCCGACGCGGACGCGCGAAGGGCTGTCGATGAAGCGAAGGCAATTCTCCAAGAGGTTGAAGCCAACACTCACTCACGACAACTGCAGTGGCGTGGCGAGAAACTCGCCGAGGCCGAACTGCACCTGAATCGTATCGACAAACTGTGCTCGATTGCGATTCAGAATGAAGCTCGGCAGGTGCTTGAAGCAATTCGGAGACAGGCCATTGCCTTTCGGACTCAGCAAGCCCGCGAGTACAATCTGTGGGCGATTGGTAATCTCGAACAGTCGATTGCTGATTTCAAGAGGGCCAAAGGGTGGTTCAACGATAACGAGGAAGAGTTCATGAAAACACTGCGGGAGAAAGTAGGCCGAATCGACCCGCAGCACCTGCATCCCGTGACCTATTCGCTGTTCGCGGAGATGTTCCAGAAGTTTTTGAGCGAGTTGAATCCGGACCAAAAAGTCAAGGTAACGCGGGCAGTTGAGACCACCGAACGAAAGCCGCTCTCTGATTTTTGAGTTGAATGTCGGAAGGCAGCCATGATCCGCCGAGTCGCGGTCGTTCTTTTGTTTGTGTTCTGGCTCTTTCGCATTGGGAGTCGCCCAGCGCTGGCAGAGTTCACTTCAAAGCCAGGACTTGACGCCAAGTCTACATCGAAACTTGACACGTGGTCGCGATCCGAGTTGGCACTAGCCACCCAGCCGTCTGCGGGTCGGGATTACGTTCCCCAATCTACAGTCGATTTCTTTAGGGCGCTGGAACACAACCGTCCGCACGTGGTCACACAGGCCGGCGGTTCAGACCACTATGCCGGCACAATGTCTTTGCGTGAGGCGAGTACGTTCAAGGGATTCACGTACGAACACAGTCTCGTTCGGCGATGGAATTCCAAGCCCGGAGGGCCTCGGTACCGTCTAGCAGACCGCGGACACGGCTACATTGATATCGAGCGGTACGATCCGATCACGGGAAAGACACTTCAGACGCTCCAAGCTTACAGCGGCAGCAATCCGCGAGCGGCGATTCGGAAGTTCCTTTTATCCGATCGATTGGCTCATAAGTTTGTTGTGCCGAAGAACGTTCACGCGCAGATCAAAACCGCTGTTTTGGAATGTGAAGCGATTATCCAGAAGCAGCAAGCTGGCGAATTAGATCGCGTGGCCGCCAACCGTCTCGTCCGTGAACGTGCACGAAAGGTCGGCCTGAAGTTTGACGAGACAACTCGTGAGCTGTACGCCCAGGACAAGAGGCATGGGCGCGGCTCGCTCGGTCGTCTTGGCACTCCGCAACTGTCCCAACAGTTACAACGCTTGGTTCGAGATCGGCTGACGAGCGATCGCATCATGTTGAATCAAGTCCAAGCGATGGTTCTTGCCGACCCAGAACTTCGATCGCTCTGGGAGCGGCTTGGTGCAACAAATGACGCGACTCGGGCGATTCACCGGATGCATCAAGACCATGTGCGCGAACTTGCTAGAGGCGGAGTCGGACCTGGGGAAGCAGCCAGTCTCGCAGAAAACTGGCGGCGGACTGCGGTTCCGAAGCTGTTGGCGGAGAGCAATCACTCGCTCCAGCGTGCGAGTCTCATGGGCGTTCTGCCAGCGGAAATCGAAACGGTCCTCAATGAAGTGAGTGATGCTGTCAAGAAAGGTGCGGATCCGCGCGAAGCCTTGGCACATGCCAACGAGGCGCTCGATCGAATGGCAAACCAATCCCGAAGAATCCAGGTGCTGAAAGCACAAGGCGTTCTGCTTGTCTTCACGATCATGGGTGCCGGCGTGGATTTGGCAATGAGTGATCAAGAGATTGCGGAGTGGATCAGATCAGACCGTCCAGTCGAGTGGGGAATGCGTGCCGGCGTCGGTCTCATTGCTGTGCCGCTTTCCGGCGCTGCTGAAAGAGCCATCCGCGAAAACACGCTGCGGAACACCGGCAAGGAGGCAACCGAACGCCTCGGGACACGACTCGCCAGCCGGATCGTTGGTGGTGGAGTTGCCATGGCAATCTTCGTAACAGGCGAAAGCGTGATCGCGGCGGTTCACGGAGCATCCTGGGGTGAAGTTGCGGATCGTGCGTACGAAGCGGCACTCGTGATCGCCGTTTGCGAAGGCACTGTCATCGTTACCGAGCTCTTGATTTGGGGCGAAATAGGTGCTGCCGGCGGGCCACTCGGTATTGCCGTCGCAGTCGGCGCTGGGCTTGTCTATGAGGGTGCGAAATATGTTTGGACGAGCCGACGCGACTTAGAGACCGACCGCATGGTGTTCTTGGCAAAATGCGACGTGGCGCGTCAAAAGGTAACGCAGTGGTGTGATTCCACTTGCCGCAGAATCGACGGACGCGAGCTTTCTTCGCGCCCGTAGGCGCACGCGATCGATCAGAACTTCGGCCTCGTGCGACGTTCAGGAGGCTTTTCGACGCTCGCCAACCCCATCGTGCGATTGCGGGTCGGCCAGAAATGCGTCGTCTATTGTTGGCGCGGGCAGCTTGTGCTGCAAGAGGCAGCCACACGCCTGAGCGCGTCCGCTCCGCCCGTTCGACCTGGTCTGCTTGAGAGTCGTCATCTCGCCAATCACCATGTTTGCCAGGCCCGCCATGAAGCCGTGTTCAGGTTGATATCTCCGCGCTGCTCACCCCGAACGGACTGCCATCGGCCGGCGCCGCCATGAATCTACTCTTCTCCCTCTCCCGTTGCGGGGAGAGGGTTGGGGTGAGGGGTTTTTCGATTGCGGCACCGCATATCCCTGCCCCTCACCCTGCCCTCTCCCCCGCAGGCGGAGGGAGAGGGAGAAGAAACTCGAGGTTGTGTAGACTCCCAATGGGACAAGATGAGCCGGCAGGTCGCCGTGCCAAAGAGGGCTCTCCGCAAACTTTGGGGTTATTGGGGTGCAGGCGTCCCGCCTGCCCAACAACTGGTGCAGAATCGGCAGGCGAGACGCCTGCACCCCAAAGTTGGCGGAGAGCCCCAAAGAGAAAAACGAAATGGCGTGGCGCGCTGCGAGCAGTTAATCTGGTGACGACCTGGAGGCCGGCGCTCCCGCTGGACGTTGCCCCAAGACGCGCGAAGGAGAACAGGATGCTACGTGGGATCATTCCACCCATTCCGACGCCGCTCACTGCGGACGAGACGATCGATGATGCGGCCTTGCGGCGGCTGATCGATCTGAACATCGGTGCGGGCGTTCATGGCCTGTGGGTGCTCGGCACCACAGGCCGGTTCGAACTCGTCACCGAAGGCGAGCAGCGGCGGCTCGCCGAGCAGGTGGCCGAGATGGCCGCCGGCCGAGTGCCGCTCGTTTTGAACGTCAGCGACATGGGCACGCGCCGCGTACTCGAACGGGCGGCGGCGTTCGACGACTTGCCGTACGACGCCTACGCCGTGCTGTGTCCGTGGTATCGCGAGATGACCAAGGCGGAGTTGACCGACTTCTTCACGCGGCTCGCCGACGAACTCGCTCGGCCGGTGGTGATCTACAACGCACCGTGGGTGTGCAACATGCTGTCGTTCGATCATCTGCGGCGGCTCGCAGAGCACCCGCGGATCATCGGCGCGAAGGACGTCACCACCAGCCTGACCCGTCCGCTGGCCTGGTCGCGTGGCGAGCGCGAGGCGATGGGGTTCAGTTACCTGCACGGGTCGGCGATGATCGCCACCACCGGCGCTCTGGGGGCCGACGGCTTCGTCACGGGTCTCTCGGGCGTGTTTCCCGAACTGTGCGTGGCGGCGTGGAACGCCGTCCGCGCGGGCGACGATGAAGCGGCCGCCCGCTACGAACGCCAGCTCATCAAGCTCACGGCCGCCCTGGAGCACGGCCCCGCGCTGGCCTGCCTTGAAGCGATGTGCCAGCATCGCGGCATCGCCGAACTGATCTCGGCCCATCCGCAGTCGCGGCTCACTCCCGACGCCGCGCGCCGCGTTGTCGAAGCCGTCGAAGAATCGGGAGCGCTGAGTGTGCAGTTAGTGCAGAGTTGATTACCTCCGTCGGGGCATGGTTCAAAAAGGTGTCAGGCACCGTTGTGCGAAGCACCCTTCGGGCCGTTCCGGCAACGGTGCCTGACACCTTTTTGAACCATGCCGCCGTCGGCCCGGTCCCGCCCGAAAGGAGTACGCCATGTTCGTCCCCCGCTCGATCGCCGTCTTGACGCTGGCCGTTGTCGCGTTGGTTCCAACCACAGCTTACTGCGGGTCGAACAGCCTGCTCGCGATCACGCCCGACGGCCGGCGATTGCTCGCGGCCAACGCGGACAACGGGACGGTGAGCGTCGTCGACGCGGCCGATCGCAAGGTCGTGCGCGAGATCGCGGTGGGGCGGCGGCCCGAATCAGTCGCCGTGATCGGGGCCGGCCCGCGGGCCGTGGTGACGCTGTACAAGGATGACCAGATCGCCGTCATCGATTTCGAGGCGGGCAAGGTGGTGGCCAAGATCGACACGCCCGACGAACCGTACGGCGTTGTGGTCAACGCGGCCGGCACGCGGGCGCTGGTCACGAACGAATATCCCGGCGTAGTGAGCGAAGTGGACCTGGAGTCGAACAAGGTCGTCCGCCAGATTCCGGCCGGTGCGTTCGTCCGCGGCGTCGCGCTCGACGCGGCCGAGAAGCAAATCTACGTGACCGAATACTACAGCGGCGTGCTCCACGCGATCGACCTGGCCAGCGGCCAGACGGTCGATTCCTGGCGCGGCAGCGTCTCGGACAATCTGGCCCGTCACGTCGTGCTGCACCCGACTCGGCCCAAGGCCTACGTGTCGCACATTCGCTCGCGCGTGCAGACGGCGCACGGCGAGGGTTCCATCTTCCCGTTCGTCTCCGTCGCCGACACCACGGCTGGCGAGGGCAAGCGGCGCAAGCCCATCGCCATGGACACGTACAATGGTTTCGCGGCGGTGGCTAACCCGTGGGAGGCGGCGGTCTCGCCCGACGGCAAACGCATCTACACCGTCTACGCCGGCACCAACGACATGCACGTCTCGAACCTACTCGACGACAACTATCGCGAGATGGAACGCGTCGGCGGCCTGGTGCAGCTCGGAAACAACCCGCGATCCGTCGCCGTCAGCCCCGATTCGAAGACTGTCTACGTCTACAACACGCTGGACTTCGAGGTCCAGGTGTTCGATGCGGCGCGACTTCAGACGACGGGCAAGATAAAGGTGTGTGAACCGCCGTACTCGTCCGAACATCAGCGCGGCAAGATACTCTTTTATTCGGCGCTGCAGCCGATGGTCGGCCGCCGCTGGATCTCGTGTGCGAGCTGTCATCCCGACGGCGGCCACGACGGACGGACTTGGCAGAATCCCGAAGGCTTGCGCAACACGACCGGCTTCCTCGCCATGGCCGAGACCTATCCGATTCACTGGTCCGCCGATCGCGACGAGGCTCAAGACTTCGAGATCACCGTACGCAGCCCACTGATGCAGGGCCGCGGTCTCGTCTCCGGTCCCGTGTACGACGGTCTGAAACAGCCCAACGCAGGTCGATCGGCCGACCTCGACGCGATGGCCGAGTACTGCAACTCGTTCGCGGTCGACACGCTCAGTCCGCACGCGGCCGGACCGGGCAAACTGACGGCGTCCGCTGAACGAGGACGCCAACTCTTCGTGCGCGACGACGTCGGCTGCGCCAAGTGCCACTCTGGGCCGGCGTTCACCGACAGCAACCTGCGAGCGGGGAGCCTCGAAGGCAAGCCGTACAGGCTCCACGACGTCGGCACTGGCGGCGACGACCCCAGCGAGAAGATGGGTCCCTCGTTTGACACACCGACGCTGCTGGGCATCTACCGCTCCGCGCCCTACCTGCACCACGGCAAGGCGGCCACGCTGCGTGAAGTGCTAGTCGAACAGAATCGCAAGGATCAACACGGCCGCACGAGCCATCTCAAACCGAACGAGGTAGACGACCTGGTCGAGTTCCTTAGGTCGCTGCCCTATGAGCTGCCGCAGCAGCAAGGCGGTCGGTGAACGATCGCGTGGCTCACATCTTTCGCGATGAACTTCGTCATTCGTCCGCGCGACCGCCTGATTAGAATGGCGTTGTGAACTTTCCCATCCGCCAACTACCGACGATTCAAAACTGGAGTTGCCATCAGTGCGGGAACTGCTGCCGCGAGTACTACGTCACCGTGACCGATGAGGAGAAACGGCGGATCGAGCAGCAGGGTTGGTCCGCGCGTCCGGAGTTCGCCGGGACGGCGCTGTTCGCGTGGTACGCCGGCCCGCCGTGGCGGAAGGAATATCGACTCACGCATCGTGCGGACGGCGCGTGCATCTTCCTCGACGAGCACGGTCTGTGCCGTATCCATGCCGAGTTCGGCGAACCGGCCAAGCCGATCGCCTGCCAACTTTATCCGTACATGTTGGTGCCCGCGGGCAACGAGTTGCGCGTGAGCGTCCGGTTCAGTTGTCCGTCGGCCGTGAAGAACCTCGGCCGCCCGGTCGCCGACCAGGGGGAGGTGATCCGTGGCTACGCGAAGCAGTTGGTTCCGGCGGGCGCCCGTCCGCGGAAGCCGTCGCCGGTCTGGCGAAACCGCTTCTTGGACTGGCCCGACCTGCTGCAAGTGGTCGCGACGATCGAGCGCATGATCACCGGAGCGGGTACGGACCTGCCGCGGCGCATGATCCAGGCCGTCTCGTTCGCCCGGCTGCTCCAAGAGGCCCGGTTCGACAACGTGCAGGGCAAGAAGCTGCGCGACCTGCTTGATATCTTGTCCGAGGCCGCCGACTCGGCGTGCCCACCGCACCTGACTGCGGTCGGAGACTGCACGCCGTGGAGTCTGAAACTGTTTCGGTTGATCGTGGCTCAGTGTGCGCGCAAGGATCTGTCGCCCCACCTGCGTCGTGGTCTGCGGGGCCGATGGGGACTGCTTCTCGCGGCGTTGAGTTTTTCGCGCGGCCGCGGCCCGGTCCCGCGGTTGCAGCCTATCTTTGGCGACGTGACGTTCGACGCCGTCGAGCGGCCGTTCGGCGAAGTGCCGCACGACGCCGCGGCCATCCTCGAGCGTTACTACCACATCAAGCTCGCGGGCCTTCAGTTTTTCGGCGCGGCGTTCTATCGCGTCTCACTTCTCGAAGGCTTCTACGGCCTGGCACTGACGCTTCCGACAATCCTCTGGATCGCCCGCTGGCTCGCCGCCGGCGCCGGCCGCCAGGCTCTTTCGACCAATGACGTCTGCACCGCCCTGACCGTGGTCGACCACCAATGGGGCTTCGCTCAGGTCTTCGGTTTCGGCTACGCCCGCGGCCGGGTGCGCTTACTTGCAAGCCAATCGCAGATCGAGCGCCTGATCGCTCGGTACTGGCGCTGAGCTTTGCCTCGTTCTGTGTCGCGCGGCCGTCTGGTATCATGAGTGCGGCCCACTGAGTCCCTAGCCATGACCCTGAATCTATTCACACGCGGGTTTGCACTCGCCTCGCTCGCGGCGTGCCTCGCCGCGCTGGCCAGCCCGGCCAGCGAATCTGAAATCCGCAATTCACAATCCGAACTCGACGGCGACTGGTGGTCGCTTCGACCGCTGGTACGTCCCGATCCGCCACCGATCACGGCCGCCCAGGCCGCGTGGGCGCGCAACCCAGTCGACGTGTTCATCGCGGCGAAGCATCGTGAAAA
The DNA here is from genome assembly GCA_036758585.1 of Planctomycetia bacterium. Lineage (GTDB taxonomy): Bacteria > Planctomycetota > Planctomycetia > JALXBF01 > JBGPMX01 > DAIOWH01. Next base: position 63,247 of record DAIOWH010000010.1, read on the forward strand.
GGGACTCGCGCCCGCCCCGGAGGCCGACCGCAGGACGCTCGTTCGCCGCCTGTACTTCGACCTCATCGGCCTGCCGCCGACGCCCGATGCGGTCGAGGCGTTCGTGGGCGACCCCGACCCACTCGCCTACGAGAAACTGGTCGATCGGCTGCTCGCCGCGCCGCAACACGGCGAGCGCTGGGCGCGGCACTGGCTCGACGTGGTGCACTTCGGCGAGACCCACGGATACGACAAGGACAAGCCGCGGCCGAACGCCTGGCCGTATCGCGACTACGTGATCCGTGCGCTGAACGACGACCGGCCGTACGGACGATTCGTCGCCGAACAGGTTGCGGGCGACGCGCTGTTTCCGGGCACGCGCGACGGCGTCGAGGCTCTCGGGTTCATCGCGGCCGGTCCTTGGGATTTCATCGGACACGCCGAACTCGCCGAGACCAAGATCGACGGCAAGATTGCACGGCACCTGGATCGCGACGATATGGTCTCGAACACGATCGGCACATTCAACAGCCTCACGGTCCACTGCGCCCAATGCCACGACCACAAGTTCGATCCGATCACGCAAGACGACTACTACAGCCTGCAGGCCGTGTTCGCCGCACTGGACCGGACCGACATGCCGTTTGACGTGCATGCCGACGTCGCGCGGCGGCGCAGCGAATTGACGGCGCGCGACCGCGAACTCAAGATGCGCAAGGCGGCGCTGGACGAACGAATCCGCACAGCAGGCGGCGCCGAACTGGCCGAACTCGATCGCCAGATCGACGCGGCCGGCAAGCCGCCGAGCAGCGGCCAGCGCCCTGAATTCGGCTATCACAGCGCAATCGAGCGCGCGCAGGACACGACCAAATGGGTCCAGGTCGATTTGGGCGCGAGCGGGCCGATCGACAAGATCATCTACACCGGCTGCTACGACGACTTCAACAACATCGGCGCGGGGTTCGGCTTCCCCGTCCGGTTCAAGATCGAGTTGAGCGACGACGCCGACTTTGCGACCGGCGTCGAACTGGTCGCAGACCACACGCGCGACGACTTCGCGAACCCGGGCGTCGCGCCGCAAACCGCAGCCGTGGGCGGCAAGTCGGCCCGCTACGTGCGCGTCACGGCGACCAGGCTCGCGCCGCGGATGAACGATTTCATCTTCGCCCTGGCCGAACTGAACGTCCTCGACCGGTCTGGCAAGAATCTCGCCGCCGGTGCGACCGTCACGTCGCTCGATTCGATCGAGGCCCTGCCACGCTGGTCGCGAAGGAACCTCGTCGACGGCATCTTCTTCGCGAGCAGCACCTCCACGCCCGCGGAACTAGAGCGGCTCAAAGCGCGGCGACAAGAGCTGATCGACCGCACCGTGAACAAACCCACGCGGACGGAACACCAGGCCGTCTCGCGAGCGCTCACTGAGACCAGTGCGGCCCTCGCCAAGTTGCCGCCGCCAATGATGGTCTACGCGGGAGCCGTGCATCACGGCAGTGGCAACTTCGTCGGCACCGGACCCGCCGGCGGCAAGCCGCGCCCGATCCACGTGCTTAGCCGCGGCAACGTCCTGCGGCCGATGCACGAAGCCCGCCCCGGCGCACTGCACGCGCTCGCCGTGCTGCCGGCCCGGTTCAACCTTGCGGCCGACCACACCGAAGGCGACCGCCGTGCCGCGTTGGCTCGATGGCTCATCGAACCACGCAACCCGCTCACCTGGCGATCGATCGTCAACCGCACCTGGCTCTATCACTTCGGTCGCGGCATCGTCGACACGCCCAACGACTTCGGCCGCATGGGCCAGCCACCGACTCACGGCGAACTGCTCGATTGGCTCGCCGCCGAGTTTCGCGACGGTGGCCAGTCGCTGAAGGATCTGCACCGACTAATCGTCACCAGCGCGACGTACCGGCAAGCGAGCAGTCAGCGATCAGCAGTCAGCCATCAGCCATCAGCCACCGGCGATCCAGAATCATTGGACGCCGACAACCGCTACTTGTGGCGCATGAACCGCCGCCGGCTCGAGGCCGAGGCGATTCGCGACGCGGTGCTCGCCGTGAGCGGTCGGCTCGACCTGTCGATGGGCGGGCCGAGTTTTCAGGATTTCGTGATCGAGCGGCCCGAGCACTCGCCGCACTACGAGTACCATCTGCACAACGCCGACGACCCACGGTCGCACCGCCGCAGCGTGTACCGGTTCATCGTGCGTTCGCAGCAGCAGCCGTGGATGGCCACGATGGACTGTGCCGACCCGTCAATGCTGGTGGACAAGCGCAACCAGACGATCTCGCCGCTCCAGTCGCTGGCCCTGCTGAATAATCAGCTCATGGTCGTGATGGCCAAACACTTCGCCGCCGAACTAGATCGCTCGCTCGCCGACCTCGACTCGCAAGTCTCGATGGCGTTTCAACTGGCCACTGGCCGGCCGCCGACCGACACCGAACGCCGCCAGCTTGCGAGCTACGCCGAGGCGCACGGGTTAGCCAACACGTGTCGCGTGCTGCTTAATCTCAACGAGTTCGTGTTCATAGATTGAGGCCGCCCTCCGCTCCTCGCCGTGATCCGATTCATCCGGTGAATCGACACTGGCTCGCGAATCGACCTAGCCCGCGCCGCGGTCATGGACGCCCCTGCGCGTTCCGGCGCGCACGAGAAGGTGGAACTCATGGAACCTTGCGGCGGGTTCGATTGTCACTCCCATACGGCCGCCGCCGGCCGGGTAGAACCCCGAGCGGTGGATCTCGGCAGCGACGTGCGGGCCAATCCGCGCGAGTTGCGGCAAGAATGTGCGGACCAGGAAATCGAACGGCGGTGCGAGCGGATTGTGCGTGCCGCCCTCCAGGACCAGCGTCGACGGCCCGTCGGCCATCATGAGGGCAGACAACACCGTCTGCAGAACCAGAGTGGCGCTGCCCGCTGTGCCGACACGGAACTCGTAGTCGCCGGCCCTAACCGTCCCTGGCCGAAACACCAGCCAGGTCGAACCGAGCGACGCACCTTGCACGTCGGCCTCGCACACTTCAGCGGCCGCCATGACTGCCGCGAGGTGCTGCCGCATCAACCCTGGCTTCGGCCGCCCGGCGCGGATATTGACGATCTCGCACGGCCGGCAAGTGACTGTCGCGAGCGCGAGCGACGAGCGGACAATCTGTCCGCCTCCATCGACAGCGCACGGCGACAGCGGGTTCGGCCCGCGGCCAACATTCGCTTTGAGAAGCACACGAGCCGGTGTATGATTTCGCCGTAATCGCGATTTCCCATGACCATGCACGCGCCGCTGCTCCAAGTCAACAACGTCATCAAGAACTTTGGGGCCGTGCGAGCGCTCCGAGGAGTTTCGCTCTCGTTGTGCGCTGGTGAGGTGCACGCGCTGCTGGGTGAAAATGGCGCTGGAAAGTCGACGCTCATCAAATTGATCACGGGGGCACACCAGCCGGACGGCGGCGACATCGCAATCGGCGGGCATGTCGAGCACCGGCTCACTCCCGCGTCGGCCCACGCTCTGGGCGTCGCTGCCATCTATCAACAACCTGCCCTCTTCCCCGACCTGTCGGTGGCAGAAAACATCGCGCTTGGTTTGGAGCGGCCACGGCCGGCGCGCCGCGTCCGCTGGGGCGAGCGACGCAGCCGAGCGCGAGACCTGCTGCAGCGCATCGGCGCGCACATCGATCCAGACGCGGAAGTGAGGCGGCTCTCGATGCCCGAGCAACAACTTGTCGAGATCGCCCGCGCACTCGGGGCCGGCGCGCGGATCATGATCATGGACGAGCCGACCGCATCGCTCACACAGCAGGAAGTTCAATTGCTCTTCGGCGTCATCCGCGAACTGCGTTCGCACGCCGTGGGCGTCATCTACATCTCGCATCGCCTGGACGAGATCTTCGCAATCGCGGACCGCGTCACCGTATTGCGCGACGGTGAGAGCGTCGGCAGCCATCCCGTCTCGGCGGTGGGTGAGACCGATCTGATCAAGTTGATGGTAGGCCGCGAGATTTCGACCATCTTCCGGCCGTCCGAAAGGCCACCCGGCGCGGCAGTCCTGTCGCTGAGCGGCGTCGGCTGTCGCGCGTCCGGTGTTCACGACGTCACACTCCACGTTCGCTCCGGCGAAGTACTCGGCGTGGCCGGCCTCGTCGGCGCGGGGCGAACCGAACTCGCCCGCATCTTGTTCGGCATCACGCCTGCGGACGCCGGCGAAATCGTGCTCGATGGTGTGCCGCTCGTCATCCGTTCGCCGCGCGACGCGCTCGCGGCAGGAATCGGCTACCTGCCCGAAGACCGGCGGCGGCACGGAGTGATTCTCGAGTTGCCCGTCGCGGCGAACATCACCCTGGCGATTCTCCCGCGATTGTTTCCGCGAAGCTGGCTGCGGTTCAGCACCGAACGACAAGTTGCCAGCGAGTATTGTCGCGACCTGGCTGTGAAAACGACCACTGTCGATGCCCCAACCCACTCGCTTTCCGGCGGCAATCAGCAGAAGGTCGCGCTGGCCCGCTGGCTGGCCACGAAGCCAAGAGTGCTAATCCTCGACGAGCCCACGCAAGGCGTCGATATCGGCGCCAAAGCGGAAATCCACAGAATCATCCGACACCTCGCCGCCAGCGGGCTTGCGGTCTTGATGATCTCGTCCGACCTGCCCGAGGTGCTCGGTATGAGCGACCGCATCGCGGTGATGCGCGGCGGCACGGTCGTCGCCATGTCCGATGCGGCGGACGCGACGGCGCACCTCGTCATGGCAGCGGCGCTTGGACAAGCGACCACGCAAGGTGCGGCATGAAGCAGTACTTTCGCGAATGGTCAGTCGCCGTTTCGCTCGTAGTGTTGCTGCTCGCGCTCGCCGCCCTCGCCCCGGAGTTCTTCAAGCCAAATCAGCTCATCGCGATCCTGACAACGGCGGCCCCCGTGCTCATCGCGGCGTGCGGCATGTCGCTCGTGATCACCTGTCGGCACATCGATATCTCGATCGGCTCGCAGTTCGCGCTGTGCAGTATTCTGGCCGGACTTGCGGCTGGCGCAGAGTGGCCGATGGCAGCCGTCGCGGGCGTGGCGATTCTCAGCGGCGCAACGTTCGGTGCGTTCAATGGAGTGATGGTCGCCGGGCTGGGGCTGCCGTCGATTGTCGTGACGCTGGCGACGATGGTGACTTGGCGCGAGCTGCTGCGCTGGTGGCGCGAGGGTGCATTCGTTCGAGATTTGCCGCGTGACTTTCAGTGGTTCGGACTCACTCAGGCGGCCGGTCAGGCTTTGCTGCTCGCCACCGCGGCGACGGTGTTTCTGCTGGTCGTGTTCGCGATGAAGCATCTCAGCGGAGGACGGTTTGTCTATGCGGTCGGGTCGGACGCCGAGGCCGCGCGGCTGGCGGGTATTCGCCCGCGGTTGGTCACGTTCTGCGTGTTCGTGCTGATGGGCACGTTCACCGGGCTGGCCGCGCTCTTGAACGCGATCCGGTTTCCGGATGTCGATCCGAAGACGGGTCAGGGGCTCGAACTACAGGTGATCGCAGCCGCGGTCGTGGGCGGCGTCGCGATCTCCGGCGGACGCGGCAAATTGTGGGGAGTGCTCGCCGGAGTGCTGCTCTTGTCATGCATCGCGCCGGCGTTGGTGTTCTTGAAGGCCCCGCCCCAATGGGAGAAGGCGATTCAAGGCTCGATCATCCTGCTGGCCGTTGCCGCCGACGGCTGGCGCTCGGCGAAGGAAGGGAGTCGCACGTGAGCCGCCTACACACCGTAGCCCGACGCGCCAGCGAGGGAATCGTCCGCGCGATCAACGTAGCCCGCAGGTTCGAGCTTTATCGCTCCGAGCCGCTGCTGGCGATCGTCCTGCTCGTCGAGGTCCTCATCTTCAGCCGCACGGGGGCGAACTTCGCCACCACGGGCAACGCGTTCGAGATTCTGCGGCTCAGTACGGAGATCGGACTACTCGCGCTGGTCATGACGCCGATCATCCTGACCGGCGGAATCGACCTCTCAGTCGGATCATTGCTCGGGCTGTGCGCGATACTTTTCGGCAAGCTTTGGCGTGACGCGGAATTGTCCCCGTGGATCGCGGCTACCTGTACGCTCGCGATTGGCGCGGCGGGCGGCGGTCTGAACGCGCTGCTCATCACGCGATTGCGCTTGCCGCCGCTCATTGTCACGCTCGGCTCATTCTCTCTGTTCCGCGGCCTGGCCGAGGCGATCACGCGGGGCGTGGACAATTTCACCGGCTTCCCGGAGTCGTTCCTGTTTCTCGGCGAGGGTGCTCAAGTGCCGATCTTCGCGGCGGTCGCGGTCGGCGTGTGGCTGATGGTTCATCGAACGACATTCGGCCGCGCGTTTCGCGCGATCGGTTTCTCGCCCGAGGGCGCGCGGTACGCCGGAATCCCGGTTGAGCGGCGACTGACGTTGGCATATGTGTTCGCCGGCGCCGTCGCCGCGCTGGCGGCTCTCATCTACGTCGCGCGAGTGGGGCAGGCGAAAGCGGACGCGGGAACAGGTTACGAGTTACTCGCTATCACCGCCGTCGTGCTGGGCGGCGCCTCGATCTTCGGCGGCACGGGCACCGTCCACGGTACGCTGCTCGGTGTCGTCGTGCTCGCAGTGCTGAAGGTTGGTCTCACGCTCTCCGATCAGCCGAGCGAACTGGCCGGCATCCTGACCGGCGCGTTGCTCCTGGTCGTGCTCTCCGGCGAAGCGGTCGCCCGACTATTCTCCGAGCGACTCGGGCGTGCTAAGATCGCACGACCATGAAAACCACCCTCAAGATCTCGGTCGCGCTCTGCGTGCTGTTCGCCGGCTGTGGCCCGGCCGAGACGAAAACTCCAGTTCTGCAAGGATCGAGTGCGTCCGCCGGCTCGTCTTCGAGCAAGACTGCCGGTAAACAACTGACGATCGCATTGATGCCCAAGAGTAAAGGAAATGCGTACTTCATTTCCTGCAAAAAAGGCGCGGACGAAGCGGCGAAGGAACTCGGCGTGAAGCTCCTTTGGGATGGTCCGACGGAACCGGACCCGGCCAAGCAAAACGAGATCGTCGAAACGTGGATCACGCGCGGCGTTGATGTGATCGCGGTGGCGGTCGAGAATCGCGGCGGGATTTCGACCGCACTGCGCAAGGCCCGGCAGAAGGGGATCAAGGTCATCACGTGGGACGCCGACGCCGAGCCGGACGCGCGGGACTTTCTGGTGAACCAGGCCACGCCGGAAGGGATCGGCTACTTGCTCATGGACGAAGCGGCCAAGGTGCTCGAAGGCAAGGGCCAGTTCGCCATCATCACCGCGTCGCTCACGGCGGCGAACATGATCGAGTGGCAGAAGAACATCGAAGCGCGTCGCGCGGAAAAATATCCCGACGTGGCGATGGCCGTCCTGCGCCCGTGCGACGATCTCAAAGACAAGGCGTTCAACGAGGCCACCGCGATCATGAACGCCCATCCCGACGTGAAACTCCTCATGGCCATCTGCTCGCCCGCGGTCCCCGGCGCGGCCGAGGCCGTCAAGCAATCCGGCCGCACCGACGTGAAAGTGCTCGGCCTCGGCCTGCCCAACGACAACAAACGTTACGTTCACGACGGCATCACGACCGGCGTCATCCTCTGGAAGACGATCGACCTCGGCTACCTCACGATCTACGCGGCCCACGCGGTCGGCAACGGCTCGCTTCAGCCCGGCGCGGATTCGTTCAAGGCCGGCCGACTCGGGAACGTCACGATCCGCGGTGACAACATCCTGCTCGGTGAGCCCTTTGTGTTCACGAAGGAGAATATCGACCAGTTTGATTTCTGAAACATGGATTCCAGCGAGCAACCGGATGAACTCGACAGCCCGTGGAAAGAGGCGTTGGAACTATTCCTCGCCCCGTTTCTGGAGTTCTTTTTTCCGCGCGTCCACGAGGGAATTGACTGGAAGCGCGGCTACGTGAGCCTCGACAAGGAACTGCAACAGCTCGTGCGCGACGCGCGCGTGGGCCGGCGACTCGCCGACAAGCTGTTCAAGGTGTGGCGGAAGGACGGCCGTGAGGCGTGGCTGCTCATTCACATTGAAGTGCAAGGACAGCGGGAGCGAGAGTTTGCCGAGCGGATGTTCGTGTACAGCTATCGCATCTACGATCGGTATCGCCGGCCGGTCGTAAGCATGGCGGTGCTGTGCGACGATCAGCCGAACTGGCGGCCGGACCACTTCGAGTACGAGAACTGGGGTTGCTCGATGGGCATCCGATTCCCGATAGTCAAGTTGCTGGATTACCGGGAAAGTGTCGCGGGGCTCGAGCGCTCGGCGAATCCGTTTGCCGCGGTCGTGCTGGCAAACTTGACGGCACTCGACACCCGCAAGCAGCCATCGGCCCGCCGACAGCAGAAACTGCGGTTGATAAAGGGACTGTACGAGCGCGGGCTGAACGCCGAGCAGATCCGGCAGTTGTGCTGGCTGATCGACTGGATGCTGGTCTTGCCGGCCGAGCTGGAGCAATCGTTTCGCGACGAAATCCACCGATTTGAGGAGGAACGACGTATGCCGTACGTGACAAGCTTTGAGCGGCTGGCGCGCGAAGAGGGACGGCAGGAAGGTCGGCAGGAAGGTCGGCAGGAAGGTCGGCAGGAAGGTCGGCAGGAAGGTCGGCAGGAGGGTCGGCAGGAAGGGGTGCGAGAAGGATTGA
>DAIOWH010000011.1:0-62301 GCA_036758585.1 Planctomycetia bacterium
TGCTCCGTCGCTGGCGCGTCGGGCTACTGTCCCAGAATCGTGCAAGGCTATTTAGGTTCCAATCTAGCGGCCGTCTCGGCCGACGTCAGCGGCTGGCTGATTGCCGACGGCTGATCGCTCGCTGTTTGGCGCCGCCCGAACGGTGACCTAGACTTGATCGGACGAAGAAGGAGAACGGCGACGAGCGTTGAGTGAGCGAACCCATCCGCATTTCATTCTGGCGACCAGGCCACGCCATCCACGCGAATCGTCGCTCGCATTCTGCGGACTTGCCACTCCGTGCAACTCGACGCGACTGATCCTGGACCGGCGTCCCTGGCCGGGGAGGTGAAGTCATGAGGTGGTTGCTGAAGGCTGACTACGAGCTGACCGATCCAGTCGAGACCGAGCGTGCCGCGGCCAGTCGCAGCCGCCGTCGAATCCGGGGCCGAACGCTACTCATCGTAGCCGGCTCGCTCTTGGTGGGGCTATTGAGCCTGCAACTCTGCGGGCGTGCCCGATCGGGCGCACCAGGTTCAGACGACGCCGCGGCGAGATTGTCTTCGATGAGAGGCCGCACCGCCTCGTTGTCGTGGCGACTGCAAGAGCGCGTGAATCGCGCGTTGCCGCCGGGTCGATTCGGGACGATCGTAAAAATGGCGGCCGGCCTAGTGGCCGCAGCGGTCTTCCTGAGGATGCCGACCCGCGTGTAGGCAGTGTGCGATCACCTCGGGTCGGACTCGCCGGGGCGTTTCGTCGTCCGGACGAGACTCGGCGGATCGACCTCGGCCAAGATCAGCATTTCTTGCACGGGCGTGGTGAGGCGCAGGCCGCCGCGCGACGCGGACAGACCGGCAGGTTGCAGCCCGGCGCTGATGAGCATGCTCTGGTTGACCGGCCATCGCACGGTCCGCTCCAGCAACGTGGCCGAAACCTCAGGTACTTGCACGGTCGTGGTCTGGTTTCCGGTCGACAGCGGGGCGACGCTCTGAGCGTGATGCAGTTTACGCACGGCACGCGTCGTGAGCTTCAAGTTCAGGTCGACGTGCGTGCCGTCGCCGGCCCAGAGCGGCGTGAACGCGAAGCGCAGCCCCTCGTGCAGCTTGCTGACGACGGGCTGGTAGCCGATGTATGAGCCGCTGGCGAGTTCCAGGCTGGAGATGTAATTCACCGGGCGGTCGGTTTCGACAAACGTTGGCGCGCCGTTCGACGCCGCGACGTGACGCTCGACCAAGAACGTCGCGCCGCGAACCGCTCGCAACCGCTCGCGAACCAACGAAGCGTCCTCGCGAGCGATGAACCAGATGTGCTGCCCGTCTTCGCCGATCGCAACGGGCTTGAGCAGGTGCGACAGTCCGTTGCGCCAGTTCAGGTCGGTCGTCACGACGATATCGACGTCGACCGAGACGGTTGATTGGATGGGCCGCACGAAGCGATCGACGATCTCGGCGACCTGGTCTTGCACCTCCGGTCGGTGAAACGCCCGCAGCCGGCCGCGCGACGTGCAGAGCACGGCTGGGTCTTCGCCATGCCAGGTCTCTTGGCCAGTCTCGTGCATGATCCAGTCGACGACCGCTCGCTCCGGCCGTTCGGCCGACGTCAATCGCATCGTGTATGGCGCCAGGTTGTAATCGCGCCACACCTGATCGGCGCCGGCGGTCTGGCTGTCTCGATCGTCGTTCGGCTCGACCGATTCGCGCGATCGGCTGCCGGACGGCAGGCGATCTGACCGTTCGGTGGCTCGACGAGCCGTCTCGGGCTGCGTGGCATCGCGAGATTTGCCGCCAGCCGACTGCCACTCGGCCTCGGCCGCCCTTCGGGCTGGACGAGGCGACGACGCGTCGCGGTCTTGCGCGGCGAGCGTTGCTGGGATCGAGACCGCCGCCCAAATCCCAACGGCGATCGTGGCAAACCGCACATTGAAATGAACATCCGCGAGCATGATGCCTCCTCACTTCGGCCGACGCGCAGGGCCGCCGCTGAGCGCGTTCGCGCGGACAACGGGGCTGTTCCGGTTCCGATCAGAGCGCGCGGATTATAGATGTATGGCAGGAACCTTCAAGCCCAGGGCGCGGTCATTTCGGTTGTCGTGCGCTTCGCCGTCTCTCAAGTCCCACCTTGACACCCCTAGCCGACCTCAGTACTATTCCTCAGCCGCAACAGCCAAGCAGACTATAACTTAGGCTTGCGGTTGGGATTGCATCGGACGGCTCGACGGTTAGACCGGCTGCGACGTCGATAACGGCGTGCGGCGGTTGTCGTCGGGGGCTATGGAGAGTATCGCCTTTGGCGGTCGATAACGCATGTTTGTTGATTGGGAGTCGGACCATGAGACGGCTTGATCGTGGAGTTGGCATCTAACATGTGCCAGACCCCTATGTCCAGCGTGTGCTCTGGGTTAGACGTGCGGCGGACCGAAGGCGGCCCCAGTGGCTAGAGGAGGCTCGACGCGGGTACGGCCCGAGTTTGGCGCGTCGAAAGTGGGACTTGCTCCCACTTTTTTGTTTCTATGGACACTGAGGTCCGGGGGACCACAACGTATGAACGGCGAAGTACTGCGACTGGTCGACAGCATCCACCGCGACAAGAACGTGGACAAGGAGATTGTCTTCCAGGGTATCGAAATGGCCCTGCTGTCGGCCGCCAAGAAACACTACCCCGAAACCGACGAGGTCACCGTTACGATCGACCGCGAGACCGGTTCCGTATCGGCAACGCACAACGGGGCCGCATTCTCGCCCGAGGTTCTCGGCCGCATCACCGCTCAGACGGCCAAGCAGATCATCATCCAGAAGATTCGTGAGGCCGAACGCGATTCGGTGTACGACGAGTACGCCGCCCGCGTCGGCGAGATCGTCCACGGCACCGTGCAGCGACTCGATGGCGGCGCGATCACCATCAACCTGGGCAAGACCGAGGCGATCTTGCCGCGTAGCGAACAGATTCCCGGCGAAACGCATCATGTCGGCGAACGCATTCGGGCCGTGCTGGTCGACGTGCGCAAGACCAACCAGCGAGTGAAGCTGATTCTGTCTCGCACTCATCCCGACTTCGTGCGACGCCTTTTTGAGTTGGAGATTCCCGAGATCGCCGAGAGGGTGATCGACGTGCGCGCCCTGGCGCGCGAGGCCGGCTATCGCTCGAAGGTCGCCGTGCTGTCGATCGACAGCAAGGTCGATTGCGTCGGTGCGTGCGTCGGCGTGCGTGGCACGCGGATCAAGAACATTGTGGATGAACTGGCCGGCGAGCGGATCGACATCGTGCGATGGAACGAATCGCTGCAGGTCATGATTCCCAACGCGCTGCAGCCGGCCGAGGTGGAAGACGTCATGCTCTTCGCGATGATCGGCCGCGCGATCGTGCTGGTGAAAGAAGACCAACTCTCGCTCGCGATCGGCCGCCGCGGCCAGAACGTTCGGCTGGCGAGCAAGCTCGTGGGGTGGGACATCGAGATCATGACCACCGAAGAACTCGACGAGCAGATCTCGCGGGCAGAGGGCATGTTCGCCACGATACCGAACATCGACCCGGCGACCATCGATGGGTTCGTCGAGCAGGGATTCCTGTCGTTCGACGACCTGTCGATCATGGACCCCGAGGAAATGGCCACGATCGAAGGACTGGACGTAGTGAAGGCGACCGAGATCGTCGAGTTCGCCGAACGCGAAGCGGAACGGATCGGTCGCGAAGCCCCGCCGCCTCGGTCGAGGGCCGTCGCCGTCATGGAGGCCGAGGCCGCCGCCGAGTCTCCGCCCGATGAGACTGCACCCGCGGCTGCTGCCGAAGCCGAACCAGCCGCCGCCGACGCACCGCCGGAAACTGGCAACGGGGAACCGGTCGACGATGCCGAAGTGCAAGAGCAACAGACGGCAACTGGAGACGCGGAGGGTCAGACGCCCTAAGGCATCGAGTCGATAGGCCTGCCCCATACCAGCACCCAGCCCGGATAATCTAGCCGTAGGAGTCCTTTGGTGTCGGTTCGCATCTACAAACTGGCGCGCGATCAGAATGTCGATAGCAAAGACTTGGTGGACGTCTGCGCGCAACTCGGAATCGACGTGAAGAATCACATGAGTGCGATCTCCGAGGAGGATGCGGCGCGCCTGCTTGCGGCGATGAAAAACCGCGGCGTCCGCGCGACGCCAGCCGCAACCGGGCCGACCGGATCGAGCGCGCCCCCCACGGCGACGCCGATCCGCCGCGAGGACTACATTCCCGCCAGCGGCATCGCTGGCAAGGTGCCGGAGTTGGGGCGACCTGCCAAGCCGGCCGAGGAGCCAAAGAAAACAGGCGACGTCCCCGCCACGAGACCGAAGGGCCGACCGGTCCCCCGCATGATCGCCCGCGCGCCGCAGCTCAAACCGCTCGCGCCGCTGAAGCCTGAGCCGGCCGCTCCGGAACCGCCCAAGGCCCAGAAGCCGCTCATGTCGCTTTCGCCCGCGGCGCTGCGAGTCACTCCGAAAGAGAAAGACCGCCCCGCCGCCCCGGCCGTCCCACCGACCGCGCCGGCCAAACCGGCCGCGCCCGCCGCGCCGGCGGCCGAGGCCAAGCCCGCTGCGAAACCGACCGGCCCGAGAGCTGCCCCCGCGACACCAGGAAGACCACCTGGTGAAGTTCCCGCCAGGCGACCGATCAAGGGCAAGCCCGCTCGCGTCGCGGAAGCGGAAGGGGACGAGGAAGCGCGTCACCACGGGCATCGCGCCGGTGCCGTGGCCGGTCGCGAGGAACGGCAGAAGCGCCGCGGACGACGTGCCGTCGAACGCAAGCAGCCGGGCGAAGGTGAGGATCTCACGCGAACGCTGATCGACGACGAGCCGGAGCCCGCCGTTTCGCGTCGCCAGCGCATTCGCAACCGAATGGCCGCGGCAGGCGCCGGCGTCGCCCGACCGGCCCATCTCGTGTTGCAGTCGCCGGTCACCGTCCGGTCCCTTTCCGAGACCGCTGGCATCAAGGCCAACGACATCCTGCGCAAGCTCATGATGTCGATGAACGTCATGGTCAATATCAACTCGGCAATCGACGACGACACGGCCCACCTGATCGCGATGGAGTTCGGCGTCGATCTGGAAATCAGGAAGGCGCAAGACATCGAGCAGCAGGTGGCGGCCTCGGTCGAGGACCGTCCCGAAGACCTGCAAACGCGGCCGCCGGTGGTCACGTTTCTGGGCCACGTCGATCATGGGAAAACGTCGCTGCTCGACGCACTGCGCAAGAGCAACGTGGTCGCGAGCGAATCGGGCGGCATCACTCAGCACATCGGCGCGTACCAGGTCGAACACAACAGCAAGCGGGTCACGTTCCTGGACACGCCCGGCCATGAGGCGTTCACCGCGATGCGGGCGCGCGGCGCCCACGTGACCGACGTGGTCGTGCTGGTCGTGGCCGCCGACGACGGCGTGATGCCGCAGACCGAAGAGGCCGTCAGCCACGCCAAGGCCGCCGGCGTCCCGATTGTCGTCGCGATGAACAAGATCGACTTGCCCCAGGCGAACTCAAACCGCCTCATGCAGCAACTCTCGTCGCTCGGCCTGTTGCCGGTGCAGTGGGGCGGCGACATCGAGTTCGTCGAGACGAGCGCTGTCACCCGCCGTGGACTCGACAAGCTGCTCGAGACGATCGTGGTCACCGCCGAGCTGCACGACCTGAAGGCGAACCCGGACAAAGCGGCCGCCGGCACATGCCTCGAAGCGTCGTTGCACGAGACGCGCGGCGTGTTGGCGACGGTGCTGGTCCGCGAAGGCACGCTGCGGCGCGGCGACCTGGTGCTGTGCGGCAACTCGTACGGCCGCGTCAAGGCAATGTTCGACGACCACGACCGGCCCGTGAAAGACGCCGGACCAGCCACGCCAGTGGTCGTCTCCGGACTCGACGTCGTGCCCGCCGCGGGCGACCGGTTCCTCGTGATGGACGACCTCGACAAGACGCGCACTGTCGCCGAACAGCGGCGCAATCGCCAACGCGCCGAGTCGCTCAGTCAGACTCGGCACGTCACGCTCGAAACTCTGTTCAGCCGTATGACCGAGGATCAGGTCAAGGAGCTGCGCTTGATCCTACGCGCCGATGTGCGCGGGTCGCTCGAAGCGATCAACAAGGAACTGACCAAGCTGGAGCATTCCGAGGTGGCCGTGCGCGTGCTGCACGCCTCGGTCGGCGGAATCACTGAGAGCGACGTGATCCTGGCCGACGCCTCAGACGCCGTCATCGTCGGCTTCCACGTCGTGCCCGACGAACGGGCCCGCGCGCTGGCCGAAGAGAAGGGCGTCGAGATTCGCCGCTACGAGATCATCTATCAACTGACCGACGAGATTAAGAAGTCGCTCGAGGGCATGCTCACGCCCGAACGCAACGAAGTGGAACTCGGCCGCGCGCTGGTGCAGCAGGTGTTCAAACTGTCGCGAGTCGGCGCCGTCGCCGGCTGCCGCGTGCTGCAGGGTACGGTCGAACGGTCGGGCAAGGTCCGGCTGATCCGCGAGGGCCGTGTCATCTACCCCGAACCCGGTTCGGGCAAGGAAGCGAACATCGGCAGCCTGAAGCGAGTCAAAGACGACGTGCGTGAAGTGCGCGAAGGCTACGAGTGCGGCATCAAGATCGCCGGATACGACGACCTTAAGGAAGGCGACGTCATCGAGGTCTACAAGATACAGGAGACGCAAAGAACGCTGTGATCGTTGGGACCGTGAAGTTGCGGTTGATGGTCCGCGAGTCGCGAAGCCTGAAGGAAAAGCGACGAGTGATAAGCTCGATCAAGGACCGACTCAGGAACGCCTTCAACGTGTCGGTCGCCGAGTTGGAAGAACAGGATTCGCACCAGACCGCCGTGCTAGGCGTCGCCATCATCACCAGCGACAGGCGATTCGCACAACAGGTGCTCGCCCAGGTGGTCAACGCGGTGCGCAGTCACCCAGTTGCCCAACTGCTCGATTATGAGTTGGAGGTTTGAACAGAGTGGCCGAACGCAGATTGGAAAGAGTGGCCGAGGCGATTCGCGAGGTTGTTGCGCAGGCGATCTTGTTCGAGATGAAGGACCCGCGCGTTCAGGGGGTCACGGTCATCCGCGTCGAAGTCGCCGGCGACCTACGCAACGCCAAAATCTACGTGTCGCTCATGGGCGACGCCAAGCAGCAGAAGCTAACGATGCACGGTCTCGAACACGGCCGCGGGTTCCTGCAGGGCAAGATCGCCGACCGACTCCAGACTCGCTGGACCCCGGTCATTCACTTTGTGGTCGATGAAAGCGTGAAGAAGAGCATCGAAATCTCGCGACTCATCGACCAGGCAATGGCCACCAGCGTCGCCCCGCGCTCGGCCGAGCCGCCCGAAACACAGAACGATGTGAACGAGTAGGCCGCGGCGTGTGTCGCGCGATTCGCACACAGGATGGTCAATAAACACGATGTCCAGTTCCAACAAAGCAGCCGTCGTCGAGAAAGTGTTTGCCGTTTTGCGCAAGCAATACGACGCACCGGGCAAGCGTGAGACGCTGCCCGTGCTCGAAGAGTTGATCATGGCCGTACTGACCGACGGCGCCACGACCGAGCAAGCCGACGCCGTCTTCCAGTCGCTCAAGAAGAACTACTTCGATTGGAACGAAGTGCGCGTCAGCGCCGGCGCCGAACTGCAAGAACACCTCGGCGAGTTGCCTAACCCCGAACAGCGGGCCTACCGGCTCAAGGCCTGCCTTAAGTACATCTTCGAGTCGACCTACGGATTCGACCTCGAAGCCTGGCAGAAGATCCCGATGAAGGAGGTCGCCGCCAAGTTCGAGAAGATGCCGCACGTCTCCGACTACCTGGTCTCGCGCGTGATTCGGGACGGCCTCGGCGGCACGGCCATGCCGCTCGACACCGCAGCCGTGAGGGTATTCACACGACTCGGCGTCATCGACGAAAAACACACCGCCGAAGAACTGTCCGCCAGCCTGGCCCGCCGCATCCCACGCGCAAAGAGCTTTGAATTCTGCCACGTGATTTCCGAGTTCGCCGGCGACCGGTGCACTGCCGCCGAACCGCACTGCAAGGGATGCTGCCTGCTGGAACTCTGCCCCACCGGCCAGCGCCGCGTCGCCGAACAAGAAGCCGCCGCCGCCCAACGTCGCGCCAAGCGAAAGGCCAAGTCAAAGCCCGCACGCGCGCGGGCCAAGGCAAAGTAGTCGGTGCGAGCAAAACACAAGGCGCGGCGCCGCACGCCACGATGCCGACGACCAACACGTCCGCCCACCTCACCGAGGCTCGGCTTGGCAACATTTCGAGGCCGGTGATAAGATGCAGCCGCGCCAACGCGCGACTCATAAGGAGGCCCGTATGATCAACATCCGTTTCGCCGTCGTTCTGCTCGCAACCCAGCTTGCGATCGCACTGCCCACAGGCAGCTCCTGGGGCAATGAGACGAAGAGTCAGCCGGACGACAAGTCGCGGCACTTCTTGATCACCGGCGAGGAGCCTGCCGAGCCGTTCGTGCCGCTGCGGCCGCGAACCATGGAAGACACGCGGAAGCTCGAGGCCATCAAGCACTACTGCGTCGGCGTCTGGTACGAGACCGAGTATCGCTGGCCCGACGCGATCGAGGCCTACCGCAAGGCCCTGGAGCACGATCCCAAGAGTGTGAAGCTCTACAAGTCGATCATCAAGGTGTGCAGCGTGGCCCGACGGCCGCAAGACGCGATCAAGTATCTGCGCAAGGCCGTCGACGTCGCGCCCGACGATTACGAACTGCTCGGCCAACTCGGCGAAACGCTCGAAGAGGACGACGCCGACGCCGCACTCGGTCTGTACAAACGGGCCGTCGCCAGCTCGAAGCTGCCCCAGAAACACCCGATGGCCGTCGTGCTCAAGCTCAAGATCGGCCTCATCCAAACTCGCATGCGAAACCATGACGAGGCGGCCGAGGCGTTCCTCGACGTCATGGAGGCGATCGACCATCCCGATCAGTACGGCCTCGATACGCTGCGCAACCCGCCGCCGTTCCTGGCCAACCGAGCGCAAACCTACGAACAGTTCGGCCACGTGTTTCGCCAGGCCAAACGATACGACGACGCGCTGCGGGCCTTCCGGTCCGCCCAGGCGTCGGCCCCGCGCCGCGGCCGCTTCGACCTGAACATCTCGCAGGTCTACATCGACCAGGAGAAGTACGCGCCGGCGCTCGAACACCTTGAAAAGTTCCTGGAGAAGGAAACCCCGCACGGCAGCCAGCCCTACGAGTTGCTCGCGCAGGTGATGGAAAAGCTCGGCCGATCCGACGAGGTGCTGCCGCGCGTCCAGGCTGCCGCCGAGAAGGACAGGTTCAACAAGGGGCTCCAGTATCTGCTCGGCACGCTGTACGAAAAAGCCGGAGACACCGAAAAGGCCAAGGCGATCTACCTCGCCGTCGTGAAGGATCCGCCCGACGGCCGCATCTACAAGTCGCTCGCAGGCATCTACCAGAAAGAAGATCGGCTGCGCGACCTGATTCTTTTGTTGGGCGAGGCCCTGCAAAAGAACTGGGAAGGCCAGGCCGGCGCGGCCGACTCGGTGAGCGAGCAACTCAAGGGGTTGTCGGCCGACCCCGAAACCGCTCAGCGCGTCATCGAAACCGCGCGGCAGATTCATGCGGAAGGCCCGAAGAAACTGAACCTCGGCGCCAGGTTTCTCGTAGCCCAGGTGGCACAAAACGTCAAGGACTACGACGCCGCGGCCGAGTTCCTGCGACTCTGCCTCGAAGAGCGGCCGAACCTCGCCTTCCTGCACCGCAGTCTCGCCTCGGTCCTCGAAATGGGAGGCCACACCGACGCGGCAATCGCCAGCGCCAACAAATCCATCGAGATTGACCCACAAGAAATAGAGGGGCACAGCACGCTGGCCTGGGTCCTCACACACTCCGGTCAGTATCAGAAGGCCATCGAGAAATACGACCAGATTCTGAAGGACTTCGCCGACAACGCAGAGGTCGTCCGCCGGGTGCGATACATGCTGTCGAACGTCTACGTGCAAACCGGCGAGATGGAGAAGTCGGAACAGGCGCTCGAGCAGATCTTGAAGGAACATCCCGACGACGCCGCGGCCAACAATGACCTCGGCTACCTCTGGGCCGACCAGGGCAAGAACCTGGAACAGGCTGAGAAGATGATCCGCAAGGCGCTCGATCGCTACGCCGCCGAGCGCGATCCGGGCGAACCGGAAAAGAACGCGGCCTACCTCGACAGCATGGGCTGGGTGCTCTACAAACTCGGCCGGCCCGAAGAGGCGGCCAAGTTCCTCGAGGAAGCGATCGCCGTGGACGAAGGCGCCGAGGACGGCACCATCGTCGATCATCTCGGCGACGTGTACATGCGGCTCAAACAGACCGCCAAGGCCAAAGACCTTTGGCTCAAGGCACAGAAGATACTCGAGGCCGCCGAGGGGCCGCGCCGTGAAGAACAGCGGCTCAAGGAGATCAAACAGAAGCTCAAGAACCTCGAGGAACAGAAAGACAACCCCGGCGAGATCAAGCGCGAGCGGAAAGAACCGCTGTAAGCAGGAGCACGCATGGCTGGGCATTCACACGCAAAGAACATCAAGCACAAGAAAGACGCCGCGGACCAGAAACGCGGTAAGCTCTTCTCGAAGATATCACGCCTCATCATCGTCGCAGCCAAGCACGGCGGCGGAGATCCCGAAGCAAACCTGAAGCTGCGCTACGCCGTCGACAAGGCCCGATCGGTCAGCATGCCCGTCGATACGATCGACCGCGCAATCAAGAAGGGGACCGGCGAACTCGAGGGCGGTCAACTCGACGAGGTGCTGTACGAAGGCTACGGGCCGGGCGGCGTGGCCGTTCTCTGCGAGGCGCTCACCGACAACCGCAACCGCACGGCCGGCGAGGTGCGCAAGACGTTCGAGGTGCACGGCGGCAAGGTCGGCACGGCCGGCTGCGTCGGCTGGATGTTCAAGCCGATGGGAGTGTTCATCGTCGAGGCCAAGTCGGTCGACGAAGACCGCCTGCTCGAAGTCTCGCTCGACGCCGGCGCTCAAGACGTCAAGCGCGTCGACGACATGTTCGAGGTGGTCTGCGAGGCCACACAGTTTCAGGCCGTCAAGAAGGCGCTCGAATCCGCCCGCATCGCCACGACCAGCGGCGAAATCTCGCAACTGCCCAACACCTACATCGACCTCGACGAAGAGACCGCTCGCAAACTACTTCGCCTCGTCGAAGCGCTGGACGACATGGACGACGTCCAGAACGTCTACTCCAATTCCAACATTCCCGAAGCCGTCCTGGCCGACTCGGCAACCTCGTAGCGCGCCACGCGACCCAGTCCCCGCGCCGCCAACTGTGTTTCACCCGCAATTCTTGTCGACCTCGTACCGGTCGATCACCTGGCCTCTCGTCGTGATGAACTGATACGAGATGTTCTGCGTGGTCGCTTCGACTAGCATGGCGCCAAAGCCGGCGTTGTAGCGCACCGCGCTGCCCTGGTGGACCGACAGGAATGGATAACGCGACTTGCCCCCCAAGCCATTGACGAAATACGGGAACCCGTCGATCACGAGCCGTTCGTAGTTGTGGTCGTGGCCCGCCATGACCGCGTCGGCGCCCCAGGCCTCGTAGGGCCACTGAACCCAATCGTGTGGACCGTAGCGGCCCGACGCGTATGGCGAGTGGTGCATGAACACGATGTCCCAACACGAATCCGACTCCGCGAGCGCGGCCTCGAGCCACTGGCCCTGGATCGAGTCGCTCGCGACGCCGTCGGGTTCGTCCGGGTCGCTGTCGATCGCGTACAGGTGCACCGGGCCCGACGTGAACTCGTAATACCGCTCGTTGCCCGGCAGCGTGAAGTAGTCGCGGTACGGAGCGGCATCGGCGGCGTGCCAGTCGTGATTGCCGAGCGACGGGAAGAAACGGTTCGTGTCCGCCCCCGGCCCATAGCCGCCGCGGTATGGATCGATGTAGTCGTGATAGAACTGGCCGATGTTGCGATCGATGGTCGTCGCGGCGCCGTCTTCGTAGTTGTTGTCGCCGGTCGTGATGATAAAGTCGGGCTGCCAACCCATCACGAGTTCTGCGACCTCGCCCGCCTTCTTGCTGCCCGTGCCGTAGTCGCCGATCACCGCAAACCGCACGCTGGCCGGCCCGGCGGGCGATTCGGCCAGGTCCAGCACCAGCTTGGGCGACCGGCCGGCGACCTCGCCGCCGGCGAACCGTGCGCGGCCGCCCGCACTCTGGATCGCAAAGCTGTACGTGCCGGCGCCCGCAACCACATCCGTCACGTCCCACTCGTACCACATTCCGCGAAGCACCGCGTTCACCGAGTCGACCGCGTCACCGACCGTCGCCGGCTGGTTTGCCCACGTCAGAGCCGTTTCGGTCCAGTCGCTGTTGTCGCCGGCGTAAAGATCGACGCCGCCCGTAGTGGTCGCCGTGGCATAGAGCCGCACAGCCGCCCGTTCGATCGGCCCGGCTAGGCCGGCGACCGTAAACTTGAGCCACGCGTATTTCAGCGGATCGTCGCTGACCTGGAGTTGTTTGGATCGCGAGTAGTTCTTGGTGGTCGCTGCTGCCGACGTGTAACCGTCGTCCGCCGCGTCAATCACCGTTTCGCGCGCGAGCGGCGGAACGTCGAGCACCGGCAGCCCGCCAGGCAATCTGCGGCACTCCAGTCGTTCCACTTCGAGTGACGCGCACTTCGTCGAGATTCGTCGTCGATGGTTGAGTTCACTCACCACGATCGCATCCTTGCGCGCGTCTACTCCACGGAGCTGGCGGTCACGATGATCACACTTGCGTTTTCGGGCAGGCGCACGTCGGGGTCCACGGGACGAATCAATCCTTTCTCGACGACTCCGAGGAAGGCCTGAGGCCGACGCCGACGCCGACGCCGACGCAGGAATGCTTCGGCTGGCTCCGGTGTGGCGCCTGGCGACACTTTGAGCGGTGGCAGGTACTTCTCGGCGGCGATCTCATCATCAAGGAGACGCCGCTCGGCGCTCCGTTCATCTGGACTGACAGTGGGCATGGTCGAGGGCCTCAATACGCAGTGATGACAAATACTGGAACCGTTCCAACTCATCGATCACGTCAAACGGCTGTTCTTCGTCTCTATCATAACGCCATATCACCCAAATGCGACGCCCCGCCGGCGTTTCGGCGAACATTTCAAACGACCCGTCGCTTCGTCCCACCAGTTGATAGACACGGTCAAAGGCCGCTTCCACCTCCTCGGCAGACAGGTGATGTGCATCGATCTTCTGCAGATTCCACTCGATCCACTTGAATCGCCTCATTGGAACCTCGTCTGGCCCTACCCCGAGTCATCGGGGTGGAACGTACCCCGCAGGCGCGGTCACGACCTCGAAGTCCGATCCCTTCACGCGCCGCAGTTCGTCGTGCAGCACGGGCACACGGTCGTCGGCCGACACCGACATCGCCCAATCGAGTCCATTGTCGGCGACGAACATGCCGTAACGCTTCAGCGCGACGAGGATGCTTTGCACCTCGCGCGAGAACGACGACGTGTCGAAGTCCTTGCGCAGCCGGAACCGCTCGCCCATGCGCGGCAGGTTCTCGTCGGTCAGCCGGCTCGCGAAATGGGTCGCCGGGTACACGTAGGCTCGCCGCGACCGTCGCACGGTGAACCGCAAGGCATGGTCGATGACGCCGCGCTTCAGTTCGTCGTGCCGAACGATCGCCGGCAAGATGGGCAATCCGGCCGCGTCGGACGAAGTCCAGCCGTCCGGGCGCAGTTTGTTCGACGCCAGATCGAACACCGACGACTGTTCCGCCGTCCAGCCGACGTCGGTGCGCGTCAGCCTGTAGAACTCGTACAGCCTGCGATTCGCCGGGTCGAGCACGATGCCGTGGCGGTCGGCGTCGAGCGACGGCTTGCCGCGCTGCACGTCTTGCAGCGTCAGGGCGCGCAGCGCGGGGTCCCGGCGAAACGACGCCGGCCAGCCCTCGATCGGCACGTTGTCCGCGACCGGAAACGGGCCGCGGTCCGACTCGTCGGGGTAGGCGCTGATCTTCACCTCCACCTTCCGCTGGTCCGGCGGGACGATCACGAACGCCATGTCTTGGTTGTAACGCAGCGGCTTCGTCGCCCCGATCGACTCGATCATCCGCCGCGAGTTCGGATGCACAGGCCAGTCCTCGATCAGCGTGTTCCAAGGATTGTCTGCGGGGAACAGCTCAACGCCGGCCATGATCGCGTCGGCCGCCGGCGTGTTGTACGGAACCGGTCCCGTGATCGGCTGCGGGCGGGCCGACTTGATACGGGCGATGCGGGCCGGGTCGGACTGGATGACGTACTGTGATTGATCCTGGCCCCGCAGTTCTCCTGACCGATCGCCCAGCACGATCACCGTCAGCAGGCAGGCCTCAATAAACGCGAGTCGCACGGCAAATCCTCCTTCGGGCGATTAGTGTACTCACGCCGCTCCGACTGCAACACGCGAGTTCAGCGGCGACGCAGCACAAACACGGTGTCGGTAATCTCGTCGTTCAGTTCCAGCGGCTGATCGATGTCGAACCAGAAGTCGTAGACGTCGCAGAGTTCAAGCTGCGGCACGGCGCTCAGCAGTCGGCGAAATTGGGCGGCGGTGTACATGCGGAACTGAAACTCGTGGCACAGGCGCGTTTCACGGCGCGGCGAACGGACCCGCATGCTCAGCCGCAACGTTTCCAGACGCCGCCGCCGGCTCGTTGAAACGACTCGCAACGTCACGCTCAGGCGAGTCTCGCCGTGCCGGGCCGTCCAGCGTTCCAGCGACTCCTCGGAGACGTCGAGCGGCAGCAGGTGCAGGCCAAGAATGTAGATGCCGCCCGGACGCAGACACCGGGCCACGCATTCGAGATGGCGACGCGCGGCAGCTTCGCTGAGCAGGTGACGAAACGTGTTCCACATGCACACAGCCGCATCGACCGGCCGATCGAGCCGGAAGTCGGCCATGTCGGCCTGGAACACGTGGGCACGCAGGCCACATCGCCTCAATCGTCGCCGCAAGTATTCCAAAGACGGCGAGCTGAGGTCGAAGCCCGTCACGTCGTACCCGCGTCGGCTCAGCGCCACGACCAACCGCCCGCCCCCGCACCCCGGCTCGACGATCCGCCGCACGCGAAACGGGCAGTACTTGCGGCACGCCGCTTCAACGAACGCCGCCTCCGCTCGCGTCTCCAAACGAAACGCAAGATCGTAGTATCGCGGGAAGTCGTACCAGCTCGACCGGTCCATCGCGATCAACATAGCGACTTCGCCCAGCCCGCCCAAGGTGCAGGGAACCGATCCCGCCCAAGGTGCAGGGAACCGATCATTCACAGGAGGCAACAGAGGAAACGGAGGATCCTGGCTCTGCGCCAACTTTGGGGCGCAGGCGGCCCGCCTGCCGATTCATGCGCCAGATGTGAGGCAGCCGGTACAACCACACCACAATCCCCCCAAACATGGCGCAGAGCCAGAATTCTTCTTCTCTGTTTCCTCTGTTGGCTCCTGTTCAACTGTCCCCCTCGCAGCGACCGACCGACGCGCGGCAGCGCGCCGAAGTTCGCCTGTCGCATTTTGGGCCGCGTTCATTTAGCATGTCGGCCCGCTGGTGAACCCAAGGAGAACACGATGCGCACGACATGCCCTCAGCCCGCCAGTTCCATTCAGCGCCGACACCATTGGACAGGTACAATCCCCTGTTGTCTCTGTTGTCTCCTGTTCCAAACGGTCCACCTCGCGGCCGACGAGCCGGCGGCAAAGCCGCAGTACGAGGCCGACGGCATCCACGTGCCACAGGCGGCGGCCGACGAGCCGAAACGGACCGAGATATCCGTGCGGCTGGCCGCCGAGTACCTCGAACACGGCACGATCGCCTGGAACCAGAAGCGAAGCTGCGTCACCTGCCACACAAACGGCATCTACATGACCGTGCGACCGGCGCTGACTCCGTACCTCGGCCGGCCACGCGACGACGCTCGCGAGTTCTTCGTCAAGGTGCTCAAGGACAAGGCCGCGACCGAACGCGAGAAACTGCTCAGGAGCACGCTGCCGGCCCAAGTGATCTACACCGCCGCCGGACTGGCCGAGTGGGACGCACACGTCACCAAGCAGCTCTCGCCCGAGACCGACCAGGCGCTGCGACTGATGTTCGACATTCAGCTTGAGTCGGGCACGTGGGGCACGCTCGATTGCTGGCCGCCTTACGAGTCCGACGCCTATCACGAGGCGACCGTGGCCGCGATGGCCGCCGCCACCGCACCCGGCTGGCTGGCGAATCTCAAGAACGAAAAGGTGCTCGCCGCCGTGGACCGTCTGAAGAAATATCTGCGCACGCAGTCGCCACCGCACGACTACGGCCGCACGTTGCTCCTGTGGGCTTCGACGCGCGTGCCCGACCTCATCGACTCGAAGCAGAAGAGCGAGCTGATCGAGATGCTCGCCAAGCACCAGCGGCCCGACGGCGGCTGGTCGATTCGGACGTTTGCCGCGCCCGAGGCGTGGGGCAACGGCGGCCGAGCCAAGAAGTTGCAGGCTGAGCCGGAATTCGCCGATCCGCCCAGCGACGGACATCAGACAGGCTTGGCGATTGTGGTGCTCCGCGCGGCCGGCGTCGACGCCAAGGACGAGCGTGTGCAGCGCGGCGTCAAGTGGCTGCTCGCGAACCAGCGAGCCAGCGGCCGCTGGTGGACACGATCGCTCAACACCGACACGTATCACTTCATCACCTACAGCGGCACGGCGTTTCCGCTGATGGCACTGGCCGCGTGCGACGCGATTCCCGATCCGACCGCGGGCGGCTGTCGCTGATCGTGGTGCGGGCTTCCAGCCTGCCGTTGGAGTTTCCGAATATGTCGCCCCTCATTGCCATCACCACGTACGCCCGAATGCGGATGGCCAGTTTCATCTGCCGCGCGAGTATGTCGCCGCGGTCCGGCGTGCCGGCGGCGTGCCGGTGCTGGCGCCGCCCGGCGAGTCGGACGCGGACGAGCTGCTCGCCAGCGTACACGGACTCGTGCTGGCCGGCGGCGGCGATGTGGACCCATTTCATGCGCGCGAAAACATCCGCGTCAACGCACTCTGTCCGGGTCCGCTGCAGACTGAGCTGCTGATGAAGGTGCTGGACACCGACGCCAAGCGTGCGCGGCGGCTCGTCCACATCCCGATGGGCCGGTTCGGCCAGGCCAAGGAAATCGCGCAGGCCGCGCTGTTCCTCGCCTCCGACGAATCGTCGTTCGTCACCGGTGCCGATTTCCTCGTCGACGGCGGCATCACCGCCGCGTACGTCACGCCGGAAACATGACCACGACCCTGCCCCTGGAATTTGGAGGCACCGTGTAGGCTGGGTGCCGCACCCAGCCTACTGGCTCACCCGTAGTTCTTGGGTGGCGGCCGCGGCGCGCGAATGAAGGCGTGCGCGGGCGGATCATTCTCGTGCCGGTGTTGAACCCGTCGGCGTTCTTTGCCGGCACACGCGAGAGCGCCGACGACGGCGTGAACCTGAACCGCGCGTTTGTCGACGGGGCGGGCAAGACTCCCGCGCTGGCCGGCATCACGCCTCTCCCCTCTGGGGAGAGGGTCGGGGTGAGGGGTGCGAAAGTACGTCGCGCAACTGGACCAGCACTCGTCCGATGTCATCCGTAGCCGGACTCGAGCCGGTGCGGTATCATTTGGCCTAAATAGCCTTGCACGATTCTGGGACAGTAGCCCGACGCGCCAGCGAGGGAGCACATGGCGAAATCACAAGAAATCAGGCCCGGTCCCTCGCTGGCGCGTCGGGCTACTGTCCCTGCGGACTCCCAGAATCACGCAAAGCCATTTAGAGATGCCCGCCCGTGAGTTCCAAGCCCGCCGACTCATGTTGAGACACGTGGAACAACCCGCACAGGCGCAATCCGCGCGACGACCCGGTTCGGTCCGGCGTGTCGCACTCGCGTGTCTGGCGATTGCGCTTTGGCGGTCGACGCCGGTCCTCGCGCAGGAGTCCACCGCCGGCGGTCCGAGCGATTGGGCGGCCGAGCGACGGTTCTGGTCGTTCGAGGCGCCGGAGCGGCATGAGCAACCGACCGTGGAAAACACCGGGTGGCCCCGCCGACCGATTGACTTCTTCGTGCTCGAGCGATTGGAGCGCGAGGGTGTCGCGCCGTCGCCAGAGGCGAATCGACGTATGCTCATTCGTCGTCTTTCGTTCGACCTCGTCGGCCTGCCGCCGACGCCCGACGAGGTCGATGCGTTCCTGAACGACGAACGGCCGGACGCTTACGAGCGGCTCGCCGATCGACTGCTCGAATCGCCGCGGTTCGGCGAGCGCATGGCGAGCATGTGGCTGCCGCTCGCTCGATACGCCGAGGACCAGGCGCATCAGGTGGGCAGCGACACCAAGTTCTTCTACCCGAATGCGTACAAGTACCGCGCGTGGGTGATCGACGCATTCAACCGCGACGTGCCCTACGACCGGTTCATCACGCTGCAACTTGCGGCGGACAAGGTCGAGCCGGCGTCGGCGACCGACCTGGCCGCGCTGGGGTTCCTCGGCCTGGGTCCGAAATACTACAACCGCAACCGGCTCGACGTGATGAGCGACGAGTGGGAAGACCGCGTCGATACGGTAGCCCGCACGTTCCTTGGCCTCTCGGTCGGCTGCGCCCGCTGTCACGATCACAAGTTCGAGCCGATCACGATGGCCGACTACTACGCGCTGGCGGGCGTGTTCGCGAGCACCAAATTGGTCAACCGCCGGCCGAACGGCGAGGTAGAGAAGGGCGAAACGCCGGCCGACAAGGTGGACGCCGACACGCTGCACGTCGTCGAAGACGGCGACGTACAGAACCTGAACGTGTTCCTACGCGGCAACGTGGAACAGAAGGGACCGTTGGTCGAGCGGCGTTTTCTGCGGCTCCTGTCCGACGATGCCGCGCGGCCATTCGCCGAGGGAAGCGGGCGCAGGGAGTTGGCCGCTGCGATCGCCAGCCACGGCAACCCGCTGACGGCCCGCGTCTTTGTGAATCGCGTGTGGGGCCAATTCTTCGGCCGACCGCTCGCGGCCACGCCAAGCAACCTGGGCCACTCCGGCGAGCGGCCGACGCATCGCGAACTGCTCGACGATCTCGCCGTGCGCTTCATGGATGGCGGATGGTCGATGAAGTCGCTGGTGCGCGAGATCGTGGTCTCGGCGACGTACCGGCAGACCGCCCGCACCGACGCGGCCAAGTCCGCCGCCGACCCCGCAAACGAACTACTCTGGCGCATGAACCGACGTCGCCTGGCGGTTGAGCAGTGGCGCGATGCGGTGTTGTTCGTCTCGGGACAGCTTGATAACGGCGGGGGCAAGTCGCTCGAACTGGACGACCCGGCCAACCTCCGTCGCACCGTGTACGCCCGCGTCAGCCGGCTCAAGCTCAACGACCTCTTGATGCAGTTCGATTATCCCGACGCCAACGTCCATGCCGAGAAGCGTTCGGCGACGACGACGCCCACGCAGCGATTGTTCATGATGAACAGTCCGTTCATGCTGACCCAAGCGAAGGCGCTAGCCGATCGCATCGGGTCGAGCGACGCGAGCGACGACACGGCACGAGTTCGACTCGCGCACCGGCTGATCTTCGGGCGCGAGCCGGAGTCGCTGGAACTCGAACTTGCCCTTGGCTTCTTGCTCAAGCCGAGCCAGCCCGACGTGAGTCGCTGGGAACAGTACGCGCAGATGCTATTGGCGTCGAACGAGATGATGTACATAGATTGATCGCGGAGATCGCAGATGACGACTTTGAACTCGCGCCGGCAAGTGCTCCAGCGCATGTGTGCCGGCTTTGGCATGGTCGGACTGGCGGCACTGATCGACCCGCGAGCGGCCTCGGCGGCCGGTGCGTCGCGTGGTCCGCATTTCGCGCCGCGGGCGAAGCGGGTGATCTTCCTGTTCATGAACGGCGGCCCGTCGCACGTCGACACGTTCGACCCGAAACCGGCGCTACGCGATTACGCCGGTCAGCAGCCGAGCGGGGCGCTGTATCGCAAGAGCAAGGGGTCGGGATACATGCCGTCGCCGCTCGAGTTTCGCCCGTGCGGCCAGAGCGGCATCGAACTCAGCGAGACGCTGCCGAACATCGCGCGGGTGATCGACGAATGCTGCGTGATCCGGTCGATGCACACCGACGTGCCGAACCACGAGCCGGCGCTGTTGCAGATGCACACGGGCAACGTGCAGCCGATTCGTCCGTCGCTCGGCTCGTGGCTGCTTTACGGCCTCGGCAGCGAAAACCAGAACCTGCCGGGCTACGTGGTGCTGCGGCCCAGCCCGAAGATCGTCGTCGGCCCCGCACTCTGGAGCAACAGCTTCCTGCCCGCCGAGTTTCAGGCAACCAGCGTCGTCACCGCCGACACACAGGTCGAAAAGCTGATGGCCAACATCCGAAACCCGCGACTCAGCTACGCCGAGCAGCGTGAGCAACTTGACTTGCTCGAACAGATCAACCGCTTGCACATGGCCGGCCGCGACGGCGACGCGCAGCTCGACGGCCAGATCAAGGCGATGGAGACGGCGTTTCACATGCAGCGCCAGGCGATGAGCACGTTCGACCTCGCGCGCGAGCCGGATCACGTCCAGCGCATGTACGGCGATTCGGTGTTCGCACGCTCGTGCCTGCTCGCGCGGCGGCTGGTCGAAGACGGCGTGCGGTTCGTCACCGTCTACTACACCAGCACCGACAATCAGCCGTGGGACACGCACGCCAACCACGACGAGCGGCACCGCAAGCTCTGCTCCGACAGCGACCGCGCTACGGCGGCCCTCATCGCTGACCTGAAGGCCCGCGGCCTCCTGGACGAGACGCTCGTGGTGTGGAGCGGCGAGTTCGGTCGCACGCCGTACTCAGAGATTCGCGAGAACAGCAAGGACAAGGCCGGCCGCGACCACCACCACACCGCCTTCTCGACCCTGTTGGCCGGCGGCGGTGTGCGCGGCGGAACCGTCTACGGAGCGTCCGACGAACTCGGCATGAACGCGGTCGACAGCCCGGTCCACGTGCACGACCTGCACGCGACCGTCCTGCACCTGTTGGGCTTGGACCATGAGCGTTTGACTTACCGATACGCGGGCCGCGACTTCCGACTGACGGACCTGAGCGGCCGCGTGGTCCGTGAGATTCTCGCGTAACGTGGGGCGGGCTTCCAGCCTGCCGACAACGAGAGGTTGGCAGGCGGGAAGCCCGCCCCACTCACCTGCAAACACGATTCGTATGATGCGACAGCCCACACCCTGCCCTGGACTGCGACGAATCTCGAGACGCGAGATGCTGCAGGTTGGCGGCATCGGCGCGTTCGCGCTCGGATTGCCGCGCGTGTTGCAGTCGGCCGCGGAGTCGGCGGCGGCGATCACCGCGCCGAGGGCCGATTCGTGCATCCTTATCTTCCTGAACGGCGGGCCGAGCCACCTCGACACCTGGGACATGAAGCCCGACGCACCGGTTGAGATTCGTGGCGAGTTCAAACCGATCGCCACCAGCGTGCCGGGAGTTCAGTTCGGCGAGCATCTGCCGCGCCTGGCCAGGTGGATGCACCACGCGACGGTCGTGCGCTCAGTACATCACTCGGTGAACAACGCGCACGCGGCCGCGGTGTACACGGGCCTGACGGGCCACGATCGAGGCGACGCGACCGTGGCGATCGGGGCGGGCGCAAACGACTACCCCGCGATCGGGTCGGTGATCACTGCCTGGGCATCCCGGCGACTCTGGAACTGCGCGACCGGCTCGACCGGCCGTTTCAGCTTGTGCCGTGGGGCAACCCCATACTCGATCTGCGCGCGTAGCGTTACCAGTCGTAGCGCCGGCAGAACATGGCTGGGATGTGCATCTCCGGTCGCCTGCGGCTCCGCGTTAAACGAGCCAAACCTGCGTGCGGTATATTTACGCGCCGCTCGTTACCAGATCGCACGGCCGGTCCGCCGTGCGTCGATTGCGGCGTAGTTCGGCGAGCGAGCCGGCGGCGATGCGACGCCCGGTCGGGCGCGAGCCGCGCCGCTGCCGGAGCCGGATGTACCGGGCGCGGGCTTCGGCATCGGTGTCGGCGCCGGAGCGGGTTCGCCCTCGGGTTTGGGCTCGGCCTTCTTCGATTCATCGGGCGGGCGATAGCCGCTTTCGCGCTGCGATGCTCCGTTGCCGCTCGGGACCGCGCAGTTCGACGGAGCCGCCACCGTCACCGGGTAGCACGACCGGTAGTAGACGACGCCGTCGGGCGACCAGTACGACGACACGTAGGTTTGCGGCACGTAGTACGACGCCGAGTAGGTCGTCGTGCAGCTCTGCACCGGTTCCGTGGAACATCGTTTGGACCAACTAGTGACCGGGACCTGGTAGCTGCGTTCCACGTACTGGGTCGAAGGGACCAGATACGACTGATAGCAGCACGTAAGCGGGTCGTAGTAGCTGCGGCGCACGTACGAGACCTGAGGCTCAACGACTGTCTGGGTCTGATAGATAGTCTGCGGCTCGTAGTAGCAACGTTGGACGTTGACCGTGCTGCACGACGTGGTGGGGCAGGCCGCGGCCACGGGCGCGGCAACCGGCACATAGTAGCTGCGTGCCACGGTCGGACACGACACACACGGGTCATAGTACGAAGCGGTGTACGCTCGACTGCACCAGCACGCCTCGGCACTGCCGGTGCTCCACATGGAAACGACTGCCGCCGCAAGGCCGGCCAGAACGCGCAATGGCCTAATCATGGCGTCTCTCCTCAACAGGTGCTTGGCTCGACGAAGTCCTCGCCGGTCACGATCCATGGTCCGCGCTTACCTCGGAACGTTCGTCAAGAATAGGCTAACCGGTTCAAGCGATAGATCAAGCACAAACTTCATACATGACTGTCCCCCCCGGCGAACGCCGGAAGTCGGCGATTAATGACCGTGCGTGAAAATTCGCGCACGGTGATTTTGTAGGTGTCGCCGGGTGCATACCCGTAATTTGCATTCGTCGCTCGCTTAACCCGCGGCCGCAGGCGAGGTCGGCATCGTGCGAATTGCACGGATCAAACACGACCTCGCCTGCGGCTGCGGGTTAAACGAGCGAGGCGCAGCTACGGAAATACACCCGGTGTCGCCTCACCCCTACCGTCCGGTCACTTGATACCGTGCTGCCGGAGGCAACGGTTTTTTTTTCTTCCTGATTGGCACAGTCTAATGGTGTACCCTAGTTTAGTGCCAGTGAGCCAAAGCTCGCGCCGTGGCGGACCGCAAGATTGGTCGAGCGGATTGGGGTTTGGGGGACTGAGATGTCGCTTGATCTGAATCGGGTGTTGGCGTCGGAGAACCTTCCGAGCCTGCCGGCGGTGGCGGTGAAGGTGCTGAGGATCTCGCAGCAGGCCGACGCAGACCCGCGCGACCTGATCGCCGTGATCAAGGGCGACCCCGCGCTGGCGGCCAAGGTCCTGCGCACGGCGAACTCATCGCTGCTTGGCGTCGGGCGTACGATTTCCAGTGTCGACGAAGCCGTGATGTCGCTCGGCGCCGTCGCGCTACGGACCGCGGTCTTGAGTTTCTCGCTCGCGGCGAACACGTCAAAGCCCGGACCGATCGCCGAGCATTACAAGCTGCTGTGGCGCAGGTCGCTGACTCAGGCCATCTCGGCCGATCGGCTCGCCGTCGTACACCGACTCGGCGCACCGGCCGAGTTCTTTGCTGCCGGCCTGCTTCAAGACGTGGGCGTGCTGGCGTTGCTCCGCACCGCGCCGGAGGAATACTCGGCCGTGATGGAAGGCGAGGCGAACGACGATCGCCGGTTGGTCACGGAGATCGAGCGCGCGCGGCTCGGATTCACGCACATCGACGTGAGCGTCGAGCTTTGTCGGCGTTGGAAGCTGCCGGACACGCTGGTCTTTGCGATCGCGCGACACCATGACGCCCTGCCGGAGCTTGAGTCGCTGGGCAACGAGGCCGATTCGGCGATGCCGCGGGCGCTGGCGGCGGCGGCCCTGATGGGCGAGCAAGTCTGCCGGCCGGCGCAGCGATTGGTCCACGCACGGCTGGCCGCGCTGAGCAGCCGGTTCTTTGGCATGGACGCCGACTCCCTGAACGCGCTGACGGCGGATGTGTGCGCTCGTGTCGGCGAGACGGCCGACCTGTTGGCGCTCGACGTCGGCGACTACCCGTCCTACGAAGCGATCACCGAGGCGGCCAACGCCGAACTGGCCCGCATCGCGATCGAATCGCACGTGGCCACGCTTGAAGCAGGCGCCCGCGCCCAGGCCGCTCAAGCGGAAGTGCAGAAGCTGCAGGCCGAGCGCGACCAGCTCGAAAGCGCCGCGTACCACGACAAACTGACGGGAGTCCACAACCGCCGGTTCTTCGAACAGATTCTGGAACACGAGCAGGCCCGATGTAGCCGCTACGGCGACGCGATGGGCCTGATCTTTCTGGACATGGATTTCTTCAAAAAGGTCAACGACACCTACGGCCATCGTTGCGGCGACGAGGCGCTGCGCCTGGTCGCTCGCGTCATCCGAGCTTCGGTGCGCGATTCAGACCTCGTGGCCCGATACGGCGGCGAAGAGTTTGTGATCCTGGCGCTGAACATCACCAAGACCGACCTTCGCGAGTTGGCCGAGCGAGTGCGCGGCGCTATCGAGGCGTCGGAACTGCGCTGGGCGGACCAGACGATTCGCCTCACGGCCAGTCTCGGCGTCACGCACTGCGACTCGCGCACGAACCAGAATCTCGCAGCAACAGCACTGGTCGAGGCCGCCGATCGCGCGCTCTACGACGCCAAGCGCAGCGGCCGTAACCGCGTGCAAATCGCCGTCTAAGACTCGAAGACACTTCTCCACGGCGGTTGCCGCTTGCTGGCCGATCCGGTCATTGCTTCACTCGACTGTACTTCGTCTCGACCGCCTTGGCCTCCTGTCCGTCGGGCGTGATGTTGTACGCGGTGATCGTGAGGTGATCGTCGTCGATGAGTTCAAAGGCCGTCTTCCAGCCCCACGGCGGAGAATCCGGGGCGGCGTCGTAGTGTCCCTTCACGGCGAACCCGCGCTCCGTCGCTTCGCCCTCGGAAAACATGATCGCGTAGTTCATGTGGAAGTCATCGACCCACGAGACTTGAAACCGCTTCGTGATCGAATTGAGTGCGATCGTTTCCTCGCCGCGGCGCGGTTTCCCCTGAATCGCGCCTTCGTACGTGTGACGCAAGAACCGACCCTCAAGTATCGGACGGATTTCGCCTCGGACCTTCGACTCGTCGGCGAGCTTGCCCGGCTCAAACCAAGTCTGGCAAGTGCCCTCCCAGGAACCCACGAGCGACTTCAGTAGATCCTTCGGCATGATCGGCTTCCTTTGGCTAAATGGCTTTGCGTGATCCTGGGAGTCCGCAGGGACGTAGCCCGACGCGCCAGCGAGGGACCGGCCTGATTTCTTGTGATTTTCGCAATGTGCTCCCCTCGCTGGCGCGTCGGGCTACTGTCCCAGAATCGTGCAAGGCTTGGCGGAGTCCCGCGTGGCAGCCGTTCCGGGCGACGCGAGAACGATGCATGTCAACTATGCAGACATCTCAATCAACTTCATGGCCCACTTCCTCACTTGAACTCTGGCGCGTTCATCGCTTCGGATCCTTCGCTTTCAAGAAGTCGAACACTTCCAGAACCGTGGCCGGTTCGACTCGATAGCGAGTGCCCTTGCCTTCATAGAATCCGTACCGCTCGATCATGTAAGGAACCAGCAGTCCGTATCGCATTTTCTTGCCGGTTTCCAGGTTCTCGACCGTGACGTCGGCGCCGCTCACGGTGCCGTCCATGAACGGCGAGGGCTGCGAGCCTTTCGCGATCGCCGTTTTCACCTTGAACCGTCGGCCGTGGTAGACGATCTGGGCCTCTTCGTTTTTCTGGTGCCACTGCCAGCGCCCGATCGACCCGATGGCGTGTAGGTGCTTGGCCAGTTCCTGGTGGGTCAGCCCGCGCTCATCCACTACGAACCGATTGTCGGCGGCCAACACGTCGAGCAACTTCTCGTCTGGACCGAGGAACCCGGCGGTCGATCCGACTTCGGACGAAGCGCCGGGCCGCATGTCGTTCTCCAGGTCGTCGATCGTCCGACCGTTGATCTCCTTGAGTCCCGCGATGCTCGCGGTGTCGTTCTTGCCGCCCACAACGAAACCGGTCTTCGCATCCTTTGTCGGCGCTACGGGCGTGACGTAGTACTTGGCCAGTTCCAGAAACTGTGCCAAGTCGGGCTGCTTGTCGTCGGCCGTGGCGTGCGCGGCCGACACCGCTAGACCCGCCGCCAAGACCAGTACCGTTCCCGTCGCGACTCTGACTCGCATGATGATGACCTCCGCGATACGTGCCGTTGAGCCGAACCTCTTGGCCGAATCCGAATGCGGATTCCATACCGCACGCGGCCATGAATAAGACGCTTTCGTTTGACGCCCAGCCGAAGGCGCCGGCAGAACATGGTGGGATTGTGATTCTCCGGTCGCCTACGGCTCCGCGTTAAACGAGTCAATCCCGCCGCGTGCGGTATGTCAAGAGGCGCGGTGCGATTCCATTTGGCCGACCGACTGCTCGCGCGAACGTCACGACTGCCACCACAGGCAGAGTCGCGAACGCCGTGGGTCATCGCAGCACCAGCACGTCGGCGACATCCAGATCGAACGTCGCTGCCGTCTGGCCCGCTTCTCGAACCACTTGAATGGGCGAACCCGACGCGAGCGACACGTTGGCCGTCGGCACGGGCAAGCTCACCGTTACCTTCAGCCCCTTCACCGGCCGGCCGCTCCAGTTGACCAGCGGCACCGCGACGCCATGCTTTGATTCGATCACTGTGGCCTCCACGAGCGGTTCGCTGCAGGCGACCGGCCGTGCAACCTGGGCGGCGCCGAGTCCGATCACAAACGCGGCCGTACGGTCAAAGGCCGTCGGGAGTAGGTGGCACATGGCGTCGTCGGCTGAGCTGCGGTCCACGGGCCGCAGCGGGATCGCGGGTTTGTAGTACGACAGGGCCGGGAGAAACGCGCAGTAGATCGCGCGGCCTTCGCCGACGCGCCGCACCGTTACGGCGGGCGAGCCGTCCTGGAACTGACCCAACGCGTCGGCGCCCGCGAGTCGCACACGGCTGCGCACCGCGAACACGGGCAACTCGGCGGCGCGATCGGTCAAGTTCATCGCGACCTTGTCGATCGACGCGGCGAACGGCAGGTCCTGCTTGATGTAGCGCACCGCGCCATCGGGCGGCGCGTCGAGCACGGTCTGGTCGACTCCCAGCAGCGTTCGCAGTGCGGCGTTCGGTTCGTTGTTCTCGTCCCACATCCCCGCCCCCGCGGTGGCCAGCAACACGCCGCCACGCTCGACCCACGCGGCGATCTTGGCCGACGCCGCACGCGAGACGTGGTTGTCGGTCAGGTACAGCGCCTTGTACGAGTTCAGCGTCCCGTCGACCGCGTCTTGCTCGACGACCACGTCGAGCGGTGTCTGTTGATGGATAATGGCCGTGTACAGACCACGCTTGGCGGCGGCGAACGAGCCGGCGTTGTCGCCCCAGATGTCGGCCGTCTCGCTAAACCAGAGGCCCACCTGGGCGGGCCGCACTTGGCCGTCCTGCACGATGTCTTCGAACGTGCCCAACTCGCGAAGGCCCGCAAGCACGGTCGCGTACATCGGATCGTGCGTCACGTGGTTTTCCGTGTACGACGCCTGCACCGGCCGAAACTCGAACAGGTTGACGATCTTCATTCCGTGCCCGATTGCGTCGTAGAACAGTCGCCGCCACATCGCCGGGTTGTTGCCGGGCCAGTGCGGCATCACGTAATACTGAATCCGCGCGTTCGGTTTGCCGCGCACGCCGGCGCGGAACAGGTCGAGGTTGATGTTGTTCATCTGCGGCGTGCCGACCGGAACCTGCCAGATGTAGTCCTCGCTCCAGGGCATGGTCATGCCGTCTTCGCGAAAACACGTGACCCATTTGAACACCTCGCCCAAGTAGGCGTGGGTCGCGCCGCCGTGGTGCGGAGAGAAGTTCGCGCCGATGCCGGCGTTGGGCAGGCGGCGACGCAGCACGTCGGTGCGCTTCTTGATCGCCTGAATTCCGTAGTGATACAGGAAGCGATTCGACCAGTAGAACAAGCGCGGCTCGGCGGCCTTGGTCGCCGCGTCGGGTTTGTAGACGACCTTGGTCCAGTCGGCGCCGGCCGCGGGAACCACGTCGGCTGGCCGCACGCCCTGGCCCTGGAGGTAGGCGTGAAACTGAGCCGCGACGTCGCCCGCGGGCGCGGGCAGGCCGATCTCGTCGCCGAGGCTCACGCTCGCGATGGACTTGGCGCGGTCGCCCAGCTTGGTGCAGTACTCGTCGAGCTTGTCGTCGGGCACACCGCGCACGTCAATGTAACCGAGCGGCAAGCCGTCCGTCGCCGTCGGCTCATCCGTCGTGGACGCCAGCGCGAACATCTGGATGAACTCGCGCCGCAGCGTCGAGTACTGCGCGTCGTCGCGCGGCTCGAACGTGTAGCCGTAGATGGGCGTGCGCTGTGGCGTCTTGCCGGCCGCCGGCTGAGCCTTGAGAAACATCATCAGGTCGGTGAGCACCTGGCGCGGGTCGCGCACAAGGCGGCAGTAGCGCGTGTCGGCATGGAACGCCAGATCGATCCTCGCCGCGCTGCCCTCAATCTGGTCGATTGATTCGATATTGCCGTCGGCTGCCCGCACGCCGAATTCCAGCTTGTAACGCGGCGACGGGCCATCGACGCGGAAACCCCACTGGCCGTCGTTCAACGTGTCGAGCAGTCGGCCGACTTCGGTCCACTCGGACGTGCCGCCCGCGGCGACTTCCAGAGCGAGTGGTTTCCAGTTTCGCAGGTGGACCCAATACGGCGAATGCTGCTGACACGGCCCGGCCGGGAACTGGCCTTCGCGCACGGTCACCGGCGAGCCGCCCAGGTTGTGGACCTTCAGCCACACGTCGCCTTCCTGGGTCAGCATGCCATCCAGCGGCAGGTAACTCTCCTTCTCGATCCGCATCTTCACTTGCTCGTGGTCCTTGGTCAGCATGACCAAGTCGACGTTTCGCTTCGCTTGCGGGCCGGGCTGATCGCCGGCAATGAGGCTGATTCGCGCGAGGCCCGGCTGCAGGTCGGCGACGGCGTCGTGCCCTTCCCACACCACGTTTTCGACTGCGCCCCAGTCCCAACCGACTTCCTTCTGCAGCTTCTGGCCGAACGCCCAGATCTTCAGATTGTCGCGCGCCCCGTACAGCCGATCGAGCGCGACGCGGCCAGCCTGTTCGACGCGGATGCGGAACTGAGTCTCGAAGCGATACGCAGCCTCATATCGAGCGAGCACCAGGTACTTGCCGGCTTCGGCGACGCTCACCTGAATCGTCGCGATCGACTCGGGCCCGTTTTCCGGCGCGCCCAGGAACGCCTTGCGACTCAGGAACGTGTTCGCCAGCGTAGCCGCGTAGTAATTCTCACCCCACGGCCTCGCCTGCCAGCCGGGCGACTGCACCTGAAACTCTTCGCCTTCGGCTACGATCGTCCCATCGGCCTGCGCCAACACCGCCGGCCGCACGCGACCGAACACTTGTGCCGCGGCTACTACATCGACTTCACCGCTCGAGGCACGGCCGCATGGACAAAGGGAGCTGCACAGCATGGCGAACCAAACGACCGACGGCCTGTTCATGGCGTCACTCCAAAGGTAGGTACGTTGGTGAGTAAAAAGGTGAGGTGCAGATTCTGCGGTAGCGCTGCCGGGATTGCAACGCTGCGAGAAACTCCACCGAACAAGGCAGCCAACCGGAAAATGGCGAATGTCCGCGGCCGTTGCCGGCCGATCATATCAAAGAATGCAAATCTGTTCTTGACTTCGTCCGGCATCCGGGAAAAAGTATCTGCGTGGCTGGGGTTACTCCGGTGACGCAACAACGGAAAGGAGCATGCCATGCTGACTCTTTGGGGAAACCGTTCTGGCACGGATTGCGAAGGAACGACGCGACGCGACTTCCTGCGAGTCGGTTCGCTCGGCATCACCGGCCTGAGCCTCTCCGGACTGCTGCGGGCCAAGGCACGCGCCGCGGCTGCGGGACTGAACACCAAGGATACCTCGGTCGTTTGGATATGGCTGGGCGGCGGTGCCACTCACATCGAGACGTTTGACCCGAAGCCCGACGCGCCGAGCGAGTTTCGCAGCGCCGTCGGCGAAGTGACCACAAACGTACCGGGCATTCAGATCGGCGGCCTGTTCCCCGAGATGGCCCGCATGGCCCATCGCATGGCCTTTGTGCGATCGTTTGCGCACGGCAACTCCGGGCATGCCGGCGGCACGCACTTCGTTATGACGGGTGTGGATTATCCGCCGGCCGACGCGGGGATGCCCCCGATCAAGCCGTCGTTCGGCTCCATCACCGCAAAGGTTCGCGGCACAAACCACCCGGTCACCGGCATGCCGACATACATCCGCCTGA
Organism: Planctomycetia bacterium; assembly: GCA_036758585.1. Taxonomy (GTDB): domain Bacteria; phylum Planctomycetota; class Planctomycetia; order JALXBF01; family JBGPMX01; genus DAIOWH01. The sequence goes on from DAIOWH010000011.1 coordinate 30,342, forward strand.
GCGGCCTGTACGCCGATGGACCCCATTGGCTTGGCTCGGCGTGTTCCCCGTTCGATGTTGGCGGCGAGGCGCGCAACAACATGAACATCGCGGCCAGCGTCGATCGCGTGGGCGACCGACGGCGGCTGCTTGGTTCGCTCGACAAGGCCGATCGCACGCTGGATCGTAGCGGGCTGATGACCGGACTAGACGCCTTCGAAGGTCAGGCGTTCAATCTGATTCTGGGCCGCTCCAAGGAGGCGTTCAATCTGGACCTCGAAGACCCGCGCACCCGCGATCGATATAAGGCGTGCGGCCACGGCTTGGGCGAACAACTGCTGCTGGCTCGCCGCTTGTGCGAGGCGGGCTGCGCTTTCGTTACGTTGAACTATTCGAACGCCCCGCAAGGCTGGGACATGCACGGTGGACAGGGCCAGTCGAACTTGGCGATCGACGTCCAGTGCCGCCAAGCGTGCCCACCGCTCGATCGCGCGGTAGCCACGTTCCTCGAAGATTTGTCGCAGCGCGGCATGTCGGAGAAGGTCCTGCTCGTGATCACCGGCGAGTTTGGTCGCACGCCGCGCATCAATCAGTTCGCCGGCCGCGACCACTGGGGTCCGCTCTGCACGTTGGCCTTGGCCGGCGGCGGACTGCGCATGGGTCAGGTCGTGGGCGAATCGTCGGCCAAGGCCGAAGTGCCGAAGTCGACGCCGATCACCCCAAAGGACCTGATGGCGACTATCTTCCACGTGCTCGGCTTTGACCCGCAAACGCAGTTCATCGACCAGAACGGCCGTCCGCAGTACCTGCTGCCCGACGGCGCGCGGCCGATCAGCGAACTTGTGTGACGGCTCAGGACGACAATGCGTGGGAGGGGACGTCCGACCACTCGCGATCGATCACGCCAGGAACCGTGCCAGGACGTTGCGGGTGATCTTTGAGACCTTGTCGTCCACGGGCAGCGAGCTACACCAGGTGATCGATGCGGCGGAGAAGACCGCGCCGCCGCTGTCGGTTTCGTAGGTGACCATATCGGCCCCGCCGTCGTCGACGTTCAGGCCCTTGGCGATCAGTTGCACGTTCTTGGGCGACGAGGGCGATATCTTGTCCGTCTCGTGCCCCGACGCGCCGCCCGGGCAGCGCATGTGCAGGCTTCGCTCGCCGAAGAGTTTTCCCTTTTTCAGTCCGGTACCGGCGAAGACCCAGTGCGAATCGTCGATGACGCGCAACGGCGCGCCGGTCATCGCGCCCGCCTCGGTGAAGACGACGCCCAGCAAGTTCGCCTCCGATTCGTGCCGTAGGTGCATGCGGCTCTCCAGCCCGCGGCGCAGCATCTCGCGCTTGTCGCCGTTGCGCACGATCATCCGTGTCGGGTCGGGCAACTCCACCTCGCAGTTCAGTCCGTTGCCGCCGAGGTACACGAGCTTGCCGCCGCGGCGCCGCACCCAATCCTTCAGGTCGTCGTACATCCGGCGCGACCAATACTCGGGGTGCGGACCGAGCACCAGCACGCGGTAGTCGTCCAGCTTCAGGTCGCCGAAGTGAAACTGGGTCTCGCTGTAAAGGTCGTAGGAAAAACCCTCGCGTTCCAGCCAACCCAACAGCCGCCACTCGGCCGGCGCCAGATGGCAGGCCGTGCGGCCTTCGATCGGATCGGTGATCTTCTCACCCAGATCGACGTGGTTGAACGGTTCAGGCCGATCGAACGACAGCGCGTCGTAGTCGTCGCGATCGTAGAAGATATGGTCTGGGTCGGTGTAGCGGTCGAGGTCCTGTCGCGAGTTCACGGTGGGCGTGGGCGGAAAAGTCGTGGCGTGGATGTAGTTGCTGCGCCCGCCGAAGCTGTTGTACGCGTTCCAATTGATGTTCGACGCGAGCACGGCGACTCGCGATTGCGGCCGCACGGGCGAGACGACCCACGGAAAGGCGAACGCCGCGCCCGATCGCGTGCTGGCGTGGAAGTAATACAGACCGCTCCGGCCGGGCGCCTCGACGAACTGGTTGTGAACCTTGATGTTGTAGCCCTGTTTGTTCCACTCGACGCCCGTCTGGGTGTAGTCTCCGTCCGGCGTGATTTGCATGGTGGCCCGCGGCCCGTGCTCATCGAACCAGCCCAAACTGCGCACGAGCTGCTTCTCCCAGCCGTAGCGCCAGAGTTCGAGCTTGAACGCCTCGACCGCGTGCACGCGAAACTCGGACCGCTCGCCGGTCCGCACACACTTGGGCCACACGTAACCCAACAGGCAGTCCGACAAGAGACGAAAGTGGTATGGCCGACCCGGCTCGACCATCATCCGCACCGTCTTCGATCCGAAGCCTGGCTTGAACAGAGTCACGCGATACGGACCCGGCGCGAGGTCGGCGTGTACCGCCCCGGTCGCGCGCGATCGCGCCTCGACCGAACCGGACTCACTGACGAACTCGAGCAACACGTCGGGCAGCGCGACGTATCGTTCGTCGCTGACGTAACCGATCAACATGGTGTGGCCTCCCAAGGAAGTCGTAGTGCAGGCGGCTCGCCTGCGGCTTCCTTTCACGACATTGCAGGCGGGCCGCCTGCACTACGCTCACGAAAAGGAAAGTGCCGCGGCTGGCGTCCTACATCAGTCATGCTCGACTTTGCTGTTTTCCTAAGCGGATTTGTAGGGTGGGACAAGCGCAGCGCCGGCCCACCAATCTGACCCGGCCAAAGGGTGGGCCGGCGCTGCGCTTGTCCCACCCTACGCCTACTTTGGGTTGCGGGCGCAGCCCGCGCTATGGATGAAACGGTGGGATCTCGGCGACGCGGCGGCCGTCGATCATCTCCTGCAGGTACTGGCTGACACGATCGACAATGCGGCCGATGAACTCATGCCCCTTGGCCACTGTCGCCATTGCCGGGGTTGGGTCGGCCTGGTCGGTCCACATCTCGGTGCGCACGTTCTCGGGGAACGCGGCCAGGGCGAACGACGTCTCGAACTCCTGCGCATGGCCGGGTAGGTCGTAGGGCACGCGATGGCCGCTCTCGAGCAGATCCTTGGCGTCATCGACGTTCAGTGTGTCCCAATACGGCAGGAATTGCAGGTTTACCTGGTACTTGCGCAGAAACTGGTCCCAGATCGCGTGGCACGGTCGCACGTTGCCGCCGTGGCCGTTGAGCACCAGGATGTTCTTGAACCCGGCGCGGTACATGCTGTCGATCATGTCTTCGAGCACGGCGAGAAACGCGCCGGGGCTGAGACAGATCGTGCCGAAGTGTTTCATGTGATGTTCGCTGATGCCGGCCATCAGGCCCTCGGCGACCAGCACGCCCGGTCGCAGCCGCTCGGCCACGAGCGTGGCGACGTGGACGACGCTGCGCCAGTCGTGTTCCATCGCCAGGTGTTCCAGGTGCTGTTCGATGGCGGCGACGGGGATGATCACCGCCTTCAGTTCGCCTCGTTTCATGCGTTCGCGGAACTCGCGCCGCGTGTTCTTGCGCAGCAGGACTTCACTTGCGGCAGCCATTGCGATCTCCTTGGTCTCTGATATTTTCATGCCGGGGCGCGACCAGCATTCGCGGCGACGCGACGGATGTCAAGGAGTTGTGCAGGTGAAACAGGCGGCGGGGACGCTTTTGTATCGAACGGGGGGCGATGCGCTGGAGGTGCTGCTGGTTCACCCGTCCGGCCCGTACAACCGCAAGGCCCCGTGGAGTATCCCGAAGGGCGAGCTGGACGAGGGCGAGGACTTCGAGGCCGCCGCCCGTCGCGAGACTCGCGAAGAGACCGGAGTCGAGGCGAGCAGCCTCGTTGGTCTCGGCCACATCGACTACACGCGCAGCCGCAAGCGAGTACACTGCTTCGCCGGTCCCGCGCCGCCCGACGCCGAGCCGCGCTGTGCATCGTGGGAAGTCGATCAGGCCCGTTTCGTCCCCATCGCCGAGGCACGCCGGCTCATCCATCCCGATCAGGCCGCATTGTTCGATCGGCTCGACCAACTGCTGACCCCGTGACTTTACGCACGGCGGCGGCCCGTTTAGCATGACGCCGTAGGACGAGTCAAAGGAACAATGGAACATTCAGTTGAGGAACTGCCATGACTTGCATTTCGTCGCGGTTGCGCGTCGCGTTCTCGGTCATCGCGTTGTGCGCCACGTTCGCCGCCGAGTTGGCGGCACAGGAACGCGGTTTCGTCGATCGCGTGTACCGCGACGACGCCGGCGAGCACAAGTACGTTGTGTTCGTGCCGCACGACTACACGCCCGACAAGGAGTGGCCGGTGCTGCTGTTCCTGCACGGCGCCGGCGAACGCGGCGCCGACGGGCAGTTGCAAACGAAGGTGGGACTCGGACCGGCCATCCGAGCGCGCGAGAAGGACTTTCCGTTCATCGCCGTGTTGCCGCAGGCCGAGGACCGCCAGGGGCCGCTCTTGCGCGTCTGGTATCCGGAGTCGGCCGACGGCAAGCGGGCGCTGGCGGTCCTGGCCGAGGTCGAGAAGTCGTACCGCATCGACAAGGACCGCGAGTACCTGACCGGCCTTTCGATGGGCGGCTACGGTACGTGGGCGCACGCCGCGGCCGCGCCCGACCGGTGGGCCGCGATCGCGCCGATCTGCGGCGGCGGCGATCCGGCATGGGCCGAGAAGATCGCGCAGTTGCCGATCTGGTGTTTTCACGGCGATGAAGACCGCGCCGTGCCCGTCGACCAATCGCGCAGGATGATCGACGCGCTCAAGAAGGCCGGCGGCAAGCCGCGGTACGATGAGTATCCCGGCGTCGGCCACAACTCGTGGGATCGCGCCTACGGGACCGATGAGCTTTACGCATGGTTGTTGAAACAGCGGCGCGGCAAGAAAGCGGCTGAGCCGTCGGCCGGCATCCGGCCGGCGTCGCACATCACGCTGGCCGGCGCCGAAGCGCCGTTCATTCCCGCGCTCGAGGCGTCGCGGGCCGTGTTCATTCGGCTCGGCCGCGAGATGCTCGACGCACTCGGCGACTCGCTGCCGTTCGTTGTCACGGCCGAGTCGCTGCGCGGCACGCTGCCTGACGTGCAGGACCGGACCGTCGCCGAAGGAATCGCCTTTCAAGTGCAGCTCAGCGGATTGAACTACGCCGCGAGTTTGAGTCGCGTGCTGATCGAACCCCAGGAACAGAATCGGCTGGCGGTCACGATGATGTTCCGCTTGAACGTCATGATCCATCGCACGCAACTTTTCGGCGACGGCCGGTCGGCAACCTGCGGGCCGATACTCATTCAGTTGGGCCACCGCCGCGAACTGCCGATTCGATTTGTTCTCGCGCCGTCGGTCGAGGATCGCAATCTGAAGCTGAAGGTGATCGAGAAGGAGACGCAGTTTCGACTGACCGCCGACAACTGGACGGTCGGTGCGCCGCAGTGGGTCACGGCGTCGGGCCTGGGCATGACCGAAGACCGGGTGTCGAGCGGCGTTCGCGACGGGCTTGCGGGCGACCCGCGGCGCATCGAGCGTCAGGTCACCGCTGCAGTGCCGCGACTGGTCGGGCAGCTTGAAGATCGACTGCGGCTCGATCGCGTGGACCAGATCGTCGCGGGGATGTGGCCGCTGCCGGTATACAAGCCGCGGCTCCGCACCTGGCCGTCGGAGGTCCGCACCGACGCCGACGGCGCCACGGTGGTGCTCGGCGTATCGGTCGCGGCACTGACCGAAGAACAGGCCAAGTCCGGACCTCGGTCCATCGAACTGGACGGCACGACGGAGGCCGGCGCGGTCGCGGGCAAGCAGTTCCAGTTTGGACTCGCCCCGGGACTCATGGCGCCGCTCTGTTCGCAAATGATCGACATCGACGCTGCACGCGTGCTGGTGCTGGACGCGCCGATGAAACAGCTCGCACCGCTCGCCGACGCCGAATGGCTTGCCGAGGTGGTACCCGACTTGAAGGCTCGCGGCGTCAAGGAGGTCCGTTCTGAACTCGTCCTGTCGGCGCCGATCCGCATGGAGCGCGTGCCAAACGATGCAGCGACTGCGATTGCATTCGAGATGCCGAAGGTCAAGTGCGTCGTTTCCATTCCTTCGAAGTCCGATGCGTCCGAATGGTCGCCGTACGTGGAAGTGGAGTTCGGCCTGCGCCAGGTCGCTCAGTGCCGAGTCGCGACCGCCTCGCCGACCCAACGAGTGCTCGATCTTGGCTGGCAAGATGCAGCGGACCTGACGGTTCACGCCGGGTTCGCTGCGGAGTACGCGCCGGCGACGAGCGAGATCGACACGAATCGCATCCGTGACGTTCTGAAGGCGGGGTGGCGCGAGTGGACCGAGCTTGGCTCGCTGGCTCAGTTGCCGCTCGACGACATGGACCTCGGCTACGCTCGACTTCGCGGTGATCGGGTGTCGTGGCAGGATTCGTTTCTGGCGGTCCAGTTCGCGCCGCCGGGAGTTCACTTGAGCAATCGTACGAAACAACCCGTGACCTACCGAATCAAGGGTCCCTTCAGCGAATGGAGCGAACCGTACACGTTCGAACCGGATCAGTCGCATGGTTTCGGGGTTGCCTATCCCATGACTTGTCGGTTCCAATCGACCGATCGACAAAAGGAGTACACGTTGCCGCCCGGGTCTCGCTTCGAGTTTCAACGCGACGACAAGGGCCACGTCGATCTTTTTGAAGCTACTGCGTCGGCGCGCTAACGAACGGGCTTGCGTGGACGTTACGCGAGGGCCCGTCCAGCGCGAGTCAGAGGACCGTGATGGTTCGCATCGCTTGGATAGCACTGATCGTCGCAACATTCGGCGCCGCGAGTTGGGTAGGCGCTCGTCTGCAACCGCAGCCTGCCGAGCGGTCGGCGCCGACCGGCGTGCTCAACCAGCAGGCGCGGAGAGCGCTGGAGGCCGGCGACTATGCGAAGGTGGTGGCGTTGTTGGCCAACGTTTCCAACAACGACGGCGCGGCGGCCGAGTCGCATTTGCTGAGCGGCATCGCCCACTGGAAGTTGAACCGCTGGGAACGAGCAGAGCGAGCATGGCATGAAGCGTTGCGCATCGATCCGACGGTCCCCGAAGCCGGGTGGCGGCTCCTACACGTCTTCTTCGTAATGCAGCGAAACCGGGAAGCCGAGCAGTTGGTGTTTGATTTGCACCCCATTGAGCCGGACCGACAAGACCGGGTGCGTTTGCTCCTGGAGTTGGTGCGCCAGGAGTTCGAGCGACTGGGTCCGGCAGCCACCGCGATGATCGTCGAACCGGTCGTTGCTACCGAGCCAGCGAACTACCACGCCCTACGTGTACTCGGCATCAGCTATGTGATGCTGGACCGAGCACCCGAAGGATTGGACCTGATCGAACGTGCGATCGAGCAGCGGCCCGATGAGCCGGACGGCTGGTTCAATCTCGTGTGGGCCCTCACAGAGCGAGGCGACACGAACCGGCTGAGCACGGTTTGGCCGCGACTACCGCCAGAGGTGCTGGACGATCCACGCTTCCTGCGACCACGTTCGGCGTGGGCCCATGCGATGGGTGAACACAACGAGGCCGAACAAGCGCTTCAGAAGGCGTTGGCCAAAGATCCCTGGGACCGCAAGGCGCACTATCAAATGGCGCGACTACTGCGTGATCGCTCAGCGGCTGAGGCGACCAAACACGAGTTGCGAGTTCGGCAAATCGACGACGCCCGAGAACGGCTGGCCGACTGTTATGTTCGGGCGTCGCAGCAGGGGGACGACCCGTCGCCACAGTTGTGTCAGGAGTTTGCCGACGCCTGCCGTGCGCTGGGGCGCATGCGACTGGCAGACTCGTGGCAGCGGGAGCAATCCGAACGGGCCGAGTTGTCGCCGCATGCCGGGTTGTCTAGTGGGGGGAGTATGCGGTGAGTCCTTCCGTACGCGCCATCGGCGTTGCGTTGGTGTTGCCGCTGACGGCCGCGGGCGGCCTGGCCGCCGGTTGGCTGTATGGCCAACTGCGCCCGACTGGTCCGCCCGAACCGGCGGTCGGCCCAATAGTCACGCCGCCGCGCCCGGCAAGTCAGCCTGCGAACCGCGACCGCCGATCGCTCCCGCGTGAGGCCGTTGCTCCGGTCGGCGCCCGACCTGAGTTTGAAGACGTAGCGGCGCCGTTGCAGGTCTCGTTCCAGTATTCGCGCGGCGAGACGGGCGAGTTCTGGCTGCCCGAAACAATGGGTGGAGGTGTTGCCTGGCTGGACTACGACGCCGATGGTCGTCAGGACCTGTTCTTCGTACAAGGTTGCCAACTTCCAAGAGACGAGTCGCCGCCGCACGATGTGCTTTATCGCAGTCAGCCTGAGGGAGCTTGGTCGGTCGTTCCGGCTTGGGCGGCGCCGTCGGACCCGAATTACGGCATGGGCGCTGCGGTGGCCGACTTGAACAACGACGGGTTCGACGACATCTACATCACGAACTTCGGACGACATACGCTCTACATCAACCGCGGCGACGGTTCGTTCGTAGAACAGGCTGCCGAATCGGGCCTGAACTGCTCGCTCTGGGGCACCAGCGCGGCCTGGGGCGATCTCGACCGCGACGGCGACCTGGAGTTGTTCGTGGCCAACTACGTCACACCGGACCCAAAAATCATGTGCACCGACCCAGTCACCGGGCGGCGGAAGTACTGTGGCCCCGACTACTACGACGGCCAGCCCAACGTACTCTTCGAAAACATGGGCGACGGGCGGTTTACGGACCGTACCTTGGAATCGGGTGCACGGCGGACCGATGGCAAGGGCCTGGGGGTGGTGATTGCCGACCTGGTGCACGCGGACGGTTGGCCCGACGTATTTGTCGCCAACGACCTGAGGCCGAATTTTCTGTTCGCGAACACAACACCTCGGACGGTCGGCGCCGACGATTCACCTGGCACGCGATCGATTCGATTAGAAGAGGTTGGGTTTGAGTCGGGCGTCGCAGTAAACGGCGAGGGGGTGCGTGAGGCCAACATGGGCATCGCGTGCGCCGACTACGACGACAGTGGTTCGCTCGATCTGTACGTGACTCATTACTACATGGAGCACGACACACTATGGCAGAACAATCCCGATGGCTTCGTGGACGTCACGCGCCGAGTCGGCTTGAGCCTGCCAACGCTAAACCAGTTGAGTTGGGGCACGAACTTCTTGGACTTCGACAACGACGGTTGGCTCGACCTGTTTGTGACTAGCGGCCATATCAACAACATCCCCGGCAGCAACGAGTCCTATGCCATGCGTCCACAGTTGTTCTGCAACCGGGGCGCGGCCGAAAAGCGGTTTGAGGAAGTCTCGCTGACCGCCGGCCAGTACTTCCAAGACCGCTATGTTGGTCGCGGCAGTGCGGCGGCCGACTACGACAACGACGGCGACGTCGACATGGCGGTAACTCACCACCATCGCCCCGCGGCGCTGCTGGAGAACCGGACACAGACCCCGAACCGGGCGATCGGCCTGAAACTGCTGGGATGCTGTTCAAACCGGTCGTCGCTCGGCGCTCGCGTGGTAGTCACGGTGCGCACGGATTCCGGTGACAGACGCATGATGCGTGAACTGGTGGGCGGAGGCAGCTACCTTTCGGCCGATTCGCGAGTCATGCTGGTAGGCGTCGGGCCGCATGACCGTACCGCGGCCGTGCAGATCCAGTGGTCGTCCGGCGAGACGACCACGCTCGCCGACGTGGCAACGGGCGGCTACTGGGTTGTCGGCGAGCGGGGCGCGATCAGAAGGTTCGAGCCGTTCGCCACAACTCCCGCAAAGCAATGAGGTGATTCGACGTGTCTTATTCCCGTGAATTGCGCGCCGGTGATTCGGCCGCGGCCGGCTCGCCGCCCGCCGCCGCCTCCAACCGTATCGGCTGGCCAATACTACTTGTCGGTGTGATCGGCGCGGCGGCTGTGGTTCTCGTGGCGTGGAAGCTCGCCGAATCACGTGTGCCACAATCTCTGGCGGAGATCGAGCGGCTGATTGATCGCGGCGCCCTGCCGCGGGCGGAACAACAGGCGCGTCGGTACATCGAGCGTCATGCGTCGGACTCCGCCGGGCTGTTGCTGTTGGGCAGAATCCTCGGTGCACGCGAATCGTATTCCGAATGCGCGCAAGTGCTGCTACAGGTGCCCGTGGAAAGCCCCGACAGATCGATGGCGCTGTTGCGTGCAGGTCAGGCGTGGACCATGGCCCATCGCGTGCGAGACGCAGAACAAGCCTGGAACGCCGGAATTGAGCTTGGCAACGGTCCCTCGCCGCAAGACCCGGCGATTCGGCAAGAATGCCGTCGCCAGTTGTGCAGACTCTACGCGCTCGAACGGCGTCGCGATGCACTGTGGCAGATGAGTTGGGCGATGTACGCGGATGTACCACCTCGACAGAAGCACGAGCCGCTTGGCATGTTGGCTCGCTACGATTTTGAACTCGTCGATCCGCTCACGGCCGCCCCGTCGCTGGAGAGCGCCGTCGACACGGACCCCACCGATTTCTATTCGCGACGCGCTCTGGGACTGTATCTGTTGGAGGCGGAACGAACCGAGCAAGCCCGTGCCCACCTGTATCGCTGCGTGCAGGACGCTCGCGAGAATCCAGTCGTGTGGGAGGCGTGGCTAGGGTGCTTGTACAAGACCGGCGACAGTTTCGGACTAAAGAAAGCGTTGGACGAGTTGCCCCCGTCGGCGGATTCTTCCACCGAGTGTTGGAAGTACCGTGGCCTGCTTGCCGAGCAGCAGGGCGACATCCCTGGGGCCATCGCCGCGACCAAACGGTGTCTGCAGGACCGTCCTTGGGAGTCGGAGTTTCACTATCGGCTAGGTCAACTTCTTCGTCGCGTCGGCGATCCGAAGGCTGCACAGGATTCGATCGTACGGAGCCAAGAACTGCAGGCCGCTCAGTCGCAATTGCGAGACGCTTTCGACAACTACAAGCATGACTGGGCCGGCGAAACCCGGCGCCGACCGGAACTAGCGATGCAATTGGCGGCGGCCTACGAGCAATCTGGCCGCTTGAAGGACGCACTCGCATGGCTCCGAATCGCGTTGGCGGAGGATCCCGGTCATCTGCCCAGCATTGCCGCGATCGAGCGCATCGAGAGTCTAGATCGCTCGGTCGAGAGGCCGACGCCAACTCCAGGGCCGGCCCCGTAGGTTTCAGTGCGAGGAGTTCATGACCACACTTCGCCGAGCATTCTCTCGAACGCAATGGACAGCGGCGTCAGCGCTAGCGGTCGCGATGCTTGGCGGAGGCGCCTGGCTGGCAGGTCGGATGTGGGCGCCCCTGCCCGACTTGGCCAAGATCCGCTTGCTGGCCGACAACGGCGAGTGGCCGGCTGCAGATCAGGCGGTTCAACGGCACTTGGCGCGCCGTCCAACCGATGCGCGGGCCTTGTTCATGGCCGCCCGAATTGCCGCTGGAATGAACGATCTGCCGCGCTGCGCCGCGCTGCTCGACAGAGTGCCCGCCGATTCCAGCCTGAAGGCAGAGTCGCTGGTGCGACAGGGGCAGGCCCTGTGGGAATGGCGCGATGCACGCGGAGCGGAGCAGGCTTGGCGGCGCTCGCTCGTTGCGGCCGCCAAGACAAAAGACCGCTCGCTCGTACTTGCCGCGAGGGCCGAACTTGTTTCGCTCCTCATGTTGGAACGGCGCGACGCCGAAGCGCGTGACTTGCTGTGGCAGATGTTGCCCGGACACACAGAACCATGGCGAGTGCTGGTGACCCTGATTCGGCTCGAGATCAAGTCCACGAACCCCGCGAAGGTGATCCCTATCCTCGAAGAGGTGCTGTCGCGCGATCCCGCCGATACCCAGGCGCGATTGGGATTGGCCTCGTACCTTGTCGAACTCGTCCGCTGGGACGACGTACTCCGACACGCCGAGGCCTGTGTCGAACAAGACCCCGTGGAGCCTCGCGGCCTGCAGCTCTTGCTGCAGTACTATCAGAGCCGGCAGCAATGGGACGAAATGGACGCGGTCATCGGGGCGTCGCCGTCTCTGCTCACCAGCGTGGTCTGCCTTCGCCTGATCGCTTCGCGATCCGAGTCCGCAGGCAAGGCGCACGAGGCCGAGGCGAGCTTTCGCAAGGCGCTTGAGATGGACCCTTTCGACCCGGTGACACATTATCAACTGGGGCAATTGCTCTTGAGGCGCGGCCGCCGGGACGCCGCGCAAGAGCACGTCGTGCAATCGCAGCGACTACGGACACATCAGGACCGGTTGCAGCGATTCGTGAGCCAGTACGTAACCGAGAATCCCGAAGAGTGGTTGCCGCCGGCGCCGGATGAATGCGTGAGTTTGGCAACGGACCTCGAATCGCTTGGCCGGCTCGAGCTGGCCCAAGCCTGGCTACAAGAATCGTTGCGGCAGCAGCCCGACTTCACCGCGGCGAAGGAACACCTTGGTCGCCTGACGCAAAGCACGGTGGAGACAGCCCCGTGAGCAAGAAACTCACAGCACTCGCGTTGCTTGCCGGACTCGGCGGCGCATGCTGTTGGTGGCAGTGGGGAGGTACGGCGAGTCACACTAGTTCATCGACCGCACCGGCCGCCCGGGTCGATTCGGCGCCGGCCCCTCAAGAGGCGACGGCGGCGACGTTGCGTTTTGTCGAGATGCGACTACCGTTCCAGTACGAACGAGGAGATTCCGGTAGGGCGCTGCCGGTCGAGCCGACCGGCGGCGGCGTGGCGATCGCTGATTTCGACGGCGATTCCCAACCCGACCTGTTCTTTGCCCAAGGGGTCCCGCTGGCGAGTCAACCGTCGCCTGAAGCCTCGGCCGATGTGCTGCTGCGCAACATGGGTGACCGGAGATTCGAGGATGTCTCTACGCCGGCCGGTCTCGGCGCCGTTGGGTACGGCGCGGGCGTAACGTGCGGCGACTACGATGCCGATGGGTTCCTGGATGCCTACGTCACTCGCTATGGCGTCAACACGTTGTGGCGCAATCGCGGTGATGGGAGCTTTGAAGACGCGACGAGCCTGGCCGAAGTTGGTTGTGCGATGTGGAGTCTGGGGTCTGCCTTTGCGGACCTGGATGGCGACGCGGACCTCGACTTGTTCGTGGCCAACTATGCAGACTTCAATCCGGCCGACGCGCCGTTCGCCCGGAACCCAAGCACTGGTGAACCAACCTACGGAGCACCCGAGAATTTCGCGGGACAGCCGGACGTGTTGTACGCGAATGATGGTACGGGCCGCTTCGAGGACGTCACCGCGTCGGCGGGAATCAGCGACACCGGTCGTGGAATGGGCGTTCTGGCCACCGACTTTGACCGGGATGGGTTGGTCGATGTGCTGGTGGCCAACGACGCACAGAACAACGCGCTCTGGCACAACCGTGGCGGTGGGCGGTTCGAAGATGTCGCCTTGGCATGGGGCGTCGGCGTGAACGCACAGGGGCTCACCGAGGCAAACATGGGCATCGCGTACGGCGACACCGACTCGGACGGTCTGCCGGACGTGTTCATGACGCACTTGGTCAACGAACACGACACGCTCTGGCGCGTGAAGTCGGCCAATCCGGGCGACGTGACTTTCCGCGACGAGACGTACGCCGCGGGACTGGGATTGGCGAGCCGCCGGTTCACCGGATGGGGAGCGGCCATGGCGGACTTTGACCACGACGGAATGTTAGACATCATCGTGGCCAACGGACATCTGCGTCACGAGCAGAACCAACCGTTCGCGTACGGGAATCCGCCGTTGCTCTGGCGCAACGTCGGGCAGGGGCGGTTCGCATCGGTCGGGCCGCACGCCGGCCCACACTTTCAGGCTTCGCACCAGGCACGCGGACTCGCCGTCGGCGACCTCGACGGCGATGGAGATATGGACGCAGTGATGGTCCACCATTACACCGCGAGCGTTGTGTTGTGGAACGAGACGCCACCCGCCGGTTCCGCAGTGACGTTTCGGTTGTTGGGACGTACGAGTCGCAGCCCGATCGGCGCGCGCCTGGTTTGCCAGGCTGCTTCCAGGCAGTTCACTCGCACCGTGGACGGAGGCGGCAGCTACCTTTCAACCAACGACTCCGCGATACACTTCGGCCTCGGCGAAACGGGCCACGTGCAACAGCTTTCCGTCGTGTGGCCCCTGGGACACACTGAGAGTCGGCACGATCTGGTCGCCGGAGAGACCTACACGATCCACGAGACCGATCCAGCCGCCGTGGGGAACAGTCCGTGACCGTACGTCCTTTGCCGCAAATGCCGGTTCGGCGATTGAGATGTGCGATTGCCGCGGTGTGTGTCTCCACGGCTTCGCTCACCGTGCTGTTGAGCACGAGTGACGACTACGGAATGGTCTGGGACGAAGGCCACACGATCAGGCGCGAGGAACAACTGGCAAGATGGTTCACGTGGCTGTGGAAACCGCCGGCCGGACGGTCCCGCTGGGACGCGTTTTCGCAAGCGGCGCTCGCACGATCCTGGCCGTTTAGCCGCGAGGAACCCGACGGCCACCCACCGTTCTACGCGCTGCTGGGGCTTGCGGGCTGGAGTGCTACCCACTCCTTCCTGGAGCCTCTGACGGCGTACCGTGTCGGACCGATGATGCTGTACGCTGCAACGGTCGGCGTGCTGTTCTGGTATCTCGCCATGCGACAGGGTTGGCTGGCCGCGGCCGCGGGGTCAGGCTCGTTGGTCCTGATGCCGCGCTTGTTCTCACACGCGCACTACGCACACTACGATATGGTGGTCAGTTGTTTGTGGCTGCTCGCGCAGATGGCGTTCGTCCACAGCCTGAGGTCGCGTGCCGGAATGTTGACGTTCGGCCTGTTGTTGGGTCTGGCATTCGGAACCAAATTCACGGGAATGCTCGCAGCGGCGCCGTCGCTTCTCTGGCTGATCTGGCAAGCGACTTGTAGTTTGCTCTTTCGGACGGCGCAACTGGCCGGCCCTCCGACAAGCGTATCTCAAGACGTAGCGGTAGACGCTCCTGCGGGCACGCCAGGCAGGAATCTCTGTTCCATCACAGGGGCAATGTCGTTCGGCGCGTTCGGACGTTGGGTGATGGGAGTGGCTGTCGCGGTCGGGGTCCTATATTTGATGACGCCGCCGTGGTGGTTTGAGCCGATGCGCGGTCCGTTTCGTTTCCTTGAGTCGAATCTAAGTCGGGCAGACACGAAGCCGATACCGACGTGGTACTTGGCGAATGTGTATCCGTTCGCGCTGCCATGGCACAATACGCTCGTGTTGACAGCCGCAACGGTCCCCATGGGCATGCTGCTCGTTGCGTTGGTCGGCGGCGCATCGGTCGTGGCTCGCCGTCGCACCGAGCCCGACTTGATGCTCTGGCTGTTGAGTTGGTCCGTTCTGATGGTGGTTCGTGCCCTGCCGGTCGCCCCTGGTCATGACGGGGTCAGGCAGTTCCTACCGAGCATCGTGGGGTTGACGGTGTTGGTCGGTCTGGGCGCGGCGGAGTTGGCGAGGCGGAGCCGTACTACTACACGGGGCCGTTGGGCGTCCCGCTTGATCGTCGCGGCGGTGCTCGGTGAGGGTTTGGCGGGCATCGTTCGGCTCTATCCGTATACACTGTCGTACTACAACGCCGCCGTCGGAGGCCTGGCGGGCGCCGAGCGCAGGGGCTTTGAGTTGACCTACTACTGGGACACGATGAGCACTGAGTTTCTCGACTGGGTCCGCGAGCGATCGCGGCGCGAGCGTCTCGAACTGCGGTTTCCCAGCAATCTCGTGAACGTGCCATTCCTGCGGCGATGGCACGAACTGCCCGCCGACGTTTCGATTGTAGGCATCGAGAACACAGAGCGCCCGTACTACGTGCTGCAGCGGCGTTTCGGAGTTTATTATCCGTACGATTGGTGGCTCGATCGGAACGGCCGCGCGTGCTTTTCCGTGAAGCGTCACGGCGTGGATTTGCTACGCGTGTACTCCTACGAAGAGTCGCTCAAGGCCTACCAGGCGACTAGGAACGTGCCGATTCCTCCGCACCTTCGATACTGACACCTGCCGGCTCGCGCGCCATCATGACCACAACCAAGGCCGGATCGCATTGGCTACGTCACGCCGGATCGACGGCGATCGTTCTGGCGGCGACCATTCCGTTCGTGACGAAGCCCCTGCACATCGACGACGCCGCAGACTTGCAGTATGTCAACCAGGTGCGGGCGCGGCCGTCTGATCCGTATGGCTTTCGTTTGGACTGGGACGAGGGTCCGCATTCGGCGTACGAGAACTACCACCCGCCGTTGAAGTACTACTACCATGCGGTGTGGTTGCAGGTGTTTCCTCGCTCCGAGTGGTCGCTGCACGTCTCATACTTGCCGTTCGTGGCGATAACCGCCGTTTCTGTGACCTGGCTGGCCCGGCGATTTCGGTGTCCGCCCTTGACACTAACGGCACTGTGGATGTTGGGGCCGGGATATCTTCCTGGCCAGAACGCGATGTTGGACGTTCCCGTAATGGCCCTCGGACTGGCCGCAACGGCACTGTTCATCTGCGCGGTCGATCGCGACCGATTGGGGCGGATAGTACTGTCCGGAGTTCTGCTCGGCGTCGCGCTGCTCACGAAGTACTCGGCCGTTGTGTACCTGCCTGTTTGGGCCGTCTACGTGGCCCTGTACGGCCGCATCGGTCACTGGGTCGGGCCACTGGCGGCGCTGGTGGTGATTGGGGTTTGGTGTGCGGCCACGGCGTTTCGATATGGCTCGCCGCATCCGACCATTCTGCTCACCGGCGTCGCCGGGCACGTGGGACGGCGGCTCGCGGTCGGGCCAAGGACCTTGTCCGCGCTGGTCTTTTTGGGTGGGTCGATGCCGCTGGCGATTCTCTGTGTGTGCGCTTGGCATCGTTCGGGGTTCGTCGCAGTGGCGGCGATTGCTTCGGCCGCGCTGGTGTTCTGGCTGTCGCCTCCGAGACGGCGGGTGGTCGAGGTTTCCGCCGAGCTTTCGCCCTCGAACTCGGTTTGGTGGTGTTGGCTGGCCGCAACTGGGCTCAGCGTGCTGTTTGTCGCCGTTCGATGCATCTTGGTGGCGCGACCGAGGGTTGGGCCGCCGGCGAGTAGCCGGCACGACGACTACTGGCTGGTGGCGTGGCTCGTGCTGGCGCTCGCGGCGAACGTATTCGGCTCGCCTTTCCTGGCGATGCGGCGAGTGGTTGAAGCAAGTCTGCCCGGTTGGCTGTTGGTGCTTCGCCGCTCGGAGTCGACCCCAAGCACCGCCGCACAGTGGGTGACACGGATGGCGGTCGTGATGACGATCGGAGTGGGCTATCTAGTCGCCTTGGCCGACTGGGAACTCGCGACGGCGTACCGGCGGTTCGCGGCGCAACTCGCGAGCAGCCGCCAGCAAACCGGTGGCCCGGCAATCTGGTCTCATGGTTATTGGGGTTGGTGGCACTACGCCCGAGGCGTCGGACTTACGCACTATCAATGGGGTGGAGCCGAGCCGGCAACGGGCGACGTGTTCGTGGCGCCGGTCGAAGTCGCCAAGCCTGCGATGCTGCCAGATTCGCTGCGTCTTCGCGCGCGATTGGCCGGTCGTCATGCCGTAACGGGCCTCGTTCCGGTCCGCGTCATGCATCATCAGGCCGGCGCCGGATACTACAGCGCCGCATGGGGCCCATTGCCATACGCTTGGTCAACAAGGGCGGTGGAGGTGTTTCACTTCTTTGAAGTTTCGGACACGAGCGTTCCCGGCGGCTCGCCTTCGACGACATCGAGCCGCTGATTGGCGGCAATCGCGCTGAGTTGTTGCACGATGCCGGACGGCCATCGAATTGTGAGCCGGTCTACTTGCGGAGCATCGCCTAGTCCGAAGTAGACCTCCGACGGCCCTTGCGACGCGAATGAGTTGATGGGGTACATCTCGCGCACCATGCGGCGGCCGGCAGCTTCCGCGATCAGCCGGGCGCCGACGCCCAGTGCGTTGCTACGTACGCCGTGCAGCCTGACCTTCAAGTAGTTCTTCTGTGGGAACCGATTACGGAACACCAAGAGCGGCCCGCCGCCCGCTTGTCGCACGATAAGGTCCTGCATGCCGTCGCCATCGAGGTCCGCGGCCACGGCGCTTCGGCCATCGCCGTCGCTGTCGTTTCCGGCGAGGTAAGACAGGTCCACAAACCGGCCGGCGCCGAGGTTCAGGAAGGTGCGATTGCGCTCGTGGGCGCTCAGATTGTGGCCCTGATATACGATGTCCCACGGATTGCCTACCCAAAACTGGCCGGCTGCGGTGTCCAATTGGCCGGCCGGCGCTACATCGGTGGAACGGTCGAACGGCTGCGCCACGGCAGCCTGCCAAATACACGGTCAGCCATCCGGTTCGGTGCGCGAAAAGCTGGCGAACCCGGCCGTGGCGTGAATGTCCAACAAGCCGTCGGCGTTCAGGTCCAGCAGGGCCGGACCATACGCCCATCCGACCGGCGCCACGGTTGTATCGTTCGCCGCTTCGAACCTAATGTCACCGCGGTTGTACAGTAACAAGTTGCCCGCGACGAAACCGTTCATCTTCTCGATCATGCGGGGCGGGTACTCGCCCGGCGGAATGTTCGCAATGATCCTGATGCCGGCCTTCGAGAACATGTTGCCCAGGTACAGGTCGATTCGCCCGTCATCGTCCAGGTCGCCGGCTGAAACTCCCATCGCAAACCCATCGATCTCCGGGCCGACAGGGCGCTCAGAGAACGTACCGTTGCGTTCGTTCCGCAGCAGGACGTTCGATCCGAGCTCGTTGATCACGTAGGCGTCGGGCCAGCCGTCGTCATCGGCGTCGAGCCAGACCGAGGTGAACGTAGACCGTGCGCCCCCCCTGGCGCCCGCGCTTGTTGTCCCATCGTGAAACTGAAAGTGGCCCTGGTTGCGGAACAGTTGGTTCGGCCGGCCGCTCTCGTCGTCGATCCACGACGTGCGCGTCAGCGCCTGTTTGGGCCCCGGCGCCGGGTTGGAAACGTAGAGATCGACAAGCCCGTCGCGATCGTAGTCGGCGACGGAAACGCCGGCCGCATCAGGCGCCAGCGACAAGTGGCCGCGCCGCACAAAATGCCCGTTGCGGTTTTCGAGCACAGTGCTGCCCCAGACCAAGTCCTCGTCGGCGTCGTTGTCCAAATCGGCAAACGCCGCAGCCGTGGCAGACTGCGCGTCATCGAGCGGCACGCCGGCCAGCAGCGTGACATCCTCGAACCGGCCACCCTCGCGGCCAGCATACAGCGTTGGCCGCTCTCGGTCCGTAATCAACACGTCGATGCGCCCGTCCTGATTGTAGTCACAACAGAACGCGCCGCCGGGCGTGACACGAAAGTCCGACCGAGCCACATTCCAGTTGTCGTGCAGGACGCCCAGATTGAATCCAGCACGGGCGGCGATGTCTTCCATAAGCACATGCGTTGCACGCACCGCGACAACACGATCGACCGCCCACGAGCTTATCCAACCCACGTCGTGGGTAATAGCGTCCGTCAGGCGCGCCGCGGTAAACCGGCCGTTCGCCGTGATCTCCGCAGGCTTACCCACTTCCCACTCGCCGTAGAGGCGCAGCGTCCAGGCGCCGCGCCACCCGCCATCCAAGCTCACGCCATCTGCGGGACTCAAGTGAATCAGCTTCAACTCCGCGCGCAATGCCGCCGGCAGTTCGTCGGCCCGCTGCAGCAACCAGTCCACAAACTGCTCCCGGTTGCAGGTCACACTGTTCTGCTCGGTGCGGCGATCCGTCCTCAATTCAACACAATCACGCAGGGTCGTCTCGCCATCGCCGCCGATCAGTTGCCCGCTGAAATCCGCAGCGAAAAACGACAACACCGCCGCTCGATCACGCCGGACAATCGCTGTCGTCAGCGGCGGGTTGCGCTTGTACGAGATTTGGAATGCCTTGCCTTCTATTTCCCAAATCAGCTTGCGCGCCGTTTCGGAAAGCCGCTTGGGCTCCCCGCCAACCGAGGCGGCGTGGTGCTCGTTCCGCGCGGCGCCCGAAAACCACGCGATGCGACCGGTCTTGACGCCAGCCACCACCGCGACGGACGCGCCACACAACATGCTAACCGCGATTACCTTGGTACGGAGTCGCATCGAAGACCCACTGACTATCCTGATTTCAACCGATCATACCATACAGCATCAGCTCTTGACGCGGGCTGCGCCCGCAACGGGTGTGCGACGCACTTAGCGCAAGCGCTTCGCTTAACGTCGAGCCGAAGGCGACGGCACTTATCTGGACAACTTGCCTGCCGTCGCCTTCGGCTTGGCGTCAAACGACTTGCGCACGCCAAGTCGAAAACCGTATCGTGCACCCGCCCGCAACCCAACGTGGCGGACGCTGCCAGCGTCCGGGCCCGACGCTGGCAGCGTCCGCCACGAACATGCGCGCACGGCGCGCCCATCGTACCGAGTAGGACTCTATCCAAGCATTGGCATCTACCGGAGCTGTGACAACGCCGGAAAGATTTTTTTCAATTCGACCCTTGACGCTACACTTGGAGCCTAGCCATAATCTACGCCGGCTTAGCAAAGCCCGTTCGGGAACTTTTGTTTTCGTCTGTAACTTCAATACAAGACAAAGGGGGAGATTTATGATTCGGCACCTGTGTGTTCTTGCACTTGCAGTTTGTGTGCTCAGCGCCATCGTAGGATGTACCTCTGAACAATCAGCGGCCAACCCGCAGCAGTCCCAAGATTACGTGAACAAGGCGATGCAGGGTGAAGGGCCAGGTTCCCCCGGTGCCGACGGGACCAGCGGGGCAGGCGCACCGACTGGCGCACCTGGCGCACCGGGTGGTGCCGGGCAGAATCCGGGAGCGTACCAAGGCTACATGAAAGGCTATCCAACCGGCGGTTCGACGGGATCAGGCGCACCAGGCGCGCCCCCAGGTAATCCGGGACAGTAGCCCCAACTTTTTTTCTTTTCTTTTTTTGTCGAAGGAGGTTACAGGTATGAAAGTGAAGAGAGTCGGTTTCACGCTGATCGAATTGCTCGTCGTAATTGCGATCATCGCAGTGCTCATCGCGCTGCTGCTGCCCGCCGTCCAGATGGCGCGCGAGGCAGCCCGCCGAAGCCAGTGCCGCAACAACCTCAAACAGATTGGGCTGGCCCTGGCGAACTACACCGATGTGTATGGTGTTTTTCCGCCGGATGGCATGCGTGCCGCCGACGGATGGAGTGGCGACACGCACCGCAACAGTCGTTGGTCCATGAAGGTCCATCTGCTGGCGTTCTTGGACCAAATCGCTGTTTACAACAGCATTAATATGGCGCATCGAGCGGAGAACGGCTGGGGGCCCGCTGAAGCCAACGCGACCATGCGGCGGGCAAAACTTGAAGTGTATCTATGTCCCTCGGACCCAAATCCTGAGCACAGCAACCCCCATGCGACTTCACAGAACTACGCTGCGAATGTCGGCACCGAGCGATACTTCAACAACTGGCGATCCAACGGGATCACATACGTCGCCGGCTGGGATAGTGCCATTAATAGGCCCGTGGGTCCGTCAGCACTGCGTGACGGTTCGGCCCAAACGGCGGCATTCAGCGAGTGGATCCGTGGGACCATGGCGGGTAACAACCAGCCTAAGGACGCACGATTTGTCACCTGGAACGCTGGTGGCCCACCACGCGCTTCAGGGAACATACAAGCAGGACGAGCCGGCGACGGGAGATACGAAGAGCTCTGTGATGCGAGCACGTCGTACCAGTGGGATTTTCGTGGGGAGTGTTGGTGGTTCTCGAACGGGCAGCGCGGGTCGGGATTGGGATTCTCCAAGCGGCCTAATCGCAAGTCTTGCGATGCAGGATGGGGTGACGGCCTGGACGGAGGGAGCGCCTCGCCAGGTAGCCTGCACCCCGGTGGCGTGAACGTGTTGTTCTGTGACGGCACTGTCCGCTTCGTGGGTGATAACGTAGACAAGACCATTTGGTGGGCGCTCGGTACGCGAGATGGCAACGAGCAGATCGACAACGCGGCGTACTAGGCGCGCAAGACCGGTTGAATTGTCTTGGGGATGAACCTCCGGCTCCGCCTGGTTTTCCAGGCGGAGCCGGCTCTTTCTCATACGTCCAATTCTCTGAATCGGGCCTGTCACACCACTGTTCATGCGATCTCGCACGTGGCTAGTACTGCTCATGCTCGGCGCTTCGAGTCTGGCGCTGGCGGGCGCCTGGCGGGCCATGGACTTTTCGCATCGCGCGATTCGAACAGCCTACGATCGCCGTGACTATTCCAACTCGCTGCGATTGGTTCAAGAGCGCCTGATTGGCCATCCAGCCGACGCCACGGCGCTGCTCTGGGCCGCGCGCGCCTCGGCCGGGCTGGGCAGGTGGCCTGAGGCCGAAGCATACTTTGCACAGGTGCCCGTCTCGGACTTGGAGGACCTGGAACTTAGAGTCCGCGGACTGGAGATTCGCAAGCTTTGGGTCGAAGCTGCATCCGTGTACGAGCGCATCCTGCACGCCGACCCGCTGAACGGCAACGCGCTGCAACGACTCGCTGTGATACGCATCCAACAAGACCGCGACTCCGAAGCACGTGTGTTCGCCCAGCGGCTCGCGCAAGTCTCATCCCACCGCGCCGTGGGTCTGGTCATGACCGCGCTCTTGGACTACGGCGCTAACAACCCCGCCAAGACGGTCGAGGCGCTTGAAGAGGCGATGCGACTGTCGCCAAACCTGGAAGGTGTACCCACCGGCCGGGCCCAGGTGCTTCAGTTGCTTGCCGAGTCGCTGGTCCAGCTTGGAAAGGCAGGTGACGCCGAGCCGTACGCTCAGGAATCGCGCCGCCTATCGTTCTCCCCGGACCCATGCTATCTGCTCGGTCAGGTGCGGCAGATGCAAGGAGACGAATCAGGCGCCCAACAGTTCTGGGAGGAGGCGATAGCCCGTTCACCCGACTTTGTCCCAGCCCTCAGGGAACTAGGCCAACTCTATCTGAAACGCCGTGAGCCACAGAAGGCGCTCGCGTGGTTCCTCCGCGCCAGGGAGGTCGAACCCAACAACTCCGCCGTTCAATACTCGCTCGACATGACCTACCGCTACATCGCCCAGGAAAAGACCGATTCGCCCAGCGACGCCGACCAGACCAACCCGCGTCCGCAAGATCACTGATCGCATTACTTCCATGAGGTACTTGTTCTACGCTGTGTTCGTCGCAGCCGTCGTTACAACGGTCGTGCTGATTTCTCGGCGGTACTACAAGACCAGCACGCCCAACAATTCCTATCCTATTCAGGCCAGCCCAGCGCCGCGTTCCCACCACAAGATCGAGACGACACAGGCCACGCCACTTCAGAAGTCTCCCATCTTCTTCACAGACTCATCCCATCAGCTCGATAGCTCATTCGTTTCCTTCAGCGGCATGACTCATGAAAAGCTGTTCCCGACGGCGAATGGATCGGGCGTCGCCATGCTGGACTATGACCAAGACGGCTGGATGGACCTGTACCTTGCCTGCTCGAGCTATCCCGACCGGCCGGGTGTCTCATCGCCGCCAAACGCTCTCTGTCGCAGTCAGTTTGGCGCCGCCTATGAACACGCGCCGGACCAAGCTGGCGCCGCGATCACTGGATTCACGCAAGGAGTCGCCAGCGCGGACCACAACAACGATGGCTTCCCAGACCTCTACCTGGTTCGATTGGGAAGCGACATCCTGCTTCAGAACATGGGAGATGGAACGCTCGCGGACGCCAGCGGCTCGTTCGGTACGGACGCGCGATGGGGAACGAGCGCGGCGTTTCTCGACTACGACGAAGACGGCAACCTTGACCTCTATGTGGCCAACTATGGAAAGTGGAACATGGAGTGGCACAAGCAACACTATTGCGGCCAAGAGGCCCCGCCCGTGCGGATCTACTGCAGCCCAAAGATACTGCCGGCGGAGGTTCACAACCTGTACCGGTCCAACGGCGACGGCACGTTTGCGGACGTCGCGGCGAACCTGGGGATCGCGCGGTCGGATGGCCGCGGCCAGGGCGTTGTCGCCGCCGACGTCAACAACGACGGGCACATCGACCTCTATGTCGCCAACGACCTCAGCCCTAACTTCCTGTTCCTGAACCAGGGCAAGGGGCAATTCATGGACGCCACGGACACATCCTGCGCCGCATACAACGCGGATGGTCAGGTCGAGGCCAGTATGGGCGTCGATGCCGAGGATGTCGACGGCGATAAACTGGCCGATCTCGTCGTAACCAACTTCTTTCTCGAACACAACACGCTCTATCGAAACCTCGACGCCGGGCTGTTTCAAGACGTGAGCCATTGGTCAGGCGTGGCCGCCGGAAGCATCCAACTCGTTGGTTGGGGCACGGCCCTGGAAGACCTGGACGAAGACGGCTGGTGTGATCTGTTCGTCGTCAACGGGCACGTCGATGACAACCTCGCCCAGATGGGACGCGATGAGCCTTATGCGCAGCCGTCGCGGGTTTGGCGCAATCAGGGCAGCGGCCAGTTTCAGAAGATGGAAGGAGACCTAGGCGACTACTTCCGAACCGCCCACGTGAGCCGCAGCGCCGCGTTTGGCGACCTGGACAATGACGGCGACGTAGACATTGCAATCACGCACAAGGATGAACGGCCGACCATACTGCGAAATGACTCTCGTTCGCAGCGCCCGGCCGAGCCCTACGGTTGGATTCAACTGAGTCTCCAGGGTACCTTGAGCAACCGCGACGCCGTCGCTGCTTCCATTGAGGTGCATTCAACCGACCGCGTCATTACACGTCAGATCAAGGGAGGACGCAGCTACCTATCCGCCCACGACCTCCGAGTGTGCGTCGGACTTGGACAAAGCGCAACCGTGCAGCGAGTGATCGTGCGGTGGCCATCAGGATTGACCACGGAACTAGAAAACCCCAGCACGTGCCGGACACACACCGTCCGAGAGCCACAGTCGAAGTAGCCGACTAGAAAAAATGCCGGCGGGAGAGGGGGGTTTTCTCCTTTCCCTGCCGGCACTCACCTCAACTACTTGGCAAACAAGTCCATCCGACAACCCATGCAATCGCGCGTCGATCAAGGGTTGTCAACAAACTCGTACTGAATCTAGTTATCGAAGCGCCCCGCCGAAACTTGCCTGAACGCCTCATGTTGACCGAGTTTCGTACAACTTAATTACCGATTCATCGGAATAGGCGGGCCCTGACGGAGGTATCCGATCGGGCGCCGGCGCGAGCGGCTACTTGGCCGCCCGCAAGAACGCGACGAGGTCGGCCAGTTCCTGCGTGCTTAGTTGCTGATCGAGGCCCGACGGCATGACAGAGACCGAGCCGGGTCGGATTTCTTCGATGGCGTCGCGCGGTATTCGAGCTTCTTCGGTCGCGCTGGTGGCGAGCACCAGTTCCTCGGCCGCGTCTTTGCGCACCACGCCGCTGAACACTTTGCCGTTGGTCGTCGCGACAAGCAACGGCTCGTAGCTGCGCACGAAACTGGCGCTCGGGAAGACGATCGATTCGAGCAGATCGCGCTCGTTGCGGATGCCGCCGATGCGAGTCAGGTCCGGCCCCACCTTTCCGCCGAGATATCCAATCGCGTGGCAGCTCGCGCACGCGGCCTTCTGGCTGTGAAACACGGCCTGGCCCCGGCGCACGTCGCCGCCGTTCATCGCGCCGACCAACTCTTCCAACCTGGCCCTTTGCTTCGCCGCGTCCGCATTGATCCGGTCGCACAACTCCTGCGCCTTGGCCGGCACGGCTCCGCCGTACTTCGCCAGGGTCGACTTGACCAGGTCCACGCGCACAGCGGCGCCTGAAGGAAGCGAGCCGAGTTCGGCAACGAGCTTCAGCCCAACCCGCTCGTCGGTCGACTGCGCGAACGCCGCCAGCACACGGTCGCGTTCCAGCGGGCCGACTGATCGCAGCGATTCGGCCAGCGCTGTCAGTTGGCCGCTCGTCAGCTTGGCCCGCGAAATCACGTCGGCCGCGGCCGACCGCATTTGCACGGGATCGTCGGGCGACAGGTGCTTGTACAAGAACTCGAACAGCTCCGCACTCACAGCCGATAGACCACCGGGCACGGCCGCCAGCGCCTCCAGCCGCAGACCGACGGCCGCCGGATCGTCGCGCCCAACCTGCATCAATGCGCCGGTCAGCTCCGCCGCGCCTTCCTTCGGGGCCGGCAATGAGCGGGCCGCCGCCACCGCTTGACGCACAAGCTCCGCATCATCCGCTCCGAGCAATCGCACCAACGTCGCCGACCACGCCTTCGGTGTTTCCTTCAGCCCGGCTTGGCCCATCGCGCTCAGGGCCGAGCGTCGGGCCGCTCGCGGCGCGGCGCCATCGCCCGCCGCCGTCGCGATCAACTCTTGAACCGATCGGTCGCGCGCAAACCGCCCAAGCTGCCGCTCGAGCTCGTCGCGGTCTGCCGCCGTCAAGTTGGCGGATAGTCGCTCGCGTAGGAAACCCGTCAGCTCGCCGGCCCACTCCGGATGCCGGCCAACAATCCATGCCGCGGCCTCTTTGAAGATGGCCGCGTCGGACGACAGGAACTCAACCACGTCCTTGGGAACAAGGCCGCCGCCGCCCATCTGGTCCAGCGCGATCATCGCCGCGCGGACCTGCCGACTGTGCGAACTGATCTGGTAGATGGACTCGGTCGTCTCGCGATCGGCGATCTCGATCAGCGCGTAGATGATCGCATGTTCGAGCACCTGATCGGGCGCCTTTGTGATTACGGCGAACAGGTCGCGCACCGCGGCCCGATCGCCGATCCGCCCGATCGCCTCGGCCGCCGCCCGCTGATTGTGCGGCGACGGTCCCGACAGCAGCTCGATCAGTTTCGGCGCCGCGGGGGCGTCGCGCCAGAGGCTCACGGAGTGGAGTGCGACTTGACGTACCGTTTCGTCGCGATCGCCGAGCGCCGCTCGCACCGCCGCGCGGGCGTCGGCGTGATCGATCCGCGTGAGGGTCCACACGGCACCGCGACGTATCGAGGCTTGCGGCGGCACTCGGGCAGCCCGGGCGAGCGCCGGCACAGCTTCGGCGCCGCACGCGGCCAGATTCTGGATGGCCCGGTCGCGCACGGCAGGCCGCTCGTCGCCCAGGTAGCGGTGAGTCAGCTCGTCGATCGAGAGCTTGTCCCACGCGATCTTGCGGCCGCGCGGGTCCGTCCAGTCGGTCGAGTGGCCTGGCGGCAGCAGGTCCGCACCCTTGCGGCGCACGCGGTAGATCGCGCCCAGAATGTCGGGCTTGTGCAGTTGCGACGTCGGACAACACAGCTTGTACCACCCGCCCGTGTCCACCACGACCAGGCTGCCGTCGGCGTCTTCCAAAATGTCGGTCGGATGAAAATCGAGATTGCTCGACGTAAGGAAGTCCTCGTCGCGCGACTTGAATGTGGCTCCGTCAGGCGTGAGCACGTGGCGGGTGATCTTGTGCATGTTGAACAGACACGCGAACAGGTTGCCCTGAAACCTGTGGGGTAGGCTTCCAACCTGCCAGCCGCGATCGAACACGTTCGACTCAAGTTGCACCAGCCCGCACGGCGCGGCGGCGCCGAGGTGCGACAGCACGGGCAGCAACTTCGGGCCGGTCCACTTGTGCGCCGACTCGTGGATCGGGTCGTGGTCCTTGCCGTGGATGCCGCCGTAGACGGCGTGCAGCAATCCGTCGCGCAGCCCGCCGCCGGGATGGATCAGAAACGTCGTCGTGAAGATGCGTTCGCCTCCCGCCGTGAAGACGACGTCGACCGGGTTGTCCATGCCGCCGGTCATCACGACCTCAAGACCCGAGCCGTCGGGCCGGCACCGAAAGATGTGCGACGCACGCGTCGACCACAACCGTTCGGACGGCAGGCCGCCCGCGGCCAGATCGTCGGCCAGCGGCTTAGTCGGCTCGGCGTCCGGGCCGGGTATGACTCGCAGCGACTTGCCGACGCGCTCGTAGGTCTGTTTCGCGAACGCTCCCTTGCACCAGTAGATCCACCCGTCCGGCCCGCGATACGGCCCGTGCAGGTCGTTCGCGCAGCCGGTGACGGTCTTGCCGCGGAACCACTCCTCGCGCCGGTCGGCCACACCATCGCCGTCGCTGTCGGTCAGCTTCCAGATCGACGGCGGTGCGGCCACGTAGAGCGACCCGTCGAGCCACATCGTGCCTTCGGGAAACATCAGCTTGTCGGCGAAGACGGTGCTCTTGTCGAATCGCCCGTCGCCGTCGCTGTCTTCCAGGCGCACGATCCGATGCGGTCGCTCGGCGAGTTGCTTGGCGACGGGGTCATTCGATCCCGACGAGTCGGAAACGTAGAGTCGCCCGTCGTCGTCGAAGTCCGCCGTGATCGGTCGGTCCACCAGCGGCGGCCCGGCCGCCACTTCGATCTCGAACCCGGCCGGCAGTGTGAACGCGTGCCCGTTGAGTTTCACTTCGTCGGCCACGGCAGCGATGTCAAAGGTACACGCGACGCAGAAGAGCAACCACAGATGACGCAGATTGCACAGATAGGCCGACAGCGCACGGGGACGGCGGTCGGGTGATGCTTCGATGGTCATCTCTGGCATCTGCGTCATCTGTGGTTGCATCGGTCTTCTTTCGTGCTACTTGGCAGGTTCATACACCCCAGTCGCCGGATACTCGGTGCTCCATGCGTACCAGCGGCACTGGATCGAATCGACCCAATCGAGTTCCTTGCCGCGCAGCGGGCCGTCGATGCCGCGGCCCGCGAGCGTCCAGCGAGTGCCGGTCTCCTTGTCCTTGAACGGCGCGGTCTCGGGCGAAACATCGTCGGCGTAGAAAGTGAGCGGCCGGCCGTCGAGCGTGCTGCGAAATGCCACGGCAGTCTGCGTCGGTCCGTACCAGAACACCGCCAGCGGCACGTCGCCGATTCGGTCTGAGTAGCAAGCCCGCTCGACGTTCACATCGAGTGGAAACGCCTTTGCCGCACGGCCGCCGATCTCGACGCCCATCACCGGCGTCATCGCGTCGAGCCGCTCGTCCACGGCCCCCATGCTCGATTTGGCGACCGGGTGAAACTCCGTGGGAAGCTCAGCCATTCGATAGCGCTTGCCGTCGAACAGGTCGTACGCGGTGGACTCCGGGTGCAGCATGAGCCAGTGGCCCCAGTCGGTGACCAGGCTCGCGATGCGCGTGAGCCGCCTGCCCTTTTGCGGTCCATCGAACGCGACGCCGGTCAGCGCCGACCACAGCGACCCGTCGCGGCCCTTGACGACCATCACGCCGCCGCGCCAACCGTGAAACTTGTATCCGTAGTCTTTCTTGTATGCCGCGACATAGCCGCCTTCGGGGTCGTAGAAGAAGAGTCCGTACGTGTCGTTGATCACGCGCGGCGCGGCCAGAAAATGCCGCAGGGGAATCGCCCCTCCGTTGTGCGCCGCACGCAGCCACGCGATCACCCGATCGCCCTCGGCGATGAGGCCCTTGCGGTGTTGCGTCGAGCAGTATGAACAGGGCGGCTCAGTGAGCGGCTCGAACAGCTCCGGCTTGGCGATCAGCTTCGGCGCGCGACCGTTGTCATCCCCCTCGAACGCGCTCGCAAGGCACGCGACGGCAAAGGTGGCAGCGAAACAACACACCAGCGTGTTTCGGCATTGTGAACTACGCGACATGACCGCTCCTTGAACCAGATCACTTCCAACCGCGCACCACACACCTCGGCTAGTCTAGCGGCCGGCCCAGCGCCGTGCCACGTGCCGCTCCCTGTTCCACGCACCGGCATGCCAAAGAAAATTGCCGCGCCCCTCGAAATCTCACGCCACGGCGTGTAACGTCTTGGGGCCTTCCCGATGCCCCACAACTTGGAGGTTAGCCATGCCTGAGTACAAGTCGAAGTCCAGTCTCCGGAGTCGTACGATTGTCGTCGCGGCGAGCGCGCTATTGTCGTCGGTTGCGCTGGCGCTGCCCGGACCCATCACTGCAGCCGAAGTTGAAAAAGTGCGCGTCTACGTCGGGACGTACACCGGCGCGAAGAGCAAGGGGATCTACCTGTTCGATCTCGATCCCAGCTCGGGCAAGCTGACGCCGCAGGGTCTGGTCGCCGAGACCGTGAACCCGTCGTTTCTGGCGATTCACCCGAGCCGCAAGTTTCTGTACGCGGTCGGCGAGATCGGCGACTTCTCGGGCAAGAAGACCGGCGCGGTCGGCGCGTTCGCCATCGATCAGGCGACCGGTAGGCTGACGGCGCTCAACCAGCAGCCATCGGGCGGAGCCGGGCCGTGTCACGTGGTCGTGGACCGCGACGGCAAGAACGTGCTCGTCGCGAACTACGGCGGCGGCAGCGTGGCGTCGCTGCCGATAGCCGCGGACGGCAAGTTGGCCGAGGCCGCGTCGGTGATCCAGCACAAGGGATCGAGCGTCAACCCAAAACGCCAGGAGGCCCCGCACGCCCATTCGATCAACCTCGACGCGGCCAACCGGTTTGCCGTCGCCGCCGACCTGGGCCTCGACAAAGTGCTGGTGTACCGGTTCGATTCGCGGAGCGGCAAGCTGTCGGCAAACGATCCGCCGGCCGCCGCGGTCGCGCCCGGCGCCGGGCCGCGACACTTCGCGTTTCATCCGTCCGGACGGTATGCCTACGTGATCAATGAGATGCTCTGCACCGTGACGGCGTTCTCGTACGACACCGACAAGGGCGTGCTCACTGAACAGCAGACGATATCGACGCTGCCGCACGAGGTACGACCCGGCTACTCGACGGCCGAGGTCCAAGTGCATCCATCCGGCAAGTTCCTGTACGGATCGAACCGAGGCCACGACAGTATCGCGGCGTTCCGCATCGTCGAGGCAAACGGGACCCTGACTCGTATCGAGAACGAATCGACCCAGGGCAAGACCCCGCGCAACTTCGGCATCGACCCGACCGGCACATTCTTGCTCGCGTGCAATCAGGCGTCAGACTCGATCGTCGTCTTTCGCATCAACCAGAAGACCGGCGAACTCGACCCGACCGGACATTCCGTCGAGGCCCCGGCACCGGTGTGCGTCAAGATGATCGCGATCAACAAATGAAAGAAGGATCACCCATGAAGCCAGACGTTCACACTCACACGACGCACACCAGCCGTCGCTCGTTTCTCGGCCGCGCGGCCGGCGCAGCGGTCGGGGCCAGCCTCGTCGGAGCCGTTCGATCGACCGGCGACGAGCGCGATTGGACCGGCACGCGCACGGTGCGCTATCCCGACCCGGATATCGTTGTGCTCGATAAGCGGTTCGCGAAATACAGGATCGGCAACACGCCGATCCAGCGGCTGCACACCGGAATGCTCTGGGCCGAAGGCCCCGCGTGGAACGGCGTGGGCAAGTACCTGGTCTGGAGCGACATTCCCAACAACGTGCAACTGCGCTGGCTCAACGACGATGGCCACGTCAGTATCATGCGCAGCCCCGCCGGCAACTCGAACGGCAACACGTTCGACCTCGATGGCCGGCAGATCTCGTTCGAGCACGGCAATCGCCGCGTCGTGCGATACGAACACAACGGCTCGATCACCGTGCTCGCCGACAAGTTCGACGGCAAGCCGCTCAACGCACCGAACGACGGCGCGGTCCACCCCGACGGCGCACTCTGGTTCACCGACCCCGGCTACGGCAGCCTGATGAACTACGAAGGCAACAAGGCGGCCGGCGACTCGCCGCAGCCGTACCAAAAAGAGGCCGTCTACCGCGTCGATCCCAAGACGCTCAAGGTCGAAAAGATGACCGACGAGATGTTCAAGCCGAACGGCCTGTGCTTCTCGCCCGACTACAAGAAGGTGTACATCGCCGAGACCGGCGCGTCGCACTACGAGGGCGCCCCGAAGAACATCATGGTCTTCGACGTTGTCGACGGCACAAAGCTGGGTAAGGGCCGCCAGTTCGCGTCGATGAAGCAGCACACGGTTCCGCAAACGACCGATGAGCCGCCGGCCGGCTTCGCCGACGGCATGCGCTGCGACACCGATGGCAACCTCTGGTCCAGTTCCGGATGGGTCGGCGCGGGCTACGACGGCGTCATGATCTTCGCCCCCAACGGCGACCGCATTGGACTCATCCGCCTACCCGAAATCTGCGGCAACGTCTGTTTCGGCGGCCCGAAACGCAACCGGCTGTTCATGACCGCCAGCCAGTCGCTCTACGCCGTGTACGTCGAGGCACAAGGCGCCGGAGTCGCCTAGGAACTAGGAAACCGGAAACCACAGATTCCGCAGATTACACAGATGTGGGATCGTGCCTTGGAATCTGT
>DAIOWH010000012.1:0-61786 GCA_036758585.1 Planctomycetia bacterium
CGGCTGCGGGTTAAACGAATTCGGACCCCTTTCAATGTGGAGCGGTACTTAGCCGGCGCCGCCGAGAGCTCCAAAGGCAAAGTCCCTTTGTGGCCGAGGCTACTTCTTCTTGGGGATGCCCAACTCCTCCAGCTTCTGGGCTACGTCTTTGCCGTGGTCCTTGGTGTTGACCTTCGTGTCGATGTGTTTGATCACGCCGTCCTTGTCGATGTAGAAGGTCCATCGTTCCGGGACCGCTCGGCCCTCGTGAACTACGCCGTAGGCTTCGGCGACTTTCTTGTCCGGGTCGCTCAGGATCGGATAGTCGAGCTTGAGCGATTCGGCGAACGCCTTGTTGCCCTTGTCTCCGTCATACGGATCGCAACTGGCGGTGAAATACGCGACGTCGAACTTGCGGAGTTCCGCCCCGCTGTCACGCAGCGAGTTGCACTCGGCCGTTCAGCCGCCGGTAAACGCCTTCGGGAACCAGGCGATCACCACCGCTTGCTTGCCTTTGAACTGCGCGAGCGTGTAGTCCTTGCCGTCCGATCCTTTCAGCTTGAAGTCGGGCGCCTTGTCGCCGACCTTCGCCCCTTTGCCATCGGCCGCCACGGCCATCGCAAACGACATCGCCAGCGCCGCCACCGCCAATGCTGCGAGCAGTTTCATGGTGTTCCTCCAATCTGTGGGTTGTCAGACATTCCAACGGACGGATATTGTAGTGACGCCGTCCCACGAATCAAAGAGCCGGAGCCTCATCGTGTCCCAGCCGCAGCCAGACGCGACACACCTGATCCACTCGCTTCACGACGGCGCCGCCGAGGCGACCGGCCGCCTCTGGGTTGAAGGCCGCGGCGCCGTACTGCGTGATGCGACGGGCCGCGAGTACATCGACGCACTGTCGGGACTTTGGAACACGCACGTCGGCCACGGCCGCCGCGAACTCGCCGCCGCCGCCGCGCGCCAGATGGAGCAACTCGCCTACATGTCGACTTACGCCGGCAACGCCACGCTGCCGGCCATCGAACTCGCCGAGCGATTGGGGCGTATCGCGTACTCGAACATCCAGTCGTTCTACTTCACGAGCGGCGGCGCCGAGGCGAACGAGGCTGCATTGAAGACGGCGCGGTTCTACTGGAAGAGCGTCGGTCGGCCGGACAAGACGAAGTTTATCTCGCGACGCTGGGGCTACCACGGAACCACGCTGGCCACCATGAGCGCGACGGGCATGGACTGGTACTGGCCCATGTTCGAGCCGCGCGTGCCCGGCTTCGTTCATATCGACTCACCCTACCCGTACTGGTTCGAAACGTCGCGAGGCGACGTGTCGCCTGGAGTTGCCACGGCCGACTTGCTGGAAGAGGCCGTACGCCGCGAAGGCGCCGACTCGATCGCCGCGTTCATTGCCGAACCGGTGCAGGGCGCGGGCGGCGTGATCGTTCCGCCCACCGACTACTTTCCGCGCATCCGAGCGATCTGCGACCGCTACGACCTGCTGTTCATCGCCGACGAAGTGATCACCGGCTTCGGCCGCACGGGCCGCTGGTTCGCGCTCGACCATTGGACGATACGGCCCGACATCATGACGTTTGCCAAGGGGATCACCAGCGGCTACGTGCCACTCGGCGGCGTCGGGCTGAGCGACCGCGTGGCCGAGACGATTCGCCGCGGCGCCGGCAAAACGAAGTGGAACCACGCCTACACGTATTCGGGTCACCCGACCGCCTGCGCCGTCGCGCTGGCGAACCTTGACATCATCGAACGCGAGGGGCTGGTCGAGCGCGCCGCGGTGCTGGGCGAGCGACTCTGCAGCGGCCTGCGCAGACTCGAACCGCTCGCGCACGTCGGCGAGACGCGCGGACTGGGCCTCATGGCCGCCGTGGAACTGGTCGCCGGCAAGTCGCCGAAGCAACGGTTCGATCCGGCCCGCGGCATCGGCGGGCGCGTGCTGGCCGAGATGGGCAAGCGGGGCGTCGTCACTCGCCTGGTGGGCGACGTCATCCTGCTCGCCCCGCCGCTGGTCTCCACGGAACAGCAGATCGACCGTATCGTGGAAGTGCTCGCCGAGTCGATTCCACTCGGCACCGCCGTATGAACAGGGGGCGACCGATGGCCGATTCAACGGTGATTCTCGCCGCGTGCCGCACGCCGATCGGCAAATTCATGGGCCGGCTCGCTGCCGTGCCCGCGCCCGAACTGGGCGCCGTCTGCGCGCAGGCGGCACTCGCTCAGACGTCGATCGATCCCGGCCAAGTTGACGAAGTGATCATGGGCAACGTGCTGTCGGCGGGCGTTGGTCAGGCGCCCGCGAGGCAAGTAGCGTTGCACGCCGGACTGCCGCCGACGGTCGCCGCCGTGACCGTGAACAAGGTGTGCGGGTCGGGACTCAAAGCCGTGATGCTCGCGGACCAGGCAATACGCGCGGGCGACGCACGGCTCATTATCGCGGGCGGAATCGAGTCGATGAGCCGCGCCCCGCACCTGATCGTCGGCGCCCGCGCCGGCTTGAAGCTTGGCGACCAGAAGCTGGTCGACTCGCTGACGCACGACGGCCTGTGGTGCGCGTTCGAGGACTGGCACATGGGCAGCGCGGCCGAGTACACGGCCCAACAGTTCGGCATCAGCCGCGGCGACCAGGACGCATTCGCCGCGGAGAGTCACCGCCGGGCGATCGCGGCGCGCGAGCAACTCGCCGCGGAGATCGTGCCGGTCCGCGTGTCGGCCCGGCCGGGTGCCGAAGCGGTGACGGAAGACGAAGGGCCGCGGGCCGACACGTCGGTCGAGCGGCTTGCCTCGCTGAAACCCGTGTTCGACGCGCACGGCACGGTGACGGCCGGCAACTCGTCGATGATCTCGGACGGCGCCGCGGCCGTGATTGTGGCCCGACTCGGCGGCGCCGGCGTGGCACGGCCGCTCGCCCGGATTCGTGCGGCCGCCGTGGCCGGTGCCGCACCGAAAGATCTCTTCATCGCTCCCGTTACCGCCATTCGTCGCGTGCTCGAAAAGGCGCGCCTGGCCGTACAAGACATCGACCTGTTCGAGATCAACGAGGCGTTCGCCGCCCAGATGCTCGCGTGCATTCGCGAACTCGATCTCGACCCGGCCCGGGTGAACATCCACGGCGGCGCGATCGCGCTGGGCCATCCGATCGGCGCCAGCGGCGCCCGCGTGCTCGTCACATTGCTCGGCGCGCTCCAACATCACAACAAGACCCTAGGCGTCGCCGCCCTGTGCCTGGGCGGAGGCAATGCCGTGGCCATGGTCGTCGAGCGGACTTGAAAGGACGCACAGCGCCTGGTTCTTTTCGTGATGCTATTCCGAAGCGACTGGCGCCGTCGGCGGCAGGTGCTTGGTGAAGCCAGCTTCGGTGCGACGGAGTTCGGCGAGCGTCAGATTGCGTAGTCGGGCGAGCAGTTCGCGGTGGTCGGCGTCGATCGCCAAGTTGCGCAGCTCTTCGCGGTCGGCTTCGAGGTCGTAGAGTTCTTCGATCTCACCGGCCACGAGTGTGCGGATGTACTTGTGCCGACCGTGGCGCACGGCCACGTACCACGGCACGTTGCTGTGTTCGGCCGGGCCGCGATCGGCAAGGATGCGGGTCACGTCGCTGCCGTAGTCGTGCCCGGTGTGTTCGTACAGGACCGGATGCGGCCAGTCGGCATGTTCGGGGTCGTGAAGCAGCGGCGAGATGTCGCGGCCGTGCATCGTCCACGGCAGTTCGATCGAAGCAAATCGGAAGAACGTGACCACGAGGTCCGGCGCGTTCACGGGCTGGCGGCAGACCTTGCCCGCGGACAGCGTGCCCGGCATGCTCACCACGAGCGGCGAGGCGAAGTTGGCGTCGTAGGGCGCGAGCTTGGTGCGGAACCCATGCTCGCCCATCGAGAACCCCTGGTCCGAAGAAAACACGATGAGCGTGTTTTCCAGTTGGCCGGTCTGCTTGAGCGCGGCGAGCACCTGGCCAATACCTTCATCGAGCGACAGCACGCATTCGTTCACTTGTCGCACCCAAGCGGCGTGCGTCTTCGGTTGCTTGGCACTCTCGTCGCCAAACTTTTCGCCGCTCTTGCCCATGACGGGCACTCCGCCGGGACCCCGCACCCACGCCTGAGTCACGTCCAGGTACTTCGGCTTGCCTGGCCGCGGCGGAAAGATGTCGGCGGGCGGGGCGACGGCCGCGCCGTCGTAGGCGCCGATGTGCCGCTCGGCCGGATGCGACGGGCCGTGAACTCCGCCGTAGCACAGCCACAGGTACCACGGCTTGTTCGCGTCGCGGTGCTCGCCGCGAATGTACTCGCACGCCCAGCGAGTGTAGTTGTCCGTCGAGTAGCCGTCGACCAGCCGCTCCTGGCCGTTGAACGCGAGCACTTGTTTGTCGTAGTAGTTGCCCGCGTTTTCCGGGTGCTTCGGCCGGTTCCAGACGATCTGGTGGTCCCAATCGCGGCCGAATCCGGAGTCGACGCCGGTGTGCCACTTGCCGATGTGCGCCGTGTGATAACCTTGCTTGCGAAACTCAGCCGGCCAGAACGGACACTGGGCCGGGTCGTACGTGCTGCCAGGATAATCGCCGACCATGCGCATCGACTCGATGCCGTGCGGCTGGCGACCGGTGAGCAGCGAAGCCCGCGACGGCATGCACCACGCGCCGAGGTACGCACGCTCGAAACGAACGCCCGACGCGGCCAGCGCGTCGATGTGGGGCGTGCGGACCCACGGATAGGAGCCGTCGTAGCACCGCACCGTCTTGTACGACTGATCGTCGGTCAGGATGAACAAGATGTTCGGTCGTTTCGGCTGGACCGCGACCGGCGTCTCGTGCGACGCGGCCGAGGCGACGTTCGCCCAACCATTCGCGAACAGTACGATCAATCCCGCGCGGATTCGCGTCGACGTATTCATGGCGGCACTCCTGATTTGGTGCGGGACATTATTCACGGCCGACCCTGTCGTCTGCAACCGTCGAGTCGTTCGAACCACTTGCCGACCGGCCAGGTCACCGAATTCAAGGCACAAGGAAAGCTCGACGACGCCGTGTCTGGCAGACCGTAAGCGCCACGGCGATGGCCAGCGTACCCAACAGCGAAACCACCGCGCCGACCACAAATCCGCGGGGAAGGTAGGACAGCTCGATCCACTGCTCGCTTCCGTCCAGCGCGATGGCGGTGGCCACGGCGTTGGCCTTGAGAAGCGGGCGAGGACCGCTGGCGGTTTGGACGCGCCAGCCAGGGAAGTGGGCGAACTTTTCGGCGAGCACCAGGTAGCCGGTTTGTCCGTCGAGCTTCAATCGCATCGAGTTGACGCCGCGTCGCTCGATCTGCGGCGCCGCGGCTGACCGATCGCCGTCGAGTGGCCCGGCGACGGGCGACTCGACGGCGCGGTCGGACAGGATCACGACTTCATGGCGCGGATCGAAGTCCGGCGCGTCCATGCGGCGATACGCGGCATCGAGCCGCGCGGCACGACTGCCCGTCGCGAACGTGGCCCGCGGCACGACCCAGGCCCGCGGCATCGCTGCCGTGTTCTCGTACAGCAGCGGACCGGCCGACTTGGCGGGCTGGCACGTTCGGCAGTCGGCGAACCGGGCCACGAAACGCAGGTCAGCGACCTGCAGCTCACGAGTGGACGTCACAAACCGCACGTTCATCAGGCCCCAGAACCGGGCCGGGCGCCGGGCCGCGTACGATGCCGACAGAAACGGCTGCACGTCGCGCCCTGCGACGCCCTCGGCGCCCAAGTACTCCAGCAGCCAGAGGTGATCCCAGCCGGCAAGGTTGCTCAGTCCGAGCGGCACGGTCACATGTTCGATACCCCAGTTGCGATCGTTGCTCTCGATCGCGTGGATGCGAAACGGGCCGGGCTGCGCAGCCAGGTGATTGAGGATGGCGTTGTCACGAACTTCCGCGCGAATGTCGGCGGTCGGCGGTAGCGCGGGCAGCGCGATGTACGACTCGACCGCGACGAGTGCCACGAGCACCAAGCCGGCCGCTCGCCGCCGCCAGCCTGATCGCCGTTCGAGCAGCCTCGCCGCGCCGCCTGCTACGAGCATGGCCGCGCCGAGATACGCCAGCACCAGCGCCCGCTGAGGAATTCGCTGGTAGTGAAACATAGGCAGCCACTGCCACAGCACGGCGAAGGCGCCGCGCGAATGAGCGACCGCGACGCCTGCGAACACCAGCAGGATGGCCGCGAACGCGAGCCAGCCGCGCCCGCCACGTCGCACGCCGGCGACGGCGCCGACGAGCGCCAGCGTGCACGTCGCCGGGAACAGAGTGCGAAGGTCGGCGAGCTCGCCGACGCCGAACATGATCGCTCGCCACACGGCCGGCTCGCGAAACTCGACGATCGGCGCCGCGGCATCGTCCAGCAGCAGGCCGCCGGCGCGGTTCGATATCGGCATCAATTCCAGGCCCGGCAGGATCTTCACCGCCGCGAGCGCGAAACCCACCGCGCCCACGATCAGCCCGACAAACAGAACGCGCCGCCCGCGCTGTGACAGCGGCCTTGCCTTGTTCGTCGCGTCGGTCCGCCGCACAAACAGCCACGCCGCGCCGATGATCGCGCCGGCGATGACGTTGTACAAGAACACGGTCTCGCCGCCCGCGAGCAGTTGCACGGCGACCAGCACGCCCGCCCACACCGCATGCCAGCTCGGCCGGTCGCCGTCGAACGCCGCCGCCAGATGGCGCAGCACCAGCGGAGTCCAACAGGCCACGAGCACAATCGGCCCGTGGCCCAGCATCGTGTGTTCGGCCATCAGCCCGCTGAGCATGAACGCGACCGCTCCGCACGCGGCGGCACAACAATGCGCGAAGTCGACCGAAGCCGCCGCCGCATCACACGTGGGCGGCTGCGCACCGTCGCCGCGGCGCAGCATCCACAGGTTCCACCAGTACATCGCCATGCCGGCGATCCAAAGGTGCAGCAGAAAAGTCCAAGTCGCGACCACCTGGGCCGGCAGTAGTCCGCACAGCAGCGTGGTCAGCGACAACGCGCCGATCTGCGGCTTGGCGAAGAACGGCTCGCCGCAATAGATGTGATCGCTCCAGAGTGGAAGCTCGCCGTGTGTGAAGATGCTGCGTGCGGCGACCTGAGTCCAGACGGAATAGAGCGGCGTCAGATCACCTGCACGAAACGGCAGGCCGGGTCCGCCGCGCTGCGGCTGCTCGAATGGTCTGAGCCATGGACGAAAGACCAGCGCGATCAGGGCCGCGAGCAGCACGGCCCCCAATGCGTGTGGTGCATACGAGCGAAGTCGTGATGCGTGGATGGCGCCTGACGTCACAGCGATCGGGCCGCGACTGGTTCGGGCGGCGGAAACGGTATGCCACGCGATCGGTCGCCGCCGACGACAACCTGCGTGTCCGGATGTTGCCGGCGCCACTTGCCCCACGTGGTCCGTTCGATCGTAACGTTCACGCGCGGCAGCACCGCGCCCGCCAGCGGACCGGTGATCGCCTTCAGGCCCTCGTGGTTCGGGTGCCACAGACTGTCGGTCGCGCGATCGTACAGCACGAACGCCTTCTGGTAGCAGTATCCGGACGATCCGAAACTAACGACCTGGCCATTGAGCGATCGCTCGTACACGGCCGGCCGGTGCAGCAGCGGGCAGTACGTCACCGCGATCGCTCGGTCGCCGATCGTCTCGTTGACCACCTCGACCTTCGCCATCACGGTCAACGGATAGGCGCGCGCTGTGCCGGCCATTACCAACCCAAACACCGGGCGTTCCGGATAGATTCGACGGACCACTTCGCCGTCGCGAGTCTGGTAGATCGGATAGTCGATCGTCTTGACGCGATCGCGACCGAGCGCCTGGTCGAATTGGCTGAACGGCAGATCGACGCCGGTCACCTCAAACCATTCCGGCTGTCCCTTCACTCCGCTGCCCGCCCAGAGGAACAGCCGATCGGCCTCGCGACGAACGCAGAACGCCGGCCGCAAACCTGGCAGGTCGCCGCTAATGCCGACGTAGCCCACCGGATCGCGGTTGCGCGCTTCGGCCAACTCGGCCCGCAGCTTCCAAAGCTCCGAGATCAGTTCGCCGCCCATGTTCCAGATCAGACCAACTCCCAGGCCACTAAGGCTCAGGCAGATGATCACCTTCACCACAACCGTCGCCATACTCGGCCGTGCCGGCTGTTCGATCGGCCGCTCCACAGGCAGGCTTTCGTCCATGACGGGACCTCCTTAGGAAAGTGTGCAAACGGAACGCGAGATTGTTTTCCGGCGCAATGCCCGGTGTCAAGGAAATAAGTGAACTGGGCCAAAACAACGGACTGGGATAGAATCCCGCCCTCACTACCAGACCTCTACTGGCAAGGATGCCGAATCATGACACGCCCAACTATCCTGTGTGCGGTGGTGTTGGCCGTCGCATCGCCGTCGCTTGTTCGGGCCATCGACGATCCGGCGGTGAACGACGCGGCGCTCAACGACGTCTTCTTTGTCGACGGCAACTCCGGTTGGGTGGTCGGAGACCGCGGCGTGATCTTGCACACCCGCGACGGCGGCGCATCGTGGCAACTGCAGCGTAGCGGCGCCGTCTGTTCGCTGCGCGGCGTGTGGTTCCGCGACGACAAGACGGGCTGGGTGGTGGGCGGCCAAGGCCTGCCGTACAGCGCGGCGAGCGCCGGACTGATCTTGGGCACGTTGGACGGCGGCGAGACGTGGAGCCCGCTCAGTTGGCAGCAGTACCCTCGGCTGCTCGGCGTGCAGTCGAGCAGCGCCAAGTTGGGATGGGCGTGGGGTGAATCGTCGGACTTCTTCCCAACGGGCCTGGTCAGCTCCGAGCACAGTGGCCGGCAGTGGCATCCGGCCGGCGGCTCGTCGAGCGGCGGGTGGTTGGCTGGTGCGTTCCTGTCGGACGGGGGCGGCATGCTCGGTGGTGCGTCGGGTGCGGGCGGTGTGGTGATCGACCGCGTGGTGCGTCCGACGAACCTCGGTTCGTTCGGCGCTCGGAGCGTGCGGCGGATGCGGACGAGCAACGATGGGACCGTCTGGGCGGTCGGTGACGGGGCGCTGGTGTTGCGGAGCGACACCCAAGGATCATCGTGGCGCGTGACGTCGCCGGGCATGTCCAGCGGCCAGGGCGATATCTTCGACTGGCATGGCGTTCACGCGATGGGAGAGGCCGTCTGGGTCGTGGGCCGGCCCGGCAGCGTAGTGTTGCACTCGGCCGATGCAGGCCGCACCTGGCAGTCGTTCAGCACTGGTTCGCCCGTGCCCCTCGAGGCCGTGTGGTTCCACGACCGCAAGCGCGGCTGGGCGGTCGGCGCGCTGGGCACAATCGTGGCCACTACCGATGGCGGTCGTTCGTGGCGCGCGCAGCGCCGCGGCGGCGAGCGTGCGGCCTTGTTGGCTGTACACGCCGAACCGCAATCCACGCCGCTACTCACGCATGTTCAGCTTGGTCACGAGCACGGCTACTTGTCGGTCGATCTGGCGATGGTGCGGCCGCGGCGCGGGTGGGACGAGCCGGTGCGGATCGGCGTCGAGTCGCGGCTGGCCGACGCGGTGACCGTCGCCGGCGGGTCGCGTGCGGAATGCGAGTGGCGGTTTCCGGCTCACCCGCTCGCCATGTCGCTCAATCATGTGATCGACGAGTGGAACCGTCAGACGGACGGCCGCGCAGTCGAATCGCTCGAACGGCGGCTGGTCGTGGCGATCCGCACCTGGCGGCCCGAGGCCATCGTCACCGACTCGCCCGATCCGGCCGAGGGAGGCGACCCGACGGGCGCGCTCGTGAGTCAGGCGCTGGAGCGCGCGTTTCAGAGTGCCGCCGACGCCAAGGCCTTTCCCGAACTCGCCGAGACGGCGCTGCTGCCGCCGTGGCCGGCCAAGAAGCTGTACATGACCACTCAGCCGCGCGGCGGCGACGCCGTCGAGATCAACGGCGAGACGCTGAGCCGCACGTCGGGCAGGCCGCTCGACGAGCTGGCCGGCCTGGCCACGTCGCTCGTGGCCGATTCGTTTCGCGCGGCCGAGGCGCGACGGCATTACCGGCTCGTCGCCAGCCGACTCGCGACGAGCACGCGCGACGATTCGCTGATGGCCGGCATCCTGCTCGAACCCGGCGGCCCCGCGCGACGGCAACTCGTCCCGCCCATCGAGATCGATGACGCGCAACGCCGCGCCGTCGAGACGCGACGCAACCTGCTCGCGATCATCCACCGCGCCGAAGCCCAGCCGATCATGGCCGAGCAGCTCTCCGGACAACTCGACGCCTGGCTGAAGCAACTGGGTCCGGACCAGTCGGGCAACATCCTGTTGGGTCTGGCCCGCTCGCACTACCGCGCGGGCCGATGGACGCAGACGCGCGACCTGTTGGAAAAACTGATCGCCGACTACCCCAACCACATCGTTGCCGTCGACGCCCACCGCTGGCTGGTGCAGTTCTACGCCAGCTCGGAGATGCGTCATCGCTCGCGGCTCGACGGCGTGGCGGGCAACATTATCGCAGAGCCGGTCGAGGTTGATGGGCCGGGTCGAGCGGCGGGTGGAATCGAGACCGGTCTGGCGCCGACCAGGCGCGCGGCCCGCGCAGTCGGCGAGTTGGGCAGCGACGTACCTTGGGCGCGCGGGGCGCTCGACACGGCGAAGCGACTGATGCATGCGTCGCCGCTGGGCTGGTCCGATCCTCGCGTTCAGTTTCCGCTCGCAGCGGCGCAGCGAGCGATCGGCAACACCAAGGACGCCGACAAGTTCTACACGGCGTTCGGCCTGCGCGGCGAAGCGGGGCCGTGGATCGACGCCGCTCGCGGCGAGCGCTGGTTAGTCGATCGGGCGGGCCGACCTGCCAAGCCGGTGCTGCTGTCGTATCGAGCGGCCGCGCCGCCGCACCTCGACGGTGTGCTCGACGAGCGGGTCTGGAAGAATGCGGCGCCTGCGACACTCGTGAACCTGAACTCCGCCGACCCCGCGACATGGCAGACGCAAGTGCGAATCGCGCACGACGCACAGTTCCTGTACATCGGCGTCTGGTGCTACATGGCCGGCGGTGAGGTGGCGGCGCCGGTCCGTCCGCGTCAGCGCGACATGGAACTGGGCGGCCACGATCGCGTTCACCTGTACCTCGATCTCGACCGCGACTACGCCACGTATTACCATCTCGCCGCAGACCGGCGCGGTTGTGTCTCGGACGACTGCTGGGGCGATCGCACCTGGAACCCGACGTGGTATGTGGCTTCGCAAAGTGACGAGCACGGCTACCGGATTGAGGCGGCGGTGCCGATCACCGAATTGACGGACGGCCCGCCGCGCGATGGCACGGTCTGGGCGTTCAACGCGGTGCGAGTGGTTCCGGGGCGATCGATGTTGGCCTGGTCGCGACCTGCCGGGGCCGAACCTGCGCCGGAAGGCATGGGCTACCTGTTGTTCAGCGACGGTCCGACGTCGCCGCCGCCCCGCGCGGCCGTGGCGAACTGACGAGGTACGACTCGGTACTCAGTACTCTGTACTCGCCGGCGCGGAATCGCTACTCACTACTCATGATTGACCAACGCACGCTCCTAGTCGGGATCGACGAGGCCGGATACGGACCGAACCTGGGGCCGCTGGTAGTGACGGCCGTGTGGGCCAGCGTGCCGTCGGAAACCCGCGGCGCGTCGCTATGGCATGCACTCGGCGCCGAGGTCAGCCGGTGGCCTGGCGCCGCCGAGTCGTTGGTTGTCGACGACTCGAAGCGCGTCTACTCGGCCG
This sequence comes from Planctomycetia bacterium, assembly GCA_036758585.1. Classification (GTDB taxonomy): domain Bacteria; phylum Planctomycetota; class Planctomycetia; order JALXBF01; family JBGPMX01; genus DAIOWH01. The sequence continues at coordinate 11,674 of DAIOWH010000012.1, forward strand.
GCGGACTGAAACCGCTCGAACGGCTGGCGCTGGCATGGATGGGCGTCGTGAGGGGCGTACCCTCGACACTTCGCGACCTCTGGCATCGTCATTCGCTGACGCCGTCGTCCGATTTGGACGAGGTCGCGTGTGCCGCCGATCGCGATGTGGCGATTCCCCACGTCAGCGACACGGATGCGATTGGCCGCGCCGTGGATCTGTTGCGACGTGCATTGCACCAGGCCCAGTTCGAGTGCGCCGGTGTCGCATGCCAGATCGTCTTGCCGCATCGCTTCAATGACCTGCTGCAAAAAGAAGACTCGAAGAGCACCGCGTTGTTTCGCGTCAACGCGGAGTTGCTGCGACACGTCTGGCAGGTGAGCGATGCCGCGCGGATCGAGGTGACGGCCGACAAGCACGGCGGCCGCAACTTCTACGGTACGTTGTTGCAAGAGGCCTTTGCCGAGACGCTGGTGCTGGCCGGCCGCGAAGGGGCCGCTGCGAGCGAGTACACGGTTTCTGCCGGGGGCCGACAGCTTCGCGCTCGGTTTGTTCCGCGAGCCGATGCCGATCACCTCTTCGTGGCCGCGGCTTCTATGATCTCCAAGTACATCCGCGAGTTGTGGATGGGGTTGTTCAACAGTTTCTGGACGCGCGAGGTGCCCGGCCTGGACGCTACGGCGGGTTACCCCGAAGACGCCCGCAGGTTCTGGAACGCGATCGAGCCGGCAGCCCACCGGCTGAGCGTACCGCGGCAGTTGATCTGGCGTGCCAAGTGAACCAGGCCCGCGGCTGGCCGGTGCGGAGCGAACATTCGTGCCGGTCGGCACACAGGAATGTGCAACCCGCGGCCTTCGGGCGAGTGGCACTCGGTTTGCGATTGCTCACGCCGCGAGCCTGACTCGCACGTTGGGGGCGACCGACGGCAGTAAGCCCTGTTTCGCAGAGGATGCGACCACCGGAACGTACTTGAGCCCCACGGAACTCTTGATCCGTGGGGCTCGTCGTTTTTTTTGAGACTGGTCGTCAGCGCGACCCGTTTGTTTGAGGCCTAGACGACTTCGACTTGCGTGTTTTCGTCGAACGTGACGCGAGTCAGTTCGCCGTCGGGCTTCTCGAGCAGCATCGACTCGACCCAGACATCGGCGTTGCCGACGCGACTGGTGTGAAGTCCGGTTGTGATCGGATTCAACTCGTGAACGACCCCCGACACTTCCAGCGGCCAGGATCGAATTCCGACCCGCACCCATTGCCGCACGCGCACCCGCGTGCCGGGCGCGATGTTACGGCTGACGTTCGGCTTCTGTAACGGCACGTGCGCCCTCGCTGACAAGAACTCGCTGTGATCATGGAACGACTGAGGCGCGGATTGTATTGTCCGTCTACACTGGCGAGCAACACCACTCGACCGACCGACGACTCATGAAGCAGTCGATGGCGACCGGCACCTCGGCGGAGGAGCCGCTGGGCGACGAACTCGGTCAGCCGGCCTGTTTGGCGCTGCGCCGCCCGATTTGGAGTGCGGGGCTGGCTTGATGTGAGCCGGACCAGATGCCACGTCGCTGAGCCTTCGCCGTCGCCTCGGCCGCACGGAACCGGTCTTTCATCGCGGCACTGAACGGATAGTTGGTCAGCGCGCGAGCCAGACCCTCAAGCAACAGTTGCTCGTTCAGCATGCGGCCGTCGACGTAGACATAGCCAAGCGTACGGCCATAACGGTCAGTCCTCTCGCCCGGGTCGTGCTCGATCTGGACCCGCTTGCCTTCGACCATCTGGCGAGTGAACTCGTAGGCGTCCGGACCGAACGGCTCGGGCGGCTTGTTGGGATGTTTCGTCTCGGGCGTATCGACGCCGATCAATCGCACTCGGTCGCCGCCCGCGATAACGAGCGTATCGCCATCGACGACTCGCTCGACGAGCACTTCGTCGCCCGTCGCAGCAGGCGCGGTGGAAACCGGCAGATAATCACGACCGAGGTAGGCGCCGAGAAGGGCGAGTACAAGGGCGATGATGCGAACCAGGGGACTCGTTCGCGAGGCGCGACGACGCCGAACTGCCATGGCAATACCCTCCGTGGCGCTGGGCGGCGACAATCCGTGACGCCGCATGTTCGAGAATGCTGAACGACCGACGTGCGTCCAGCGACGATTAATGGCTCTCCGCCAACTTTGGGGTGCAGGCGTCCCGCCTGCCGGATCCTGCACCATTTGTTGGGCAGGCGGACGCCTGCACCCCAAAGTTGGCGGATCCCGATTAGTTCTTGCTGAAGTCGATAGACCTATTGGCCTCGCGGCTCAGCGGATCCTTCAGAAACTTCTTCTGGCATTCCGGGCACAGGTCGAACCGGAAGCTCTTGTAGACCTGATCCTCCAACTCCTGCTCATCCATGTGTTCCATGTTCTTGAGCAGTTCGCTGATCTCCTCCATGTGGTCCTCGTCGAGATCTTCCTCAGTGATCTCTAGTGGGTCGTAAGCGGCGTAGACTTCTATCTTCGCCACGTAACGCAGGTCTTCTTCCACCAACAGTTCCTTGCCGCAGAGATCACATGAGTAGTGCAACATCGACAGAGAACCCTCCACGTCGCAGGCATCGGCCGAGGAAATTCAAGACGGTTCGATTCTAATAACGCCCCCTATTCGACGGAAGCCGGAAACGGTCGAAAATAGTTCACGGCCTGGCGGTGGAATCATTGCGGTCGGTGTAACGTGTCTGGTTGCGAGTGGGCAAGCACAACGAAGCAGCCATGTCGGCGAACGTTGTCGACCGAGCGATTGGCACGTTGGAGCGTTCATTCGGCACGACCCATTCTCTTGGGAAGGTCCCACTGGAAGTCGTGCCTTTGTGTCCTTATGTACTTGGTCAGGAATTTGTTCCCGATTTCACTTGTTTAACGGCAAGCCGAAGGCGACGGTGGGTCGCGCGGACTTGGCCGATCGCCGTCGCCTTCGGCTTGCCGTTAAACGAGGAAGTTATTCTGAGCCAAATCCTATGTGGTTCGCCTTCGCCGTCCGTCGGTGATCGGCGGGTGTGCCCAAACGTGAGACTACTTTGATGCGTCCGTTCGCGCGGCAAATGAGCCGTTGTCGGGCACGAGCAGATAGGGCATCCAGCGACGGCCAAAGACCGTGTCGTTGATCGCAGTGCCGCCGGGGAAGTAGCTGATTCCGGCGGTGAGCATGTAGTATTCATCGTGCCATCCGAGTCCGTCGCCGCCGCTCGCACTGGGCTTGATGTAGTGTGCCGCCATGAACGCGGCGAAATGGCAACTGAGCGGGATGTTCAGTTCGCCGCCGACGCTGAACTCGCCCGGGTCGGCCGCCGCGCCCACCCAAACGCGGAACTCGGCGTCGGACTCGAGCTTGTGCCGCCAGAAGGCGTTGATTTGATCGAGCGATTCCAGGTTGGAGTGCCCAATGATGATGTTGCCCTGCCCGTCGCCCCGGTCGTGCAGCGCCGCCCACACCCCAACCGCGTCGCACGCGCTCAGGGCATACTCCACTTGAGCGCGCCATTGGGTCAACAGCAGTTCGTTGGAGTCGAGACCGAAGTTATCGGTCCGCAACCAGTCGTAGCTGATCCCCCAACTCACCGGCAGACCGCAATCGAGATCGCATGGGCTGGCCCGCTGAAAGACTCCGACGCTCCAGATCAACTCCTCGGCCCAGCCGGCGGTGTCGGTCGTGGTCGAACCGCGGCCGTGCCAGTCGAACGTGCCGTAGCTCAATCCAAACTGGCCGCCGAGGCCCTGACTCGACCAAAGCGGCAGCGCGAAGTTCCCACCCAGCCGAGTCCCGAAGTTTGCCGGCCAGCGACAGTCGGGCTCGCCGCGGTATGCCTCGACTGCGCCAAACCAGTAGCCGCTGTACTTCAGCCCCGCGTACTCGTCGCTGGCGTCGAACGGATCGCCGCTCGGACACGAATCCACCTGTCCGGCAGAGTCGGGAACAGATAGCCTGGCGGTAGGTCTGGCTGCTCGCTCCAGAGATGTGGCGGTGCAGACGGTTGCGTCGATGGCGGATCGTAAGCGACCGGCGGTGGCGGCGAAACCCGGACCTCGGGCGGCGCGTGCAGTCGCATCGGCGATCGCATCGCGGGCGGAGTTGGTGTTGGGCTTGCGAACGGTGTAACCGAGGATGTGTCAGCCGCGACGGGCGTCGGTCGGCCCAGCATCACTTGGAGGGTGGCCCGGTTGCGGCCCGGCGTGGGTGCAACGTCGCCGGCAGAAATGGCCGTCACCGGCGGCGCAGGCGGCTGGTTCGGTCCGCCGATCGGCGGCGCGGTGAACGACTCACTCGGAACGCGATCGTGCGTAAACACGGGCTCGGCCGATCGGGTCATTTGCGGGACCGGCCTGAGCCGATTCCGCACGGCAGCCTCGGCCGCGGGCATTTGCTGGTACGTGACGCTCAGGATCGCGCGGCTCTCGTCCGGTGTGATCACTCCGTCTGCGGCGGCCTGTTCAATGAAGGCATTGATCACTTGCCAAGCAGCCCGCTCGTCGGCCGATACTCGCCGATCCGCAGCCGCCCACGACTCGCGCTGGCCAGGTGGGCCGGCGACGACTCGGTCGCCCGATAGAATGCTGACGAGCATGACCACCAGGATAGCAATGCTCGTCGTGAACCTTCTCATGAGATAGTCCCAAGCTTGAGGTCAACCCCCACCGACGCATTCCTACTTTTCCGTTAGTATCGGTTGTAGCGGTCGTTTGACTTGATTTATCATCTGCCAAGTTGCCGAGTCCCTCCTGTAACGTTGCTGAGCCGCAACCAACTCGCTTAACGGCAAGCCGCAGGCGTCGGCCCTCGCCTTCGGCTCGGCGTTAAACGGGAATCTGCGCGGGAAAACAGCAAACTCGGCCGTGACTGATGTAGGGCCCCCGGAGAATACAACATGACACGCACACTGTGCCGGCTGGTCGCGACGATGACGTTCGTGGTGTTTGCCCAGCAAACCTCTATGGCCGCGGACGGACCAGTGGTAAAGCTCACCAAGAAGGCCGGCACGCTCGAAGTGCGAATCGGCGACGAGCTGTTCACAGCGTACAACTTCGGTCCCGACCTGCCCAAGCCCTACTTCTTTCCGATGCACGCGGCGACGGGCAAGAACGTGGTGCACGTGTTTCCCGCCGAGAAGCCCGCGTCGGGCGAGTATCACCCGCACCACAAAGGCATGTGGATCGCCATCGACGAAGTGAACACGCTCAAGTTCTGGGCCGAGAAGGCAAAGATCGCCAACCGCTCGATCGAGATACTCAAGGTCGAAGGCGACCCCGCGTCGTTCCGCGCCCGCAACGAATGGCTGGGCGACGACGGCAAACCGGTCCTCACCGAGACGACCAGCGTCGAAATCCACGCCAACCGGCTGCTCAGCTACGCCGTCACGTTCACCGCCGGCGCGGCGCCCGTGACGTTCGAGGACACCAAAGAAGGGCTGTTCGCGGTGCGCATGAATCAGCAGATGCGCGAGGCGACGGGCGGCGGCAAGATCACCAACGCCGACGGCAAGGTCGGCGAGAAGGAGTGCTGGGGCCAGGAGTCGAACTGGGTCGACTATTCCGGCAAGGTCGATGACGTGACGCAGGGCCTTGCCATCTTCGATCACCCCGGCAACTTCCGCCGCTCGCGCTGGCACGTCCGCGCCTACGGCCTGTTCGCCGGCAACCCGTTCGGCGGCAAGTCCTACACGCGCGACGCCGACAAGGACGGCACGCACAAGATCGCGGCCGGCGAATCGCTCACGCTACGCTACGCCGTCTACGTCCACAACGGCGACGCCACGGAAGGAAAAGTCGCCGAACAGTATCAAGCGTACGCCAAGCCGCGCTGAGGCCGGCGGTGCCAATCAATGCACCTCGAAGATCGCTTCGACCTCGACGGATATGTTGCCGGGCAGCGAGCCCATGCCGACCGCGCTGCGAGCGCCCTTGCCCGATTCGCCGAACACCTCGACCATCAAGTCCGAGAACCCGTTGATCACCTGAGGGTGCTCGCGAAAGTCGGGCGTGGCGTTCACCATGCCGAGCACCTTGATCAGGCGAACCACGCGATCGAGACTGCCGAGCGTGTTCCGCATGGTCGAGAGGATCGCCAGGCCGGTGACTCGCGCCGCCTCCTTGCCCTGTTCGAGCGTCGCCTCCGACCCGACTTTGCCGGCGATCATCGTTCCGTCCGTCTTGAGCGGCCCGTGCCCCGAGACAAATAGAAGATTGCCCACCTGGACCGCCGGAATGTACGTCGCCACCGGCTTGGGCGGGTTCGGGAGTTGGAGCTTCAGTTCCTTGATGCGTGCTTCAGCGCCCATAGGTTGTCTCCTTGTGATGAACGATCTGGGGCAGGGTCGAAACGGCAGTGCGAGAACATTAACGCCCGACCGCGCCGGTTGCAAAGCCTTTGTGCCGAGAATTGCCCGAGACGGCGGCGTTACCTCGCGAGCGAACGCTCGATGTCGTCGGCGTGCCGCGCGATCGCCAGCACGCTGTGGCGAATCTCTTCCGGGTCACACGTGGCGCGAGGATAGGTGTTCGCCATGACGAACTGAGGCCGGCCGTCGACCTGCTCGATGGCGATCGAAGCGTGAGGCAACCGCGCGTTGAGTTCGAGCGCGTGGCGATAGTAGTCTTCGCGCGCCGGGCCGCACAGGCTGTATATCTTGACGATGCGCTCCGCGATCGGGCCGAATGACGTCGCCTCGACGACGATCCGCCGCGCCTCGCCGCCTGCTCGCGCGACCGGCACGACGATCTGGCCGCCCTCGCGATGCCACTCGAGGTCGAGTCCTGCCAGCGCCTCGGCGAGCAGCGACTCCAAGTCGCGCACGCAGCCGTACAGCGCCTTCAGGTCGGCCAGCAGTTCCGCGGCGTCGGCGAACCGGTCGGCGGGGTCCTTGGCCAGACACCGCGCAACGATACGGGCCGCGTCGCCCGGCGCATCAGGGCGAAGCACCGACACGTCCGGCGCCGGGTCGTTGCGGTGCCGCTGGGCAAGGTCCACCACCGACCGATCGACGAACGGCAACCGGCCGGTCAGTAGATGAAAGAACGTGACGCCCATCGCGTAGATGTCCGATCGCTTGTCGGCGTGTTGGCCGTCGAACAGTTCGGGCGCCATGTAGTACGGCGTGCCGACCAGCGACTGTTGCGAGGCGCCGAGGTCCGCGCCGACCACACGTTTGGCCAGTCCAAAGTCGCTGAGCTTGGCGACCCAATCGGCGGTGACCAGCGCGTTCGATGGCTTGATGTCGCGGTGGACCATGCCGACGCGGTGCGCCTCGGCCAGCGCAGCGCACATCTGCACCATCAGGCTCGCCACCAGCGTCGGATCGAGTGGATGGCCGGCGTCGACCAGTCGCTGCACGGACCTGCCGGCGACGAACTCAATCTCGATGAAGTGCAGACCTTGGTCGCTGCCGATCGTGTGAATCGTCACGACGTTCGGGTGTACCAGCGACGCGGCCGATCGCGCCTCGGCGAGAAAGGCACTCACATAGTCGCCGTTGCGAGCGACCAGGTCGGGGTGCAGGACCTTGACGGCGCACGGCCGCTCGAGCGTCGTGTGAGTCGCGAGGTAGACGCGGGCCATGCCGCCCTTGCCGAGGAACGAGTCGATCGCGTAGGTGCCGATCCGACGTCCGACAAGCTCGTCGGCCACGTCCTCTTGCACGTCGGTCGCCGGCAAGTACGTGCCACGCGCGTCGAGGTCGTCGAACGCCTGAGTCGGAGCGTCGGTCAGGGCCGCGAGCGTCTGGCCGCAGTGTGGGCAGGCCGGCTGGTCGTCCGACACCGCAAACTTCTCGTTGCATCCTTGGCAGAACAGCGTGCGTCTGGTATGCATCATCTCAAGTCCCCGAACGTCACCGACCATCATCGGCCGTTGAGGGCCGCTGTCAAGCAGCGTCGCCAGCGGGCGCAGCGTTTCGCCGAGCGGCACGCGGCGCGTGGCGAGGTCGCTCAAGATACCACCGGGAGAACCGTGATGAACAGGGTCAACCGCGTTGCGATGGTTCATGGGATCCTGCTTTCGTTGGCGATGTGCGCCGTCGCTGGAACGTCCGCGCGGGCCGATGAACCACTCGCGGTCGGGTTCGCCCAACACGACATTACGCCCGACCCGGTCGCGCGCACGGTGTGGATGGCCGGCTTCGGCCAGGGCCGAAAGGCGACTGCAGTGCACGACCCGATTGGGGCGCGGGCGGTCGTGCTGCAGGCTGGCGGCAAGAGCATCGCACTCGTCTCGGTCGATCTCATCGGTCTGTTCCACGATAGCGTCGAGCGAATCCGTAAGCAGCTCGACGGGTTCGACTACGTTCTGGCGTCGAGTACGCACACGCACGAAGGCCCCGACACGATGGGCCTGTGGGGCCCAAACCCGGCGACGAGCGGCGTCGACAAAGACTACCTCGGTCGCGTCGAAGCCGGCGCCGCCGCGGCCGTGCGAGCGGCGGCCGCCCGTGCCGAGCGAGTCGATGCGTTCTTCGCCGCGGCCGCCGACCCAACGCTCGTCGCCGACGGCCGGCAGCCGCACGTCAAGGACGACGAAATCCGCGTGCTGCTGTTTCGCCGCTCGACGGGCAAGGCCGCCGGAATCCTGGTCCAATGGAACTGCCACCCCGAAACGCTCGACGACAAGAACACGCTGGTCAGTTCCGACTTTCCCCACTTCACACGCGAGTATCTGGAGAAGGTATTCGACTGCCCGGTCGCTTTCTTTAGCGGCGCGATCGGCGGCATGATGACCTCGCTGGGGCTGGAAGTTCGCGATGAGGCGGGCAAGAAGCTCGAAGACGGCACGTTGGAAAAGACGGAAGTGTACGGCCGGCGAGTCGGCCGGTTCGCGGAACAGGCGGCCCGCCGCGCCGAACCGATTCGGCTCACGCCGATGCGCGTGCGGTCGCGAAGGCTGTTTCTGCCGCAGGACAATCCGATCTACACGACGATGTTCACGCTCGGCGTCGTCGATCGCCGAGCGTTTCGCTGGGACGGCTCGTCCGACTCGGCCACGCCGACCGCGGGCCGGCTGCCGATGGGCCGCATGGCGATCGAATCGGAGGTCGGCGTGCTTCGGCTCGGCGAACTGACCGTGGTCGCGGTCCCCGGCGAAATCTACCCCGAACTGGTGCGCGGCGGTATCCAAGACCCGCAGGACCCCGCCGCCGATTTTCCTAACGCGGCCAAGGAGCCGGTCATCTTCGACGCCGTGGGCTCGGGCAAGCGGATGATCTTCGGCCTGGCAAACGACGAGATCGGCTACATCATCCCCAAGTCGCAGTGGGACACGAAGGCCCCCTACTGCTACGGCCGCACCAAGCCGCAATACGGCGAGGTCAACAGCCTCGGTCCCGAAACCGCCTCGATCCTGTGCGATGCGATCGTGCGGCTGCTGAACGAGTGAAGCCCGCCAACGGCGATGTCGAGGTCACCTGCTGGCGCCGGCTACTGCATTCGAACGGTTCGAGAACTGCTCGGACACTCAAACGTGAAGGCCCTCGAAATCCATACGCACGTGTTCAAACCGCGGCGGCTGCAGCTCCAGACGGCATCGACCCGCTCGGTCGGCCGATCATGATGTACAAGGGGACGGCGTACCAGAGCACCCCTTGACCCATCGCGCGCAGCGACAAACGTTCCGGGCTTTGCGTCGTCGACCTTCTCAGCCACCCGTACTTGCTGCAAGGTAGCCGATGAGATCGCGCAGTTCATCGGATTCCAGCTTGTCGAACAACCCCTCCGGCATCATCGAGTTCAACGATTCCTTCACCTCCTCAACGTCGTCGCGCGACAAGGTGAGTCGGTCGTTGGCTGTTTGGAGCACGATCGCGGCGGCGGTTTGCTCGCGGACGAGGCCAGAGAGGACGCGGCCGTCTTTGGTGGCGACTACGGTGAGTCGATACTCGCGTGGCACCACGGCGTTGGGGTCGAGCACGTTTTCGAGAATGTAGTCGAGGTTGTCGCGGTTGGCGCCGGTGAGGTCGGGGCCGACGTCGCCGCCGTCGCCGAACAGCCGGTGGCACTGAGCGCAATGTTGCCCGAAGACGCGCCGACCGTTGGCCGCGTCGGCGCGACCGAGCGACTCGGCGGTGAGTTGCGACTTGTACTTCGCGGCCAGTACGGCCTTCTCGCCGGATGTCGGCTTGAGCGTCCCCCAGACGGTGGTGAGCTTCCGCTCGATCTCCTTGTTGCCGAAGGCGAGCAACTGCCTTGCGGTAAAGACCGAGACGTCAGCTCGCGGCACGACGCCCGATTCGATCGCGTCGAGCAGTTGGGCGGCGAACGCGGGCCGCGAGGCGAGCGTGGCGACCGCGTCGGCGCGCTCGGCAGGCGAGAGCGCGGGGAATCGCTTCAAGATAATCTGCGGCGTGCTGGCGTCGCCACTCGCGCCGAGGGCACGCAGCGCAGCGCCGCGGACAGGCTCGTCGTCGAGTAGTCCCTGCAACTTCGGCGCGAGGCCCGGCGTGCCGTTTTCGACAAGTGCGGTGATCGCCCGCTGCCGCTCGTCCGCCGCCGCGCTACGGTTCAGCATCGTTTGCTCCAGCAAAGTCACCGCCTTCGCATCGCCGAACATCAGTGCCAGCAGCAACGTCTGCTCACGAACCTGGACGGCGACGGGCGCCTGGTTCGGCGTGATCGCGGTTAGTTTCTCCAACGTTTCCGGCCAGCCGGCGGGCACCGTCAGATCGCGTCGACCCTGAAGGCCGTCGCGCACGCCGCGCAGCACGTCCAACTGCACCGCCGGGTCGCTGGCGTCGCGAAGCAGTGATAGTACCGCCGTCAATCTGGTCCGTTCCTCGTAACGGCGGACCTCAGGTTTGAACGCGTCCGAAACGACGCCGCGCCGTGCGATGAACCGTCGAACTTGCGGCAACTGAGACTTGCTCGCCAGTGCCATCGTGCCCGGCTGGTCCACGGCCACGAGCGGCTCGATCGCGTACCAGATCATGGACGGCAGATACGGATCGGCCGCATCTTCTGTGTGTTTGACGAGGCCGGCGGCGATGTCGAACCGTTGTTGCGGCGGGATTCGTTGCAGCACGGACGCGAGTCGTAACCGGACGTAGGGCGAAGGGTCTTGGGCGGCGAGCGCGACGAACCGCGCGAAGATGTTCTGGTCGCGCGAATCGGGCAGCGGCCCGCCGGCGTCGGCGAGCAATCGGACCGACCAGCCGCGAATGTACTCGCTCTCATGCTCGAGACCCTTGACGAGCAACTCGGCCGCCAGTCCGCCGGTGGCGTGCAGGGTCCACATCGCGCGCAGCTTGCGAGTCACGTCGGGGTTCTGGTCGAGAATGCTCCGCAGCGTGGCGTGGGCCTTGGTCATGTCGGCGCCGGCGGCGGACCGTTCTTGCAGGATGCGGCGGCTGTGCTGTACGAACCAGTCGTTCTTGTGCAGTTGCAACTGCACCAGTTCGTCGCTCGTGAGTTTGGCCAGGCTCACATGGACGGGCTTTGGCTGGCCGAACGTGATCTTGAAGATGCGGCCGCTGTCGAGGTGCGCGCCGTGGAACTGATCGTAATCGTGGCACTCGCCCGCGTCGGACCAGTCGGTCAGGTAGACTCCGCCGTCGGGTCCGTACTTCATCTCAAGCCCGCGGAACCATTGGTCGCGCGAAAAGAGAAAGTCCTTGCCGTGCGTGGCCACGTAGGTCGATCCACGCCGGGCCAGGAGGTCGCGGTTGATGCGGCTGCCGTGGATGTTGCACATGAAAACCGAGTTGCGATACTCGTCGGGCCAGTTATCGCCGAGGTAGACCATCGCGCCGGCGTGGGCGTGTCCGCCGCCCGCCTCGCCGTGCTTGCCCTGGCCGCCGCGCGAGCTGGTCCAATCGCCACCGCCCCAGTGGATGTGGTCGGCGATGGATTCGAGCAGCCCGTACGAGTGCGGGTTGATGTCCTGGCCGAACATGCGCTGAAAGTGTGCGCCCGGCACGACGTGGAACAGGTGCGGGATGACGCAGTTTGTGATGAACATCTCGCCGTAGTCGTCGAAGTCCATGCCCCAGGGGTTCGTGGTGCCGTGCGCGACGGCCTCGAACGTGTGCCGCGTCGGGTGGAACCGCCAGACGCCGCAGTTCAGCGCGACGCGCTCGGCGTCGGGCGCGCCCGGCCGGCCGACTCGCGAGTTCGACAGGATTCCGTTGCAACCGTACAGCCAACCGTCGGGCCCCCACTTCAAGCAGTTGAAGACGTTGTGGCGCGCCTTGACGTCCCATCCGTCGAGCATGACGATCGGCCGGCCGTCGGGCACGTCGTCGCCGTTCTTGTCGGGAATGAAGAGTAGGTACGGCGTTGCGGCAACCCACACGCCGCCGAAGCCGAACTCGATGCCGGCGAAGTTCGCTCCGTTGCTGAAGAAAACGGTTCGCTTGTCGAACCGGCCGTCGCCGTCTTTGTCTTCGAGGATGATGATTCGGTCTTTGCCCTCGGTCGCCCAGTTGGGATACGAGTAACACTCGACGACCCAGAGTCGGCCGCGATCGTCGGTGGCAAACGCGATCGGCTGACGCACGTCGGGTTCAGCGGCGAACAAGGTCGCGCGAAAGCCGTCGGGCAGTTTCAACTGTTCGACCGCCTTGCCGGGCGGCACGGGGGCCTGTTGTGTTTCGGGCGGCAGCACGCCCTTGAAGGGAGGCAGCCGAATGTCCTCTTCGATCGTGTCCTGCTCGTCGTTCGGTTCATCGCCCAACCCCTCACTCCGGCCCTCTCCCCCGCAGACAGGGGAGAGGGAGCAGTCATCGCCGGCCTCCGCGTCGGCCTCCTCACTGTTTCCCCTCGCCTGTCCGCAGCGTTGGCAGCTACCCTTCTCCCTCTGCCCGTCTGTGGGGAGAGGGTTGGGGTGAGGGGCCTTCTGTGCGCTGACGCCCCAGACCTGTTCCAATATCTTATAAATCTCCGGATCGTGCTCTTTCAGTTCAGCGCGGACGAATGGGTAGAAATCGTTGGTGCCGAAGTACGCCTCGGTCGCTTCGGCGAAATACTCGTGATGATTGACCAGTGCGTAGGCTCGCTCCATCTTGCCGCTGAAGCGCAGCACCGATTCGTAGTTCTTGCGCTCCTTGGCCGCCCGGTACGCGGCGAGGATCTCGGCGTGGTCGAACGACAGCACCTGGTCGTGATAGGCGTGGGCCAGTTCGTGCAGCAGCATGGTCGGCTGGTCGATCGTCCAACGCAGGAACCGCGTCGCGTTGCCGATCTCGACGGCCTTAGCCTTGTCCGGGTTGAAGCCGTTGGCGCGGAGCCAGTCCTTGCTGACATGGTATTCCGCGCACGGAGCGCTGCCGTCGTCCACCCCGATCCAGATCGGCACTTTTTGCAACTCGGCGCACGACCGCTCCGGCACCACGCGACGGATTTCATAGAGTTTCGTTTCCAAGAGCCGCAGCGCCTTGCTCCCCAGCTCGGCCTGCTCGCCAAGCAGCGTCTTGTTGACCCGCACGGTCCAGCCTTCGATGGTCTGGGTCGTGTACTGATCGGTGGACACGAACCTGGCCCGATGCACCCTAGGTGCGTCGTCGGCCGCCTGCGCGGACACCGGCACGGACCCGGCGTTGGAAATCAGCAGGCACGTTGCGACAACGAGGCACTTGGTCATTCTGTTCTCTCCGACTCGGGACTTCTGGCGCAATATCCGGGAGGTCGTTGGCCCAGCCTGTGCGTCAGCGGGCGGTCGCCAGCGAATGGCCAACACATCTGGAACGCCCAAGCAGCATGGTAAGCAAAGTACGCGGCTGGGTGACACGCGAAGCCGTCGCGACGAGGACCGAGTATTCGGGAACACCAACTACACGACGGCATTCCTCACAAGCGGTAGTGCGCCCCGCGTCGTACACCTGAACTGCGGAGTAGATCCGCTGTTCGATGAGACCTGCCGCTGTGCGCGCGTGCTTTGAGTAGTTCCCGATCACCGAGATTCTCCAGCTTCATCGGAACGACGATTCGTCCCACGTCGCGTCTCCATTTGGGTTCTACAACAGTCGCTTGCATGGTTGAGCCTCCAGGTGCATTGTCGTTCGTCCCCTGGGCCGCAGTCAACCGGCCGTGGAACCGCAGCGGAACCTGACGAGCGTACTTTGCCGGCTCGTTGTGCCCTTTGTGCTCTTCGTAGCCTTAGTACTGCGCCACATTGAATAGGTCTGAAATCGGCTTCGGTCGTTTAACCCGCAGCCGCAGGCGAGGCACAACAAACGCCAGGCATGCCTCGCCTGCGGCTGCGGGTTAAATTAAGGTTCAACGAATTCGAACCCCTTTCAATGTGGAGCAGTACCTAGTCCTCAAACAAGCGAGGTTCGTTCGGCCAATCTCGAATCGAGGACGATTCATCGTGGCCGAGCGAAGTTTTGGAGTGCGGTGGCTTGACACCGCTTTGGATCGATCCGCGCGGAAGGCTCAGGCAATCCAAAGCGGTGTCAAGCCACCGCACTCCAAAGTTCGCTTGTTTGAGGCCTAGTGGTTGAACCTTGCGCGACCGGCGAGTGTCTCCTTTGCACTTGCGACTCGGTTCGGCCGCACTATACTGCGGCCCGGTTTCGTCTTCGTCTGGTTGCGGTGAACTGACTCATGACACGTGTCGCCATTCTCGGTGCCTCGGGCTACGCGGCCCTCGACCTGATTCGCATTCTGCTGCGGCACCCGCACGCCAAGATCACCATGCTGACCAGCCGGCAGGAAGGTCGGCCGCACATCAGCGAGGTCCATCCGGCGCTCACGGGGACGCTCGACCTGCGCTGCGAATCGTACGATGCCGCGCGGGTTGCCGGGTCGGCCGATTGCGTTTTCTCGACGTTGCCGCACACGGCGAGCATGCAGGCCTGCGCCGAGCTGCTCGATCGCGGCTGTCGCGTCATCGACTTCAGCGCCGACTACCGGCTCGCCGACCCCAACGTGTACGCCGAGTGGTACGGAGCGAGCCACACCGACGTCGCGCACCTCGGCGAGGCGGTGTACGGTCTGCCGGAAATCTACGCCGAGGAGATTCGCCCGGCGCGGCTGATCGCGAACCCCGGCTGCTACCCGACCGCGGCGATCTTAGGGTTGGCCCCGCTGGTCGCCGGCGACCTCGTGGAACTTGACGGGATCGTGGTCGACGCCAAGAGCGGCGTGTCGGGCGCGGGCCGCACGCCGAAGTTGGCCTATCATTTTCCCGAATGCAACGAGAGTACCGTCGCGTACAGCGTCGGCAAGCATCGCCACACGCCCGAGATCGACCAGGTGCTCAGCGAGATCGGCGGCTCGCCGGCCCAGGTGATTTTCACGCCGCACCTGGTCCCGATGGATCGCGGCATCTTCAGCACGATCTACGCGCGGCCGAAGCGGCTGCACTCCGAGGCCGAGTTGCTCGAGGTCTATCGCGGCTACTATGCGGCCGCTCCGTTCGTGCGCGTGATGGAGCGGATTCCGGCGACCAAGGATTCCGCCGGCACGAACTTCTGCGACGTGACGGTGCGGGTCGTGCGCGGTCGGATCGTGGTGCTCGCGTGTCTCGACAACCTGGTCAAGGGCGCGGCGGGCGCGGCGGTACAGAACTTCAACTTGATGTACGGCCGCCCCGAGGCGACGGCGCTCTTGTAGGTCCGGCCCCGTGGCCGAATCCAGACCGCCGGCGAGGCGCACGACGCGGTTTGCGATTTGCCGTGCGCAAGTCGTTTAACGCCGAGCCGAAGGCGACGGCAGGCAGTTGTCCAGATAAGTGCCGTCGCCTTCGGCTCGGCGTTAAACGAAGCGCCTGCGTAAAGTGCGTCGCACCCCCCCGCCGGCGGGGCGGTGAATCCGAAGGATGCGGAAATGGCCAGCGACCCCACGCCCGATTCGTCCACGCTGCTGCAGCGACTGGGCCTGCACCGCCCGGAACTGCGCGCGTGGGCGATGTACGACTGGGCCAACTCGGCGATGGTCACGATCATCATCACGGCCGTCTATCCCATCTACTTCTCCAAGGTGGCCGCGGGGAATCTTAAGCCGGATGTCGCCACCGACCGGCACGCCCTGGCGACGATGATCGCGCTGCTGATCGTGGCCTTTGTGTCCCCCGTGCTCGGCGCCATCGCCGACTACGCCGCCATCAAGAAACGACTGCTCGCGTGTTTCCTGTTCGTCGGTGTGTTGGCGACAAGTGGAATGTTCTTCGTTCACAGCGGCGACTGGCCGCTTGCCATGGCCCTGTTCATCGTGGCGAACATCGGCGCGGCGGGCAGCTTCGTCTTCTACGATTCGTTGTTGCCGCACGTGGCCCGGGACGGCGAGATGGATCGCGTGTCGACCACAGCCTATGCACTGGGTTATCTCGGCGGCGGGTTGCTGCTCGCGGTCAACCTGGCGTGGATCAAGTTTCCCCACTGGTTTGGTCTGCCGGCGGGCGACAACCTGACCGAAGCTCAGCAGACGCTCCCCGTGCGGCTCGCGTTCTTGTCGGTTGCAGTCTGGTGGCTGGTGTTTTCGCTGCCCCTGTTGTTTCGCGTCTCGGAGCCGCCGCAGCGGCTCGAGGCCGACGAAACGGTCGGCGAGAATCCCGTCAAGGCCGCGCTGGTTCGCCTCAAAGAGACGTTCCAAGAGTTGAGGGGGTACAAGCACGCATTTCTGTTCCTGTTGGCGTTTCTCATTTACGGCGACGGCATCGGCACGATCTACAAGATGTCGGCGGTCTACGGCGCCGAGCTCAAAATACCCGACGGTTCGCTGTTGGCCGCTCTGCTCGCGGTGCAGTTCATCGGAATCCCGTTCGCGATCGGCTTTGGAATGCTGGCCGGTCGGCTGGGCGCCAAGAACTCCATACTTATTGGACTAGCGGTGTATGTCGGAGTCAGCATCTTGGGCTACTTCATGAAGACCGCCGTCCACTTCTGGGCGCTCGCGATCCTCGTCGCGATGGTACAGGGTGGGACGCAGGCGCTGAGCCGTTCGCTGTTTGCCAGCATGATCCCGCGTGAGAAGTCGGCTGAGTTTTTCGCGTTCTTCGCGGTGTGCGAGAAGTTTGCCGGAATCTTCGGCCCGGCGATTTTCGCCGCTATTTCGAGTCGCACAGCCGTGCTGGCCGTCTTGTCGTTCTTCATCGTGGGCGGTGTCATGCTCTTGTGCGTTGACGTAGCCCAGGGCCAGCAGATCGCGCGAGCCGTAGACGCAAAGACCCGTCCGACCGCCGAGCCTGCGCCGCCTTCCGCATAGTTCCCGAGCTAATGCCATGACCGACCAATCCAAGTTCCTGCCGCAGGGCTTTCGAGCCGCCGCCGTGGCGTGCGGCGTCAAGCGCGATCCGAGTCTGCTCGACCTCACGATGATCGTGAGCGACCGGCCGGCCTCGGCCGCGGGGGTCTTCACGCAGAACCGGGTCGCCGCCGCGCCGGTTCAAGTGTCGCGCACGCGGGTGCCCGCCGCGGCCGTCCGGGCCATCGTCGCGAACTCGGGCAACGCCAACGCCTGCACCGGCGACGGCGGACTTGCCGACGCGCGGCGCATGGCCGAGCTGGCCGCCGCACGAGTCGGCTGTCCGCCCGAAGCAGTGCTCGTCTGTTCGACCGGCGTGATCGGCCAGCGGCTGCCCATGGCGAACATCGAGCGCGGCATCGCACACGCGGCTCAGAACCTCGCCGCCGAACCCGCGACGCTGGAACAAGCGGCACGCGGCATCATGACCACCGACACGGTGCACAAGATGACGACTCGCACAGCCGAACTGGCCGGCCGCACGGTTCGGCTCGCGGGCGTCGCCAAAGGTGCCGCGATGATCGGTCCCAACATGGCCACGATGTTGGCCTTTCTGCTCACCGACGCGGCGGTCGCATGCGACGCGCTTCAAGATGTCTTGCGCCGCGCCGTTGACGAGAGCTTCAACATGATCGGCGTCGAGGGGCACACGAGCACCAACGACACCGTGCTCGCCTTGGCCAACGGCGCCGCAGGCGCGACGATCGCCGGCGAGGAACTGGCCGCGTTCGGGCGCCTGGCGACCGACGTCTGCACCGAACTTGCCCAGGCGATCGTCGCCGACGGCGAAGGGGCCAAGCACCTGATCACGATCGAGGTCGAGGGTCTGCGCACCCGCGCCGAGGCCCGCGCCGTGGCGAAGGCCGTGGCCGACAGCCCGCTGGTGAAGACCGCGATCTACGGCGCCGATCCCAATTGGGGCCGCATCGTCTCGGCCGCCGGATACTGCGGCGTCGACTTCGCCGAGCGCAACCTCAGCCTCTGGCTGAACGGAACTCTGCTGTACGATCACGGCGCACCGGCCGCCTTCGACGCCGCCGCCGTATCGCGTCGTCTCCGCGACCAGCGCGACGTCCACATGCGGCTCAAGTTCGACCTCGGCCCCGCCGCCTGCCGCTTCTGGACCTGCGACATGACCGAACAGTACATCAAGCTGAACGCGGACTATCACACGTGAGCCTGAGATATGAGCAGGTTCTCGCGCCACCAAGAGTGTCAGCACTGCTGCACGAATTCTATCGGCTCGCGCTGCCCGCCCCCGACGACGGCCCGCCACGCCAATCGCGGGGGAGGGATTGCACGAATGAAGGACTTCGGATCGTGGAGCAATCAGGAGGCGCCCGCACTGAGCTGAGGGGTCGAGTTGATAGGTCTGTCACCGATTTGGACAATACAGTGCAACTGACCTCTATGGCCACGGAGATAGCATGAGACACAGCAATAAGACGGCTCGCGGCCCGCAACTGCTGGGGCGGTACATTGTCGCCGACCCCAGAATCTGCCACGGCAAGCCGACGTTTCGCGGCACGCGGATCATGGTCTGGCAGGTTCTGGAGCAGGTCGCCAGCGGTATGGCTTGGGAGTCGATCGTGGAGGAATGGGAAAGAAAGGTCCCCGCCGACGCGATTGCTGAGGCCGTGAAGCTCGCCGGCCAGGCATTCGTCGATCACGCTGACCAGTACCTGCTGGAGCCAACTCCCGCATGATCATCCTGGACGAACAGGTCCCCCCCAGTCAGCGGCAACTCTTGCGAAGTTGGCACATCGCCGTCCGTCACCTCGGTTACGACTTGGGGCGGCAAGGGTTGCAAGACGAAGATATCATCCCATTCCTGCTACGGTGCCGGCGACCAACGTTCGTTACACTTGATGCAGGTTTCTATGATCGAGCTTTGTGTCACGCGCGGTACTGCGTGATCTACCTGAGCGTCCGACAGGTTGAGCTTGCCAGTTTTGTGCGACGGCTACTGCACCATTCAGAATTCGACACACAAGCCAAGCGATTGGGCAGAGTACTCCGAGTAACTCACGTGGGCGTATCGGCGTGGAGTCTTCGCCGACAACAGGAAGCCAATTACGAGTGGGAGTCAACAGACTAACGAACTCACGTGACGCCTGCGACGCCGACCGCTTGATCGCTGTGTTGCCCGCTGCGTGAATCGACAGTATCATCGCACGCGTTCGCCCGGGCAGTTCACCCATGAGAGGAATCTGATCATGACAGTCCGCATCGTCTACTGTTCCGCTTGAAACTACGAACCCAAGGCCGTCAGTCTGACGGAGAAGATTCTTTGGGCGTGCAAGCAGAAGCTCGCGAACCTGGAACTCGTGCCTTCCGACGGCGGCCGGTTCGAGATTTCGATCGATGGCGAGCTTGTCTACTCCAAGCTCAAGACCGGCAAGTTTCCCGAGGAAGAAGCAATCGTCGGCGAGGTCACGAAACGCGCGCGTTGACGGCCGACGCATTCTTGGATTAGCGTTCGATCGCCATGGCCGAACAACCTAGCTGTGAATCGAACCTGATCCGACGATTGTTCTCGAACCCGCTCAGCGTGCTCGCGGTCGTGGCGGCGGTTGTTGTCGTCTATCGGCTATACGGACCTCCTGCCGAGACGGTCGATGACACGCGCCTGCGACATCCAACCGCGCCGGCCGAGTACCGCGACCTGGTCAATCCGTTCGAGGACCCGCAGGCGTGCGTGGTGGTGCAGGATGTCGGCCCCAACCGCGCGGCCGTCCGAACGATCGTACGTGACGCGGTCGCTCATCGCACCGACTCGCGTGCCGACGAGCTGCTGAAACAGCTTCCCGCGGTGATCTGCGAGGCCATCTCTACCGAGTCGGCTAACGATCTTGCCGCCAGGCTGAGCGGCGCCGGGGCGGCGTGCGAAGTCGAGGACGCGCTCACACGATTCGCGGCGCTCGTCGAGGCCGACGCCGACACGCCGATCGGTCGGCCCAGTAAGATCGCGGACGCCGAAATCTCAAATCTCAAGTCTCAAGTCTCAAGTGTCCGACATCGCGGTCTCATCCGCCGCGCCTACGTCGCGTTCAAGACTGCCGAGGGCCGTGCGCTGTATCAGATCAACTGCCGGCCGTGTCATGGCACGAAGGGATCGGGCGACGGACCGGGGGCCGGAGGGTTCATGCTGCGGCCGGCGAACTTTCGCGACCCGAAGTCGCTGGCGAAGTTGAAGCCCGGCGAGGTGTTGTGGCGGATCGAGCACGGAGCGGCCGGGCTGCCGCCCGAATCGACCCCGTGGGACTCGTCGATGCCCGCGTGGCGAGCCGAACTCGATCGCGAACTGACTTGGAAGATCGTGTTGGGCGAGTTCGACACGGCGAACGTCGGGCGGAGATCGGCGAGACCAGATCAACCCGCGCCCGCGGCCGCGGTGAGTTCCACCGGCCCGCGACTGCCCGATCGCGACTGGCTCGATTGGCCCGTGCCCGCACGACCGGCTGCGGCGGCGACCCGCGATTCGCAGTTTGTGCAGCGCGGGCAATACATCTATTACTACCGCTGCATGCCGTGTCACGGCGTTGCCGGCGCCGGTGACGGGCCGGCCGCGAGCACGATGTGGCCCCGACCACGCGACTTCACCGATGTGAAGGTCGAAGGCTTCGACGACCAAAAGACCCAACCCAAGTTCAAGTTCCGCACCACGCGCCAGGGATGGCTGCCGACCGACGAAGACCTTTACCGGACGATCAGCCGCGGCTTGGTCGGCACGGCGATGGAAGGGTGGGCGGACGTGCTGAGTCCTGAGGAGATCTGGCAGGTGATCGCCGTGATCAAGACTTTTTCGTCGGCGTGGAACGACCCGGAACACTTCGCGCTGAATCCGAACGATCCGGTCGTCGTCACGGAGTACACCGACCCCGACGGGACAAATCCGCTGTTTCGTTTTGAGTCGTTCACGCCGCCGGCCGCGACGCCGGAATTGGTGCGCGACGGCGAGCAGGCATTTCGTCGCGCGGGGTGCTGGCAGTGCCACGGAGTCGAGGCGCGCGGCGACGGCCCTGCGCTCGGCCAACACTACGACGCTTGGGGCTATCGCGCGTGGCCGCAGAATCTGACGAGCCCGATGAACTTCAAGGCCGGCCACTCGATCAAAGAAATCTACCGCAACTTCACGGCCGGGCTCGATGGCACAGTCATGCCGACGCTCCCGACCACCGTGCTCGACAGCGATCCGCGGCGTGGTGAATACCTGCGCTGGGCCGTCGCCGCGTACATTCACAGCCTGGTGCAACCATCGCCGAAAGAGGCAGATCGCGGCCGGGCCGCCGTCGTGTCGGTTCGCTCGACGAGCGGTCCGTTGCCTACCGACCCACTGGCCATCGAGTGGGACGCCGTCGCCGCAACGACTGTCGGTCTGTCGGGTCAGATGATCGCAGCACCGCGTTGGTCGGCCCCGTCGGTGAATCAGGTCTCGGTGAAGGCGGTCCGCGACGCCGATCGGCTGGCGATCTGGCTGCGTTGGAACGACCGTCGGCCGAACGTCGTTCACGTCGGACCGCCCGACGATCTGGAACCAGCGGACGACCGGCCGCTCGGGCCGAAGACGTATCTGTTCCCAGCCCTGCGGCGCAAGGCGCCCGTGACGTTCGACGCTCGCGATCAGGTCGAGTTGCAATGGCCCGAGCATTCCGCGAGCGACTCGGCCCGCCCGCCGCTGTTGTACGGCGACGCCGAGCGGCCGGTGATCTTGTGGCGCTGGCACGCCGATCGCCAAGGACTCGCGGTGCAGAAAGAGGTCGTGACGATCGGCGGCAGTCAGGCCGATCGGTTGGTCTGCTCCGCAGACTCCGACGCTGAGTCGTCGTCAGCCGTCGTTGTCCTGCGCGCGGCGGGCTTGGATCATCTGCCTGACGAGGCCGCCGGTAACTCGGTCGACGTGCGATCGCGAGCGCACTGGGCAAACGGGGCGTGGACGCTCGTGATCACGGCCCGTGCCGGATCGCTCGCGACAGACGGTTCGCGAGCGGTACCGATGGCCATTCACATCTGGGACGGCCTCGGTGGCGAGGCGCAAAACCGCATGGCGATTTCAAGCTGGCTCAGTCTGACGTTCGAGGCGCCGTGACCGTGCCCAACGCCCGGCTGCGGTGAAGTCTCGCGAACGGGAACGTCCTGGCGCCGAGTTTTCCACGATCGGGAACTTCGGTGCTAGAGACGGTCGCGAAATGGTTGGGGGCGGTCAAAAACTGTGCAGTTTGGACCATTCCTCGGTTGGCTTGCGATTTGCTTTTGCGAAAAACTCTACGGCTTGCGTCCCGAACTTCGGTCGCTACAATTCAGCACTCAATTGCGGCCGGAGACAGAGACGCGGATTGATCACATGGGCATTTTTGGAGACCACCCGTGAACTCACGCATTCGCTTCGGGGTCGTCGTTCTGGCGGTCGGCTGGATTGCCGGCTGCGAGCCGACTCCCATGGAGTATGTGCTCAGCGATTACTCGCAGCAGGAGTTGCGAGACGACGCTCAAGCCCAAGAGACTCTCAGAGCCGCGCTCGTTGAGACGTTCGGCACTCCCGAAACCCCATTGTTGCCCGACGCGATCAAGTCGGCAGTGGACGCAAAGATCATTCGATCGAACGCCGACGGGCTTGCCACCGGCGCGAAACTCTACCGGCACTGGTGCATGCATTGTCACGGTCTGAGCGGAGACGGCAATGGTCCGACGGCGCCGTTCCTCACGCCCAAGCCACGCGACTATCGCAACGGCGTCTTTAAGTTCACGTCGACGGCGGGCCTGCCGACCCGCATGAAGCCGACGCGCGACGACTTGATGCACACGCTGCTCAACGGTGCGCCGGGCACATCGATGCCGTCGTTCCGGATCTTCTACGACGAGCCAAACTACAAGGGGAACCTCGATGCGGTGCTCGACTATGTCATCCTACTGAGCATGCGCGGTGAGACGGAACGCGCGGCGGTCGGCACGAGCACGGCGCTCGGCGACCCGATCTCCACGGAGATGGTGCGTGAGGAGGCCGAAGGCGTGGCCAAGTCGTGGGTCGCGGCGAACGAAAAGGTCGTCAGCCCGACCAAGCCGAAGCCGGCCGCCGACCCCGAATCGATCGCGCGCGGCCGCCAGTTGTATTTGACGAAGGGCGAGTGTGCCAAGTGCCACGGCCCGTTGGCCCGCGGCGACGGCTGGGACCTGGACCCGAACCCCGACCCGACCAAAAACAAAGACGAGTGGGGCAGTCCGGCGAAGCCGCTCGACCTGACGCTCGGCGTCTACCACGGCGGCGCCCGACCGCTCGATCTGTTCCGCCGCATCCACGACGGAGTCAAGGGGACACCGATGGCCGCCCAGTCGGTGAACCTCAAGGAGGAGGAAATCTGGGACTTGGTGAACTACGTGCGCAGCATTCCTTATGACGGTCCTGGCGCCGCCGCGACGCCGTCCCATTAGCCTGCCTGTCGTCCCGAAAGCCCGCGCGATCCCTAGCGGGCCGCCCGAGAGAGCGAGGAGTTATCTGTGAACAAGCTGTGGAGTTTGGTGTTCTTGCCCGTCCCCATCCTTTGTGTCGCGCTGTTCGCGATGGCGCCGGGCAAAGGCTGGTGGTTGCCCGACAACGTGTCCACTTTCGGTAGTCGAGTGGACGACCTGTTCAACCTGATTCTGGGAATCGTGACCGTCGCGTTCGTCGCCACCGAGGGAATCCTGATCTACTGTCTGTACAGGTACGCGGGCCGCGGCCAGCGTGCGTTGTTCGTACACACGAACCACAGCCTTGAGCTCTGGTGGACGCTGATCCCGGCGGGCATCTTGGTGTTCATCGCTCTGTATCAGTTCAAGACGTGGAGGGACATCAAGGTGCAAGGTAAATTTCCGGCGGACGTCGCGCAGAAGCTGTCGCGCGACGAGCCGGACGTTGAGGTGCTCGCCGGGCAGTTTGAATGGCGGATTCGCTACCCGGGCAAGGACGGCAAGATCGGCACGCTCGACGACGTGATCTCGCTGAACGATCTGCACGTGCCGGTGAACACGAACTTCGTGCTGCGGTTGCGCAGCCGTGATGTGTTGCACAGCTTCTTCCTGCCCAACTTCCGCGTGAAACAAGACGCGGTGCCGGGCATGACGATTCCCGTTTGGTTCCAGGGCACGAAAGAAGGCACGTTCGACCTGTTCTGCGCCGAGCTGTGTGGCTGGGGCCACTACAAGATGCGCGGCCGGATCATCGTGCAGTCAAAGGCCAGCTACGACGCGTGGCTGGAAGAATCGTACGAAGAACAAGAACGCGACATGGCGGCCGTCAAGACTGTCGCCCAAACCAAGACCGAGGTGCCTCAATGAGCAATGCCGCACTTCCCGGTGATCTTGCGGGTCACCACGACCACGCCGCACACGACGAACGTGGTTTTCTTACCACCTACATTTTCTCGACCGACCACAAGGTCATCGGGATTCAGTTTCTGTTCTCGACGTTGATCTTCATGGTCCTAGGCGGCTTGCTGGCTATGGCGGTGCGTTGGCAGCTAGCGTTTCCGTGGCGCGACATGCCGTGGGTCGGCCCGCGGATGTTCTCGCCTACGGGCGGCCAGATCTCGCCCGAGTTCTACACGATGCTGTTCACCATGCACGCCTCGGTGATGATCTTCTTTGTGGTCATTCCGATGCTCGCGGGCGCGTTTGGCAACTTCACGATCCCGCTGATGATCGGCGCCCCGGACATGGCGTTTCCGAAGCTGAACATGATGTCGTACTGGTTCATGTGGCCGGCGTTTATCCTGATGCTGTGTAGTTTCGGCGTCGAGGGGGGCGCGGCGGCGGCCGGTTGGACTTCGTATCCGCCGCTGTCGAGCGTGCGGTCGGCTGCGCCAGGATCGCTCGACGGTCAGACTCTGTGGCTGTTGTCGCTGCTGTTTGTGGGCATGTCGTCGCTGATGGGTTCGATCAACTACATCACGACGATCGTGAACATGCGGGCGCCCGGCATGCACTTCTTCCGCATGCCGATGACCGTCTGGTCGCTGTTCATCACGGCGATCCTTCAGGCGTTCGCGCTGCCGGTGCTGACCGCGGCGCTCATCATGCAGACGCTCGATCGCGTGCTTGGCACATCGTTCTTCATTCCCGAGGGCCTCGTGGTGCAGAACATCTCTGCCGGCGCCGGCGGCGGCCGAGCACTCCTGTGGCAGCACCTGTTTTGGTTCTACTCGCACCCGGCCGTCTACATCATGATACTTCCGGCGATGGGCATCGTCTCGGACGTGATCGCCACGTTCTCGCGCAAGCCGCTGTTCGGCTACCGCCCGATGGTGTACTCGATCGCCGGTATCGCCGGTCTTGGGTTTATCGTGTGGGCGCACCACATGTTCGTCAGCGGCATGGACCCGACGCTCGCCATGGGATTCATGGTCGCGACCATGCTGATCGCGCTGCCGTCGGCGGTGAAGACGTTCAACTGGTTGGGCACGCTCTGGGGCGCCGACATCAAGTTCACGGCGGCCATGCTCAACGCCATCGCGTTCGTCTCGATGTTTGTGATCGGCGGGCTGAGCGGCTTGTTCATGGCGGCGACGCCGGTGGACATCCACATTCACGACACGTACTTCATCGTCGGTCATATCCACTACGTTCTCTTCACGGGTTCTATCTTCGCCGTGTTCGCGGGCATCTACTACTGGTTCCCGAAGATGTTCGGGCGCACGATGAACGAGTTCTGGGGCAAGGTGCATTTCGTGGTCATGTTCATCGCGGCGAATGTCACGTTTTTCCCCATGCACATTTTGGGGGTCGGCGGCATGCCGCGGCGTTATGCCGCGTACGAAAGCGCCCGCTTGGAGCCGTTCCACGACCTGAACGTACTGATCACGATGGGCGCGTTCACGCTCGGCGTGGTGCAGATAGTCTTCTTCTTGAACTTTGTGTACAGCCTGTTCTTCGGCCCGCGGGCGGACCGCAACCCGTGGCACGCGAACACGCTGGAATGGACTGCGCCGTCGCCGCCGCCGCACGGCAACTTCGACGTTACTCCCGTTGTTTACCGCGGTCCGTACGAATTCGCTTCGCCCGAAGTGCCCGAAGACTACTTGCCGCAGACCCGCAAGCTCGACGGCGGCGGTGCGGCGCCGGGCCATTGAGCGAGACGGGGGACAGGGTCAGAGGAGGTCAGGGATCAGAGAGGACCGTCGAGGTGTAGGGTGGGACGAGTCTGCGAGTCCCACCAGACCTTGGGAGAACAGGCAGTTCTGGACTACGCACTGGCTGAGTACTGGGTACTGAGTACTGGGTACTGAGCACTGGGTACTGAGCACTGGGTACTGAGCACTGGGTACTGAGCACTGGGTAGTGAGTACTGGGTTCTTGATCGCTGAATAATGAGTACCGAGCACTAGGGAAGTTTCACGTTGCAGCCGACGCGCACTGCTCGATGGGTCCACTACCTTGCCGTGGCGACGGCGTGCGCGACGTTTCCGCTGATTGTGTTGGGCGGGCTGGTGACGACCTACGACGTCGGTATGGCCGTCCCCGACGCACCGACCACGTTTGGTTACAACATGCTGCTCTACCCGATCGAGCAGTGGCTGGACGCCTCGTTCGGCGTGCAGATCGAGCATGCCCACCGCTTTTACGCGGCGGTGTTTGTCGGATTGCCGATGCTGGCGTTGGCTGCCGCGATGTGGGGCGACGGCCCCAGCCGCTGGGCGCCGGTGCTGGGAGCGGTGGTGCTCGCGGCCGTGTTCGCGCGCGGCAGTCTTGGGCCGGGCGGACTGCTCGCGGTCGGCGGCCTGACCGTGGCGGCCGCGCTGGCATTGTGCTGGGCCTCGCCGGCGCACCTGTGGCGGTGGCTCGGATTGTGTGCGCTCGGACTGGTACTGGCTCAGGGCGGTCTCGGGGCGCTGCGGGTCGTTTGGAACGATCGGGTGGTCGCTGTGTTGCACGGCTGCTTCGCTCAGTTGTTCTTCGTGGTGGCCGCGGTGCTGGCGATGGCCACGTCGCCGGCGTGGACCGCGATGGCGGAAAAGTCGGCGGCCGCCGACGCGCGCAAGTTGCAGCGGCTGCTGGTACTGACGACCGGCTTTGTCGTGCTGCAGTTGGTCCTCGGCGCGATGTTGAGGCACCTGGGGCCGACATGGGCGCTGCACGCGCACCTGACAGTTGCCGTTTTCGTCGTGGTCCACGCCGGGCTAGTGGCAAAGCGGGTCTTCATGGGACACGCGCAAGAAGCGGGAATGGTCAAGCTGACCGAATTCGTCGTGTTGGTCGTGGGTGGCCAGTTGATGCTTGGCGCCGGCGCATGGGCGACGAGCGCCGGGTTCGGCCCGCGGGCGCTCGCCGCACCGAGCAATTCGCACGTGCTGTTTGCGACCGGGCACGTCGCGCTCGGCGCGCTGCTGCTCGCCGCATGCGTGCTGCTGACGATGCAGAGCTTTCGACGCCTTGCCCAGTCTCCTGTTGCGGACGAATCGCCCAGGGCGCGGACCGACTCGGTGCGAGGCAGAACGCACGGCATTCGACCGAACGTCGCGTCGTTGGAGCCGCGCGATCTATTGATGACGGGGGGTTCGGCATGAGCACCGTTGTTGCCGCCACGCCGTCGGCCGCTGCGGGCTTGAAGCGCAAGATGGCCGACTACATCGTGCTCACCAAGCCGCGCATCACGTTGATGGCGCTGGTGACAGTGGCTGTGGGCGGTTTCTCGGCGTCGCCGAATTCCCTGGACGTGGCATTGCTGGCCCACGCGCTGTTCGGGACCGCGATGCTGGCGGCTGGTGCGAGTGTTCTGAATCAGGTCATGGAGAAAGACACGGACGCCAAGATGCGTCGTACGGCCGACCGCCCGTTGCCGGCGGGCCGAATGCAAGTCGCGGAAGGCCTGACCCTGGGCGGCGTGCTGTCGGTGCTGGGAATGAGCTACCTGACGACGTTCGTGAATCCGCTGACCGGCCTGCTCGGCGCGGCCACGCTGGCGACGTATGTGTTCGTATACACGCCGCTGAAGCGAGTGACTTCGTTCAACACGCTGGTCGGCGCGGTGCCCGGAGCTCTGCCCCCGGTGATGGGCTGGGCGGCGGTGCGCGGCTCACTCGGGATCGAGGCGTGGACGCTGTTCTTGATCGTGTTTCTCTGGCAGATCCCACACTTCCTCGCGATCGCGTGGATCTACCGCGACGACTACTCGCGGGCCGGTTTGAAGATGCTGCCCGTGTTTGACCTGGCGGGCGGCCTGACGGGCCGTCAGATGATTCTGCACTCGTTGGTGTTGCTGCCCGCGAGCCTGGCGCCGACGGTCGTGGGCCTGACCGGCCCGGCGTACTTTGTCGGCGCCCTGGTGCTCGGAATCGTTTTTCTCGGTTTTTCGCTGGGGTTCTGGTGGTTCGTATCGATCGCGAGCGCCCGCAATCTGATGCGAGCTTCATTGGTCTACCTGCCAGCCTTGCTGGCGTTGTTGATCTGGGACTTGTCGTTGTAGGGAGGAGTGTGGCGCCCGCGGCTCGCGTGCGTCTGTTGCTGATCTGGGACTTGTAGGGGACCGTTCGCTATGTCAAACGCTCATGCTCATGCCGCGGCGATGGAAGAATCGTACGAGACCGGCCTGCCCATCTCGAACGCGAAACTGGCCATGTGGCTGTTCCTGGCCACGGAAATCATGTTCTTCATGGGACTCATTGGCACGTACATCGTGCTCCGCGGCGCGGCCGGCGACGACTGGCCAAGTCCAGCTCAGGTACACCTGAGCACCAACGTCGGCGCGTTTAACACGCTGGTGCTGATCGTCAGTTCGGTCACGGTGGTGCTCGCGCTGTCGGCCACGTCGCGCGGCGACCGTCAGAAGCAATCGCTGTTCCTGGCGATCACCATGGCCTTGGGCTGCGTTTTCATGGTCGTCAAGGGGATCGAGTACAAGGGCAAGTACGAGCACGGCATCTTCCAGATCAAGGACGGCTGGCCCGTGCTCGCCCCGAAGCCTGATCATCCGTTGCCGGGCGGCGGCATCTATCCATCGCTCTACTTCACACTGACCGGATTCCACGGTCTGCACGTGATCGGTGGCATCGTGATGCTTGGAATGTTGCTCATCCAGTCGCTCACCGGCCGGCTCGGGCCGGACCGCCATGAGCGAGTGGAACTGATCGGACTGTACTGGCACTTTGTCGACTTGGTGTGGATATTCCTGTTCCCAATGATTTACCTAATCGCGTAACGCAGCCGCGCCTCGGCGTCGACAGCCCAACCGCTGCAGAGGGCGGCTAGCGAAGGAGAGCGAATCATGTCGGAATCACACGCAGAACCGACCGACAAACTGTACCTGACGATCGCCGGCGCGCTCGGCGTTCTGACGGTGATCTCGTACATTGCCGACCTGGCGGACCTGCCGCGTACGGCGCTGGTGTTTGTGGTGCTCGCCGTAGCGGTAGTCAAAGCCGCACTCGTGGCGGCGTACTTCATGCACTTGAAGTTCGACTGGGGCAATGTGAAAGTGATGATCATCCCGGCGCTCATCTTGTCGGCGGTGCTAGTGTTCGCTTTGATGCCCGACATGACGTTCGCCCAGCGCGACGCCGTTAAGCGGGCGTCGGACCCCGCTGCCGGGCCTGCCAAGCCCGGCCACTAGTTTTTTTTGGTCCACCCGCGTCAGCGTCGCTCGGGGCGGTCTGTCTACCGCTATTGGCATCTACGCTTCTCCCTTCCCCCGTGGAGGAGTCGGGGGCGGGGAATCTCGAGCGACCGCATGTCATGACGAACTCGCCGGCAATTCAGGTCGAAGACATGAGGCATCGCTACGCAGCGTACGAGGCGTTGCGGGGCGTCAGCTTCGAGGTCGAGCGTGGCGAAATCTTCGGCCTCGTCGGGCCTAACGGCGGCGGCAAGACGACCCTGTTCCGCATTCTGTCGACCTCGATCGCGCCGACGGCTGGCCATGCACGTGTGATGGGCTTGGACGTCATCAGCGCCGCGGCGTCAGTGCGACCGCTGCTCGGCGTCGTGTTTCAATCGCCCAGTCTCGACAAGAAGCTCACGGTGCTCGAAAACCTTACGCACCATGGTCGGCTCTACGGCTGGCACGGCCCGGAACTGCGGCGGCGCGCCGAGCACATGCTCGCCACAGTCGGCCTGTCGGACCGGTCGAGTGATCGCGTCGAGACGCTGTCGGGCGGGTTGGCACGTCGCGTTGAGGTGGCTAAGGGACTGCTGCACCGGCCCGCGGTGCTGCTGCTCGACGAACCGAGCACGGGACTCGATCCCGGCGCGCGGCGAGACCTGTGGACCTACCTGGTAGCGGCCCGCGATCACGACGCGATCACGATTCTGGTGACGACCCACCTGATGGAAGAGGCCGAGCACTGTGACCGCGTGGCGATTCTCGACCGCGGCCAGATTGTTGCGATCGGCTCGCCTGGCGAGTTAAAGCGGGCGGTGCGTGGTGAAGTCGTGATGCTCGAAACCGACCGACCAGAGGAACTTGCCGATGTGGTCGCGGGCCGCTGGGCAGTGTCGGCGCGAGTCGTTGACGGCCGAGTGCGCATCGAGACCGAGGCGGCGCACAAGTTCGTCGTCGACCTTTTCGAAGCGTTTCCCGGTCAGATCACCTCGGTCACGGTCCGCCGCCCTTCCCTAGAAGACGTGTTCATCCAGCGCACAGGCCACGCAATAGGCGCCGCCGTGTTCGAGAGCTAGAACGTTCGTGGTCAAGGGTGAGGCGGTCACATTCGCGGCTCAGTCCGAGGACTGGGAGTCAGTCACCGTAGAATCGTGCCACACGAGTGGGCGACCAATCAGCCCCGCCCGCCCGCCAGCCGGCCCGCCGCCGGAGACCGCCGCAGTGTTTCCATCGCCGCATGCCGGCCGCCGGTCCGAGCGCGCGAAACGCGAATGTCCAGCGCCAGCCGACCACCGTCTCGACCGTGGGGATCATCCGGATCGTCGCGACCGTGAGCAAGAAGCCGAGGCTGGTTTGCAGCGTCAGCGCCGTGCCGACGTAGGCCGAATCACATAGCTCGCTGATGCAGGCCGAGAACTGAGCCGAGTCGGCAACCACGGCGAATCCCCACACGACCGCAACCGCCGCGACCAGCACGGGACTGCCGCCGAACAACAACCCGACGCACACGGCACACGCGCCGCTCACCACCAGCGACGCGATCGCCACGGTGGTCCGGCCGATCCGGTCGGCCACGCGCCCCGCCACCACGCTGCCGACGCCGCGGGCGCCGATCATCAGAAACGCGGCCAGGCAAACAGCCCCCAGCCTAGGTCACAGCGTCTCACGGCTTAGAAGTTTTTCGTTGGCATGTGCGCCCCTCCCGTATGTAGAATCGTGACACATTTCAACAAGGACTGTCCTACTCCATGAAAGGGGTGGCACATGCGGTGGCTCCGATGCCGGTCCAAGGCCAAGTCGAATCGGCACGTGCAGTCTCGGAGATCATTAGGCATAGATCGACGCACCAGGTCCGCCGACGAGCCATGAAGACGCATTATCTGGCAATGATGTCCATTCTGCCTTTGTGGCCGCATGTTCCGACGGCAATTGCAAGTGCCGGCGCGAATGACCATTCTCAGCGTTTTCTGACGATCCGTGAGCCGGCCAACGAAGCGAGCATCCTTGAGACTGTTTGCCGGATCGAGCAGCTCATTCAGTCTGTGGGCGATCCCCACAAGGTGACGAACCGAGAAAGGTACATTCGAGACCTCGCAAAGGTGCTCAGAAGTTCATGTTATGCAGATAGCCTTTCGACGAAGACAGGCTATGCGTTGGACGAGGACAGACTTGCTCCTGAAGATCGGCCATTGATCAAGCTGCGCATGAGAACGGTGGCTCGGGTGCTCCGTTGCCTAGGAGATCTCGAGGCCGCTGAAGTGACCGAAACCATAGGCGAGTTTCTTGGATTCCCCCACGATATCTATGTGCGCAGTCCATTCATTGGAACGAGAGAGGCCCCGGCGCGCTGGGCACTCATCCAGATTGGCGACCGCGCACTTCCGTTACTGCGCGACAAGATGCGGAGCGACGACCTCTTCACCCGCAGATATGCTGCATTTGTAGTAGGAGACATCCTCGGACCACGTGGTGCCGACGAGCTCGAGCGGTGGATAAGTGAGGCAAAGACGACAACGGAGCGGCAGCGGCTCGAGGAACACAAGACGTTGATCGTCCTGCACGCGGAGGCAGAGCTGCACAGCGGCAAGACCCCTGAAAAGTACCGTGAAGACATGCTTCGTGACGGTCGAGCGTATATTAAGGAGCGATTAAGAAACCCGGGACTCTGTTATCCCGAGGATTGGGATGAATGGAGACAACAGAACAAGAAACGACGCGAGAAAGGGGATCAACTCAAGGACGTGAGTTCGCGTCTCCCCCATCGGAATTGCCACGCCGTCCCTGATCCCCGTGTCGGAGCGGGCACAGC
The DNA here is from genome assembly GCA_036758585.1 of Planctomycetia bacterium. Lineage (GTDB taxonomy): Bacteria > Planctomycetota > Planctomycetia > JALXBF01 > JBGPMX01 > DAIOWH01. The sequence continues at coordinate 44,219 of DAIOWH010000012.1, forward strand.
CGCTTAGCCGCGACCACCCGCCAGCCGGCCCGCCGCCGGAGACCGGCGCAGTGTTTCCATCGCCGCGATGCCGACCGCCGGACCAATCGCGAGAAACGCGAATGTCCAGCGCCAGCCGACCACCGTCTCGACCGTGGGGATCATCCGGATCGTCGCGACCGTGAGCAAGAAGCCGAGGCTGGTTTGCAGCGTCAGCGCCGTGCCGACGTAGGCCGAATCACATAGCTCGCTGATGCAGGCCGAGAACTGAGCCGAGTCGGCAACCACGGCGAATCCCCACACGACCGCAACCGCCGCGACCAGCACGGGACTGCCGCCGAACAACAACCCGACGCACACGGCACACGCGCCGCTCACCACCAGCGACGCGATCGCCACGGTGGTCCGGCCGATTCGGTCGGCCACGCGCCCCGCCACCACGCTGCCAACGCCGCCCGCGCCGATCATCAGAAACGCGGCCAGGCAAACAGCCCCCAGCCTAGTTGTTTCTTCTTGACTCGCCGGGGGCTCCGACATCGCGTTTCAGGGGAGAGAACACGAACGATAGTTTCTTGGACGGTAACACTTTAGCCGTTTGCAGTGCTTTTTGCCGGAGGCAGCGGTGGTAGTTGGCCGGTACGCAGGTAGGTGGCGAGCGATTCGATGACGGTTTGGATCGGATCGTGGCCGCGTTGCTTTAAGGTGCGGAAGACGCTCATCAGAACCGCTTGAGCGTCGGCGCCGCGGGCGCTGCGGTTGCCGTAGCTGTTTTTGCGAATGATCACTGCCGGCCGAATCGCACGCTCCGCCGCGTTGTTCTCGAAAGGAACTCCCGGTTGATCCAGGAACGTAAACAGATCGTCCTGATGCCGTCGCAGCCGCTTGATCAAGCGGCGTGCCTCGCGGCATTCCCACGCCGCCTCGATCAGTTCCTCGAGACGCAGCCGCAACAGCTCGCGACGCCGCGCGACTCGCGCCGCGGCGAGTTGGTCCTGCCGCCGCCACAGCCGGATCGCGTCGCGCACCAGCCGCCGCAGCTTCTTGGCGAACGCCGCCCAGTCCGGCCCCGGCCGCTTGTACTTCTCCACGTGCTCCAGATCGCGCAGCAAGTGCACCAGGCACGTCTGACGCAGCGCGCAGACGACCGCGTTGTACGCACCCCAGAAATCGCTCACCAGAGTGCCGGCAAATTCGCGAATGAAAAACTTCATCAGCGCCGGCGAGCCGCGGCAGCGATCGATCATGTAGTACGTCAGATGCGGCGCGGTGAAGCACCACAGCCAGTGCGTCTTGCCGTCCACGCGCCAGCCGCTCTCGTCGCCGGGGGAAGCGGAAGGGGGACATTCTACTTTTGATGAAAAGTAGAATGTCCCCTTTTACGGGTCCCCTTTTACGGGTCCCGTGCAGGCACAGCCGCGTTCAAGGTCTTTCTGAGCTTTGGTGGGCGCGTGACACCGCAGCGGGCCGAACAGTTCGCGCGCTTGCGGCACAGTTCACAAAGGACTTTCCCGCTTTCGGCTCAAACAGATCCTCGCCCGTAGCCGCGTTTTGCGTTACGGAGTGCCTTTATGAGAAAGAGCTCTCCGCTGCGGCGACTGTCTCGTCAATCCCGCGCTCGGCCTTCCGGTACAACTCGACTGACTTGTCGATGGTCTTCGAGATCATCTCGCGCTGGTCCAAGAAGGGCACGGGGACAGGCAGGGTTAGTAGCGTCGACTCATTGACCCGTGGATGGTGTCCGCCCTCCTGCGCGGCCGCCAACACCTCCTGTACCTGATGTGACAAGAGAAAGGGAACTAGGAACGCAATCGACTGCTTGTCGGGAGAGCGAAGCACGAAGAACTCAGTCGAGCAGGTCAAGATAGCCCCCTCAGAGTTTGGAATCTCCGCATCGACGAACGCGACCTGACGGAGGTAGGGACGAAGCCGGGAGATGATCACATCGTGCGGCTCGACGACTTTCTTCGCACTACCAATCTCGGATCCTTCTATCGGTTTCTTGCGGGCGGTCACGATGCCCTCGCGTGCATCGGATGTATCTAGCACGAGGCATCGCCCCAGATCGGCCGACGGTTGGACCACCTCGCGAACGGCAGTGACGAGATCGTCAAGTATGACCGTCTTCGCATCACCGGCGTCAAGTTCCCGCCGCGGGTCGTAGCGCTCGGGGGCCAGTACGAAGCTCGTCGCTAGCTTGTTTCGCTGCCTAATGCTGATCAGGGCCATTCACTCCTCCACACGCGAGTTCGCTTGGCAAAACTCATGGTAGCGTTCGACGATCTCTTCGAGGTCGTGATCGACTTTGTCCCAAAGCGGTGCATGCTCGACGCACCTTTTTCTGAAGAGGAACTGCCCCTTCGAGTTCTTCCCCTCCCGTTCGCTGATGGCGAAGAAAATGGGGTAGTCGCGCTGCGGGTCCTCGTCCGGCAGGTTCTTCTTGAGAAACAACACACTTGCCTTTTGGTGCGTATGTGGCAAGAACGTGTGACGTCCCAGGCCGACGACGGCCAATACACGGGAATTCTTGAGCACCCATTCCCGTAGAGGCAAGACGGCTTCCGCCGCGAATTTGTTGTGCGGCAAAACGATGGCGAGCCGCCCTCCGGGTTTTAGCAGGCGTATGCAGCGTTCGACAAAGAGGATGTCCCGCTCGATCCGAGGCTTGTTCTTGGCCACGGCGTAATTGTCCAGCAGATGGCGCTCGCGAACCTCGCCAGCGAATGGGGGATTGGTGAGTATGAGATCGAACCCCTTGTGCCTTCGGAGCCTGCTGCGGCAAATGTCTTCGATGGTGAGTGACGGTTCATCCGCAACGGGTAGCGGGAAGAGTTCAGCCCGGGTTGGCGGTAGGAGGCTGTTGAGACAAAGGATGTTTGCGCTTCCATCGCCCGCAAGGATCATCAGCGCCTTCGCCACCCTGACGGCTCGAGCGTCGATGTCGAACCCCCACAAGTTGTTCTCGCAGAACGCTTGGACTTCGAAATGAGACATGTGTTCACTGGAGCGGACGTAGTTCAGCGCGTGGATAAGAAACCCTCCCGATCCGCAGGCGGGGTCGAGGATGGTGTGGCCGGATGAGGGTCGCATCATCCGAACACATAGCTCGACGACGTGGCGGGGCGTGAAGTACTGGCCCTTTGCCCCTTTCGCCGTGCGCGAGACAAGAAACTCGAAGAAGCCATCCATGACCTGCAGGTCTTCGCCCGCAATGGTGTGGCGGGCGAGTGCTTCGACGCACACTTCAAGATGCTCGGGTGAGAGGGCTGGCTGCAGAGCGTCGAGGATCATCCCGGGCCACGCCTTGGCAGCCTCTCGCAGAAGTGAGCAAATCGCTTCGGCAGTCTCGGATTCTTTGCTGTGTACCCGGAACCTAGTTGGACTACCGGATCGTTCGTCCCAAAGCTTGGCGAGAAGAAGCTTGAAGATCTCCTCGAACTCGTCCTCTCCAGAGTTTGCCAGTACAAGTTCTTCGAGCCGCAGGAAAAGCGACTCCAGATGATCTCCGGCTCTGTTTGAATGTCTCTTGGACATCTGCGCGACTCATTCTCCGTCTACATAGCCAAACCAAACATCATCGTCAAGACGCCCGTCGCGGATATTGGAATATGCGAATTTGGTGTTAATGCCCAACTACGCAAGAATCTCCGCAGTTTTCGGTGGCTTTGGGTCCCTAGTGAACAGGCGGGCATTCCAAATTCGGATGTTTCTGGAGAATAGCACACGATGTCTGGCGCGCACGATCCGCAGTACGTCGAGTTCATCTCTCGGCTGCGCAACGCGCGTCGGGCAAGGAATCTGTCACAGAAGGAATTGGGAGAGCTGATCAACAAACCGCAAGCCTTTGTGTCGAAGGTCGAGACCTGCGAGCGCCGCCTCGACGTTATCGAAGCGGCGGAATGGTGCATTGCCCTTGGAGTCCGTCTCGAAGATACCCTGCCGCCATCGGTGAAGAAGCTACTCGAGGATGCCGCAGGGGAAGGGCAATGAAGAAGCACAAACGAATCAGCGAACAAGAACTGGAAGAACTCAACGAGCAACTGCTCCCGCTGATCGGAACGCGATTCACGAGCCTCAGTCTACCAGTCGTTGCGATCCAGGCTTTCGAGCCTTCGCAGATTGGCACGATCGTCGGTGCCCTGATGGACGCACTCATTCCTCACCTGCCCGATTTACCCCACGTGGGCCTGTTGAAGCACGAGGGGATTCTCGGTGAGCGTGAAGGCTACCCTGATTACAAGCACGGTTCGGGCAAGCGTGTAGAACTGAAACTGCTGTACGTGGATAACCAGTATCTCAAGATGAAGAAGCCGCCGACGCCACGGGAACCTTCGGCGCGGCTGACACAAAAGGTGACCGTTAAGAATGTTGACCCGGCGACAGACGCGATGCTACTGATCGCGTACCGGATGGAGCCACGGCCAGATAATCCGGAGGCGGCCAGCCCGACGATCATAGACCTTGAAGTCCTATCGATGATCGAACTCGTCGACGGGACAAGCGCATGACGGATAGCGGTGGGCGCTGGTTCGGCAAATACGAGACACCGACAATCCTCAGCAAACGCGGCAGACGGAAGTTGAAGCGCGGAGAGCCACTCGACACGTCGTCCTACGGCCGAAAAGAGTCGGAGGAGAAGGACTTCAACGAGGACACGAACTTCGGCAAGCTGAAGCGCATTCCGCACCCGAAGTTGCAAGCATTCCTTGCCAAATACCGGCTGGACGTGGCCGCCGAGGAAGAACACGACCCGACATGATCGATGGATCCGCTAGAAAAAGGGAGAGGCACTACACAGGGCGTCCTGAAGCCGCACGAGATGCCGGCCCAGAAGCGCCGCCACTACGCTGCTTACCGAAGGTCTCCCGCTCTCCGGGGAAGAGGAGACCTCCGGTCGTGTGAGTGGCACGGTCGGAGACCGTGCCACAACACGGTGCTTCATGGACCTGAAGGCAGCTAGGGTTCTCGACCAGAGGATGAGCAACCATGCAGATTATTTCAAGCGGCTTATTGCTGCAGGCTGCAGCAAAGCCCGTGTACATCCACACCCGCGAATGGGCGGACTTCCAACTGGAGGACGAGACGGGGCTCAATGTGGTGTACTTCACCTCGGGCTTCGGAGACGGCCTCTACCCGTCCTACTGGGGCTACGATGGGGCGGGGGATCTCGCGTGCCTAGTGACGGATTTCGAGGTGCTGCCGTGCGGGGACCGTCGCCGCGCTTCCTGAACTCGTTGGTGAACCCCAACTTTAGCTCCGGGTGCCGGGCCAAATCCGACAGCTTGCTGACTCCCAGCCACGCGGCGAGATGCTTCTTCATCCCGATTGCGTAGGTGTTGTTGAAGCCCAACGAGCGACTCACGCGGATGCCGTACTTGGCCAACTCCCGGCGGATCGCCGCTTCGCCGCGCACGCCGCTGCCCGATAAGATCTCCTCGCTGATCGTGCCGGTGTAATCAGGATACACGTCAACTATGACGCTCACCTAAATTGACCCGTCTCTGCTCAACTAAATTGACCCACTACTTGGAAAGAAGAAGAGCCGCTCTTTCTGGAGTGCACAAAAAAACCTCGTCCCGCCTCTCGAAGCTTGCGCGCCGATGAGGTAGAGACGAGGGTGTAAATAAACCGCTTCAGATCATAACCACCGACACAGACAAGTGGTATTAGGTATTACTACAACAACTTGGTTACGCACATACATTTCCGGGGGATTGACGCCCACTTGCCTCGAACTTCTACGAGTGGCATGTCATAATCAAGCTGAAAACGGCAATGATTGACGGGCGTCTCCAGTGGACGCTGGAATCAGACCCAGACGTTGGTCCGGGGTTGAGTGATGATGTACCCGCGGATTGCTCGAATCCTCAGTAATCGCTCGGGGTGCGTGCTCGTGCGTCGAAGTGGACTTATTGGCGCTGGCGTGCTGGCGCTGTCCCTATCGTCTGACGTGGCCCTGTCGGCCGACGTGCCAAGAGTGGGATCCGGCACAAGTCGCTGTGCCACCGATCAGGCCCAGCCATACAGGTTCCATGAAATCCAAGAACCAGTGAACGAAGCGAGTATCCTGAACACCCTCTCTCGTGTTGAACAACTTCTCAATGACACGAATGATCCTCATGAGATACCGGGACGTGACAAGTACGTAAGTGACTTTGCGGAAGTGCTTCGGATGAGCAACTATCAAGACAGGTTTGTGCCACGTGGTGGGAATCTTGGGGAACCCAACCCGGCCCGCAAGGGTGCACCCTTTGTCAAGATGAGAATGAGAACGGTTGCGCGCGTGATTCGCTGCCTTGGAAACCTTCAAGCCAAGGAAGCATCCACAACCCTGGTGGAATTCTTGACGTTTCCAGCCGACATTCGGGAACAGAACGTAGCCATTGCAACATCTCTCTTACCCACACACTGGGCGCTTTTTCAGATCGGCGAGCCGGTCCTTCCCGCGCTACGGAGCAAGCTGACCAACAACGACCCGGTTGTACGCCAACATGCGGCCGCGGTGGCCGGCTGGATACTCGGACCCAGAGCTGCCGGGGAACTGGAACGCTGGATAGCCGGCGTCGACGTCCCGGAAGAACGCGTGCGGATCGAAGAGAGCAGGAAGTGGTTTCTGCTCCGTGCGAGTCACCTCGGCGAAGGTACTTTCGCCGAGTACCGACTGCGACTGCTTCGCGAGGAGCGTGCCTATCTAAGGAACCGCCTGAAGAATCCAGGTTTGGCGTACCCCGACGACATGGATGAATGGAGGCAAAGAATCAAGGAGAGCAGAGAGCGCAACAAGCTGCGTGTCGAGGAGAGTCCGCCACGGCCGTAGTGTCTTGAAAGCGCGTCGAGGTAGCGATGCGGCCCTACGTACGATGCGAGCCAAACCGCTGAGCCATCCATTGGGATTGCGAGAACGCGCAGACTAGACTAGCCCCGACCACCCGCCAGCCGGGTCGCCGCCGGAGACCGCCGCAGTGTTTCCATCGCCGCATGCCGGCCGCCGGTCCGAGCGCGCGAAACGCGAATGTCCAGCGCCAGCCGACCACCGTCTCGACCGTGGGGATCATCCGGATCGTCGCGACCGTGAGCAAGAAGCCGAGGCTGGTTTGCAGCGTCAGCGCCGTGCCGACGTAGGCCGAATCACATAGCTCGCTGATGCAGGCCGAGAACTGAGCCGAGTCGGCAACCACGGCGAATCCCCACACGACCGCAACCGCCGCGACCAGCACGGGACTGCCGCCGAACAACAACCCGACGCACACGGCACACGCGCCGCTCACCACCAGCGACGCGATCGCCACGGTGGTCCGGCCGATCCGGTCGGCCACGCGCCCCGCCACCACGCTGCCGACGCCGCGGGCGCCGATCATCAGAAACGCGGCCAGGCAAACAGCCCCCAGCCTAGGTCACAGCGTCTCACGGCTTAGAAGTTTTTCGTTGGCATGTGCGCCCCTCCCGTATGTAGAATCGTGACACATTTCAACAAGGACTGTCCTACTCCATGAAAGGGGTGGCACATGCGGTGGCTCCGATGCCGGTGTCCCGGCTGATTGTTCTGACCCGCCGTAGTCGTTGGCGGGGGAGGACACAATGAGGAGACGGAAGGAGTGGCAACCGGCCCTAGCAGTCAGCGCTGTTCTGATCGCGTGTGGCATTGGTTCCGTGGGCAATTGTGGCGATCAACCCCGTCGATTCATGGTGATAGAAGAACCCGCTAACGACTCCACGGTCGTTGCAGCCGTTTCACGAATGGAGGGCATCCTCGAATCCCGAACCGATATCCAAGGTATTCCTGATCGTGACAAATACGTAGCGGATTTCGTGTCGGTGCTTCGGCGTTGCAGGTACCAGGACAGGTTCCGGATCGGTGGGGAATACCGGGCCAACGACGAGGGACTCCTGCCTGAGTACCGGCCACTTATTGAACTCAAGATGCGGACGGTCGCGAGACTCATTCGGTGTCTCGGGAACCTTGAGGCAGCGGAGGCATCGGAAACCCTCGCGGAGTTCCTTACCTTTCCAGCCGATATCCATGTTATCAGTCCCAAGATTGGCCCCTACGAGGTCCCCACACGCTGGGCATTTGTGCTGATTGGTGAACCTGCTTTGCCGACTCTGCATGAGAAGATGCTCAGTAACCATGGCTCGGCTTGGACAGCCTCCTTTGTGGCTGCCGACATTCTAGGACCGCGCGCGTGCGAAGAACTGGATCGTTGGGTTGATGAGGCGCGACCGGAGGATCGAGGGCGACTCGAACGACACCGAGAGACCTTTCGCCGCGTGAGTTCGCACTATCGGTCCAAGTCATTCGAGCAGTATCGGAAGGATCTCCTTCGCGACGGGCGCGAGTATCTCAAGTCGCGTCTGAAGAACCCCGGCATCACATATCCCGACGACGAACGGAAAAAACACCGCACGTCTCGTTCTGACCGCTTGCAGCATGATCAGAAACCGTCTATCGCCGCTGGCGTACACATCCTCCTTGTCGAACGTCAATTCGACTCGCGATCCATTGGGAGTGCCTGAACGCGCAGACTAGACTAGCCCCGACCACCCGCAAGCCGGGTCGCCGCCGGGGACCGGCGCAGTGTTTCCATCGCCGTGATGCTGACCGCCGGTCCTAGCGCGAGAAACGCGAATGTCCAGCGCCAGCCGACCACCGTCTCGACCGTGGGGATCATCCGGATCGTCGCGACCGTGAGCAAGAAGCCGAGGCTGGTTTGCAGCGTCAGCGCCGTGCCGACGTAGGCCGAATCACATAGCTCGCTGATGCAGGCCGAGAACTGAGCCGAGTCGGCAACCACGGCGAATCCCCACACGACCGCAACCGCCGCGACCAGCACGGGACTGCCGCCGAACAACAACCCGACGCACACGGCACACGCGCCGCTCACCACCAGCGACGCGATCGCCACGGTGGTCCGGCCGATTCGGTCGGCCACGCGCCCCGCCACTACGCTGCCGACGCCGCCGGCGCCGATCATCAGAAACGCGGCCAGGCTGGCCGCCGTGCGATTGGCGCCGGACTGTTCGAAACTCTCGAGCAAGAAGACCGGCGCCCACGCCCACATCGCGTACAGCTCCCACATGTGACCGAGATAGCCAAGGTTCGCCAGCACCAGCTCGCGATGGCGAAACACCTCGCCGACATAGCTCCAGTTGAATCGCGGCGCGGGCGATTTGAACGGCCCCTCACGCACGAACACAGCGGCCACCAGTCCGCCGGCGGCTGCGAGCGCCGCCGAAACCAGCAACACATCGCGCCAGTCGCTGAATCCCCCCAAGCTGCTGACCAGGTGCGGCGCGGCCGAGCCGATCGTAAGCGAACCGACGAGCAGTCCGATGCCAAGCCCGCGGTCCGTTTTCGTCCATGTGGCCATGATCTTCATGCCGACCGGATAGACTCCGGCCAGCGAGAGACCCGTGAGCAAACGCAACACCAGCGCCGTCGCCGGACCCGACGCGCACAGCGGAATGAGCGCGGTCGCCCCGCCTGCGAGCAGCGCGGCGGAGGCGAACAGCCAGCGCGCCGAGACGCGATCAGCCAGGTTGAGCACGGCCGAGGCGAACGCCCCGACCACGAAACCGAGCTGCACCGACATCGTCAGCCACGCGCGGCCCGACTCGCCAAGCTGCCACTCACTGGTCAGCGCCGGCACCACGGCCGACGCCGAGAACCACACGGCCATGCCGAGCAGTTCGGCCAGGCACAACAGCGCGATCGTCGGCCACTTGCCGGGTGCTGCGTCGGGCTTCGCGACTGTTGCAATCACGCGGGCAAGGTACCGACGACCTGCCCGGCCCCGCAACACAGCGGGGCGCCGCGGGTGTATTTCCGTAGCTGCGCCTCGCTCGTTTAACCCGCGGCCGCAGGCGAGGTCGTGTTTGATCCGTGCAATTCGCACGATGCCGACCTCGCCTGCGGCTGCGGGTTAAGCGAGCGACGAATGCAATTACGGGTATGCACCCGAGCGCCGCCGACAGGCCCGGTTGACTTGGCCGCGCGAACTCCTACGATGAGGCCATGCAAAGCGAACTTTCACCGAACCTGACGAGCCACCGTTTGCGGGCCGGCATGGTGGGCGTCGGGATGATCTTCGATGAGACCTACCGGCCGCTGTTCCAGCAACTTCACGCCGAGGGGCTGTACCGCCGCGACTTCGGATTCGTCGAAGTGCCGCTCGCAGCCGCGGCGTCGCGCACCGGCAGCCGGGCGGCCGAATACAAACGGACGGCGGCCGGACGAATCGGCGACTTCGCGAACTACTCCGGCGCGAGTGCCACGGACCAGTTGCTCGGCGGCGTCGATTTCGTCTGCATCGCCACGCCCGACGATCGACACTTCGACGCGACGCGCAAGGCGATCGAGGCCGGCAAGCACGTGCTGATCGAAAAACCGTCGGTGCTGCGGCTGCAGGAACTCGACACGCTCGTCGCCCTGGCACGGCAACGCGGGGTACTCGCTCGCGTGGTCTATCACAAACTGTTCGACCCCGACCACAAGAAGCTGCGCACGCTCGTCGCCGACGGCGAACTCGTGCACGTGAACAACGGCTACTGTTCGCTGCTCGAGCCGAAGCAGATTTCCGGCCAGCAGTTTGCCGAGTGGATCCGTGGGCGCAACCCAGGCACGTACGTCGCGGTCCACTACATTAAGCTGATCGACTTCACGTTCGGTGGGCGACTAAAGAGCGTGGCGTGTACCGGGCAGCGAGGCATCGTTGGTCCCGCCTCCGGCGACACCTGGGACTCGACGCAGCTCCGCATGGTCTACCAGTACGCCGACGGGCGCGAGGCGGCGTTCGACATCCACACGAGCTGGGTCACGCCCGACAACTTTCCCGGCTACGTCGAGCAGGAGGTGCAGTTCCGGTTCGACAACGGAGTTTGGAACGCTCACCAGCGCAAGCGGGGCGTCGAGTTGACGATCGAAGGCAAGACGCCGACTCAGTTCAAGACGACGATCAACAACCATTACAACGGCCGGTTTGTCGAGCCGTGGAACGCCCGCGCGCAGCGCGGCTACGGCATCGAGGCGGTGCGGCGATTCATCGAGGAGGTTGCGTTCGTCGAATTCGGCGGCCAGGCATCGGACCGGCCGGCGCGGCTCGAACAGCTCCGCCGGCTCGATTTCAGCGATCTTGCCGCCGACCGCCAGACGGTCGCGACGGTTCAAGCGATGGAGGCGGTGCTTGCACGCCACGCGGCCGGATCGCCCAACTGCGTCGTCGAGGTGAATCACCCGGCCGGCGGCCTGGTGCTCTTCGAACCTGGTTCGGCCAAGCCGATCGTGCTGTACGAAGGTCGAGTCTGATTCGCCCGCCCGAGAGGTGCGCCATGCTGGCACTGGTTCTCGCCGCCGTCATCGCCGAAACCGACCCGGTCGAGACTAGGTTTGAGCAAGTGCAACCGCCGGCCGTCGCGGTCGAGCGGTCCAAGGGCGAGCCGACCGCCGTCGTGCTGATTCACGGTCTTCGCGTCCATCCCGTCCACCGCGAGAAGATACGCGCCGCCACCTTTCACGAGTGGCAGGAACCGGGCAGCAGTTTGGTGCGGAAGCTGAGCCAAGAGGCCGATGTGTTCTCGTTCGCCTACGGCCAGGACGTGCCGGTGTCGCAGATCGCCGAGTCGACCGGCCTCGGCGACGCGATCAAGCAGCTCAAGAAAGCCGGCTACTCGGAACTCGTCCTGATCGGCCACAGCGCGGGCGGCCTGATCGCGCGGCAGTTCGTCGAGGACCAGCCGTCGAGCGGAGTCACCAAGGTCATTCAGGTGTGCGCCCCGAACGGCGGTGCGTCGATGGCCAAGTGGAAGGCGATGGTGCGTAAGGAGCAGGAGCCGTTCGTGCTGTCGTTCTCGAAGCAGGCCCGCACGCAGTGGCTGCTCGACCGCAAGGACAAGAACGTTCCCAAGCACGTCCAGTTCGTCTGCGTCTTGGGCGACGGCGGCGGCGTCGGCGACTTCGTCGTCTCGGACGATTCGCAGTGGCCGGTCGACTTGCAGGAACAGGGCATCCCGGTCATCCGACTTCAGACCACGCACGTCACGGCAATGCGCAGCAGTTCAGTGGCCGACTATCTATCTGCACTCGCAGTCGAGCCAATCCCGCGATGGAGCAACGCGCGAGTGGATGTGGCTCGCAAAGAAATCTTCGGCGAAACAAAGACGCCGTAGGGATTCGCGCGGCTGGCTTAGGAATTGGTCCGAAATAACTTCCCGATATCGGTGGGGACACTAACCCGAAGCGTCAGCGAGGACAACCGATCTTTCCGATCCTCGCTGACGCTTCGGGTTTGTGTGGCATAGGGAAGTTATTTCGGACCAAATCCTTAGCCACTGACCACCCAGCGAAACATTTGGCGATAGTCGGCCCCCTTGTCCTGCATCAGAAGCCCAAGCCGGAAGATTCGTCCGGCCGCAAACACGCACGCGGTCGTGGTCAGCAAAACGAGGGCAACACCGACCAACGGCTGCCAGATGGGAATGCCCGGTGGCACGGCTTGACGGAGGATCATCAGCATCGGCGTGGCCGGCGGGAACAGTGAGAAGGCGAGCGCCATGGTCGATCCGGGTTCCCTCAGCACGTTCATGAACACAAACATCGGGGCCATTGTGATGATCATGACGGGCATCAGCGAACTCTGAGCTTCCTGGGCGTCGGTGACTGCCGCGCCGATGGCCGCGAAGATCGATCCGTACATGAGCACGGCCAGCGCCTGATAGAGCAGGAACCACGGCAGCAGGTGGGCCGGGAAAAAGTCGCTGTAGCCCGCGTGGCGCAAGGCCAAGTACCCGGCGAGCATGTAGATCGACACGATGGTGAGCGACACTCCGACCGTGCCCACGAGCTTGCCGAGCATGAACTGAAACGGCGTCACCGACCCCAGCAGGGCAAAGTCCACCGACAACGTCTTGTGCGTGATCTTGTCGAGCGTCTTGCCGTTTTTCTCGATCGTGCCTTCGTACGTGAACTTGTTCTGGAACGTCATGACCTGGCCTGCGCCGAAGTTGGCCGTTTGGGCGCGTTGCCACGAGTCGCCCTTGTTCACAGGCTCGGTGGGCAAGTTATCGATTTCCTGGTTGGCCGCCTTCTTCAGGTTCTCCGGATCGAGTTGCCCCTTGACCAGCGGCCGGATTGCCTCCGGCAGGCCGCTGAGCCCGTCCTGGTCGCTTTCGATCGCATACACTCGGTTCTGCTTGTCGAGAACGGTGGTCGTCGTCCGCTTCGCGATCGCCTTGTGGACGTCGCGCAGAATCTCGAGCGCCGACGTGCCCTTGGTGTCGGGGCTGGTGGAATCGAACGAGTAGTTGCCTCGACCAGTCGCCGGGCGAGCAGCAAGTTCTGGCCACGCATCTGCCGCGCGTAGCCAAGTTCGGCACCGTTGCCGCCCCCGCCCCCTTCGCCCACCGTCGCGGGCGCGGGTCCATAGCCGTATCGCTCGCGCGTCTGCGAGCTTTCTTGCGCAACGTCGAGCGCCCGACGGATGCGGTCTGTACTGAGCAGGTCGAATGCCTTGTCGTAGAACCGAACCATCTGCTGCGTCGCCGACCCGAACGCCGCCGCCGGACCGGAAGTCGCGATCAGCGACCGTGGCGACGACTCGAGCCGGGTCAACAGGTCGCGTCGTTCGCTGATTCGTGCGGCGGTCAGTTCCGCGGGCGAGTCGAGCGCGCCGGCCCGATACGCGCGGTTGTCGACATCGACCGAGATCTGAAACGGATCGTACGCCGAGCCGAGAAACCCGCCGCCCTGACACGGCACGTCGACGACGTTGTGGAACACGAACGGCAGCGCCGCGTGCGGCACGTCGAGCCGCCGCTCACGCCACAGATAGCTGAGTGTAGCCGCGTGGCACGGAAAGAACTGCTTGATCGGCGCGAACTCTTCACGGTCGCCGTTGGGCGAGGGCCGCCCGGTCAGCGTCTCGGTCGCGGCCGAGTCGTGCAGCCGGTTCTTGTGGCTCATGCTCCGCACGATGGCCGTCTTGTGCATGATGCGGGCCATGTGTGGCAGATGCTCGCAGATATGCACGCCGGGCACACTCGTCGCCGCCGCGCGGAACTCGCCGCGCACCTCAGCCGGCGCGCCGGGCTTCGGGTCCCACGTCTCGAACTGGCTCGGCCCGCCGTAATAGAAAATGAAGATGCACGCACGAATCCGGCTCGCTGGCCGCGTCCCGGTCGCGTCGGCGTGTGCCGACTCGGCCAGAAACAATCCGGGCAGGCTCAACCCCAACACGCCGGGCGCACCGAGCCGCAGAACCTGACGCCGGTTGATTGGCATGCATCGTTGGTCGCAGCCTTCGCCCTTCATGGTTCGCATACATTAACCAAATTCGCGTCCCAATGCAGCGACGCCTTGTGCGCAGTTGCGACACGACGCTGGGCGGGAGGAGTGTCGTTACGGCTGCGGATCGGACGTCGAGAAGAAGCCATCGGCCATCAACCAGCACGCGGCGGTCCGTTGTTCGCCGCCCTGGAATGGACAGGCCAAGCCGTACGGCAACGTCGGCGCCCATCGCACGAACTGTTTCTCCCAACGTCTTGACGCGCCCGGCCAGAGTATCCGACCCATGCTCGGCCTTGAGCAGTAGGTGGTGGTCTTTCACAGGCATGGTGCGATCTCCGGCGCCCGGGACCGGAAGCGTGACACGAACGTCGGGTTCTGGCGCGCCCTGGCGCATCGACGCGCCGAAGACGACTCGATTCGACGGCACCACGATGGTCGCGAGACTCCGAATGCCGACCGCCGGTGGCACGCATGCACCCATGTGCGTCTTCACGAGCGGCACGCCGAAGATCAGTACCTCCTCGCTTGCCGTCGATGCGATCAGAATCCTGCGACGTTCTTCCAGCGCGGCCTGTCGCCGCCGCGAGCGCATCGCTCGCACCCAACAATCCTCCACGTGCGGTGGCTCCACGGAAGCCGGCTCGGCCCGAATCAACTCGAACACCTCCCAGCGGGCATGGCCTTCCAGCAAATGCGGGAACCAGCCGACATTACGGACCGGTGCGCGGCTGCCTGATTTTAGCAGCGGCCGGACCACGCGATACCCGCGCTCCGGCACCACGCCGGCCAGGCAGTAGGTCTTGCCCATGCGTGTCCAGTCGACCAAGATCATGTCCATCGGCTGCCCTCGCCGCGCTGCAACGACGTACCAGTGTAGTAGATGACGGAGCATATTCCCTGTGGCACACTCCGAAACTGCCAAAGCACCGCGGGGTCTGCTGAGCGTGGGCCACTCGAACCACGAACTGGCTCGCTTCGTTGAGTTGCTCGGCACAGCGGGCGTCAGCGCGGTGGCCGATGTGCGTTCGCACCCGTCCAGCCAACGACTGCCGCAATTCAACCAGCCCGAGTTGCAGCGTGCCTTGGGAGGGGCGGGCATCTCGTACGTTTTCCTGGGAGCACAGCTTGGCGGCCGGCCGGAACGACCGAGCCTCTACGACGAAGAGGGCCGCGTAGATTACTGGCGGGTGCGGGCGACCCCCGAATTCCAGCAGGGTCTCGATCGGCTGTTGGGCGACATCGCGCGTCACACCATTGCCGTGCTGTGTGCCGAGGAAGACCCGCTCGATTGCCATCGCGGGTTGATGATCGCGCCGGCGCTGGCCGAGCGCGGCGTCGCCACATCGCACCTGCGCGGCGACGGCCGCATCGAGACTTCAGCGGAGTTTGAAAGCCGGCTGCTCGCCGAGACTCGGGTGGGTGCGGGCATGATCGACGGCCTGTTCGCCGCTGAAATCACCGCCGACGAACGCCGCCAAATGCTGGACGAGGCCCTGCGCGTTCAGGCCAAACGCAAGGCGTTTCGCCTGCGCTCGGACGACGATGCGTCCGACGAAGATTCGCCGGCTTGACTCTATTCTCCCTCTCCCCGGTCCGCGGGGGAGAGGGGCAGGGGTGAGGGGTTCAGGATACGCCTGAACGCCCCTCGCCCCAACCCTCTTCCCGCAGCGGGGAGAGGGAGAAGCGTAGATGCGAACTCAACTTCATGGACATTCGACTCCTCACCATTGGCTTCACGCAAAAGACGGCCGAGCAGTTCTTCACGCTGCTCGCCACGGCCGGCGTCGAGAAGCTGCTCGACGTGCGCGAGAACCGCGGCGGCCAGTTGGCCGGCTTCGCCAAGGAGGCGGATCTGCGTTTCTTCGTGCCCCGCATCACCCGCGCGGTGTACGAAGTGGAACCGTTGTTTGCACCCACGCGCGATATCCGCCGCGCCTACATGGCCACCGGCGATTGGTCCGCCTACGAGGCGTCGTTTCGCGAACTGATGATCGAGCGGCGCATCGCCGAACTCCTACCGCCCGACCGCTTCGCCCCGCCGACCGCACTGTTGTGTTCCGAACCCACCGCCGATAAGTGCCATCGCCGGCTGGTCGTCGAGCATCTTGCCCAGGCCTGGCGAAACCTGGGCCATTCGGTCACGATCGAACACCTGATCGTGAACAACACACCGCAGCGGAGACGCGCCAACGTACGCAGCAAACCATGATCCGCCCCACACTCATGCGGTTCAGAATGTTCATCGCGCCTGTAGCCTCGATCGTCCTGCTGGTCGCCGTCGCCAGCGGGCGCAGCGGCGACTTCGACTCGCGAGACCACAAGCCACACTGGGCGTTCGTCGCGCCGCGACGACCGGCGCTGCCGCCCGTGGATGATGCAGGCTGGCCGCGCAACGCAGTCGATCCATTCGTGTACGACCGGCTCGCGCGCGAGCGATTGCGGCCGGCGCCTGAGGCCGACCGCGAGACGCTCATCCGCCGAGTGACGCTCGATCTGACTGGACTGCCGCCGACGATCGACCAGATCGATGCGTTCCTGAGCGACGACCGGCCCGACGCGTACGAGCGAGTCGTCGATCGGCTGCTCGCGTCGCCGCACTTTGGCGAGCGCATGGCCCTCGATTGGCTCGACGCCGCACGATTCGCCGACACGAACGGCCACTTTTCCGATCACGAGCGCCCGATGTGGCGCTGGCGCGACTGGGTGATCGACGCCTTCAACGCGAACATGCCGTTCGATCAGTTCACGATCGAACAGCTTGCCGGCGACCTTCTGCCGGCCGCCACGATCGACCAGCGAATCGCCAGCGGCTTTCACCGCAACCATCCGGTGACCGACGAGACCGGGGTCATCGACGAGGAGTACCGCGTCGAATACGTCGCCGACCGCGTCGACACGACGGCCACGGTGTGGCTCGGCCTGACCGCCGGCTGCGCCCGTTGTCACGATCACAAGCACGACCCAATCTCGCAGCGCGAGTACTACCAGCTCTCCGCGTTCTTCAACAACGTGGCCGAGCGCGGTCTGACGACGGCCAAATCCGCGCCGCCGGTGCTGGCCGTGCCGACGCGCGAGCAGGAGTCGTCCCTGGACGCGGCCCGTCGTCGGCGGGTCGAGTGCGAGCGTGCGTTCGCCGCGCACGAGCCGTCGTTGAACGCAGCGTTCGCCGAGTGGGAAAAGACCGCCGACGCCACGCTCCCGCGTCCGCCCAGCGATGATCTCGCGGCGCACTTCGACTTCGACGATCGGCTAAATGGCCCTGCGTGATCCTGGGAGTCCGCAGGGACAGTAGCCCGACGCGCCAGCGAGGGACC
>DAIOWH010000013.1:0-19985 GCA_036758585.1 Planctomycetia bacterium
AGTTCCGAGCGTCTTTCTCCCTCTCCCCTTTGGGGAGAGGGTTGGGGTGAGGGGTATTCGCAAATTTGCGCACGGTGATTTAGGAAGTGGGGCCCCAAGCCCTCGTCCCTAATCCCCACTCATGCGCTCGATCTCGGCCCACTGCGCGTCGGTCACGGGCATGACCGAAAGGCGACCGATTCGCACGAGCGCAAAGTCTGCGAACTTGGGGTTGGCCTTGATCTGGGCCAGCGTGACCGGCCGTTTCAGTCGGTGCACCGGTTTGACGTCGACCACAACGAGTCGCGGGTCGTCCTCGGCGGGGTCCGCGTACGCCGGCCGCGTCACCTCCATCACGCCGACCACAGCCTTCTCGGCGCCGGTGTGATAGTAGAACACGCGATCGCCCTTCGCGACCGACCGCAGGTGCTTGAGCGCGAGGTTGTTGGCGACGCCGCTCCACACCGCCTTCTTGTCGCGCACCAGGTCGTCGAACGAGTAGTGCGATGGTTCCTCCTTGAAGAGCCAGTACGCCATAGAGTGTCTCCAGTGTCAGGCCAGTACTTGCCGCAGCTCGACGCGGACAGTCTGGCTAAGTTCGACGACTGCGTAAAGTCCCTTGAGGCCGCAGCCGCAGTTGACGATCACCGTGTCGCCCACTTGATCGACTCCGCGCGCCTCGTGGATGTGGCCGCATACGACCAGGGCGGGCTGCGTCCGGTCGATCGCGCGCCGGACGGCGATGCTGCCGACGTGGGTGTGGCGAACGGTGCGATCGACCATCGTGTCGCGCGGCGGTGGGTGCGACAGCATGACCTGCGGCGCGGCGCCTTCGAGCATGGCGACGCCCGCGTCGAGCGCCGCAGCGATCGCTTCTTCGGTCAGTTCGTACGTGTCGCCGTGCCACGGGGGCATGGCCGATACGCCAAAGAATCCAACGCCGCACAGCACTCGGCCGCGGCCAAACAGCGAGACGTCCAGGTCGACGAGCCGCTGGTCGATCTCGGGCGAGTCGCAATTGCCGGCGACCGCCATCACCGCCGGCGCAGCCTGCGAACAATGCAACACGACTCGCTCGGCCTCGTCGGGCGTGCCGAAGTTGGTGATGTCGCCGCCCAGCAAGATCGCGTCCGCGTCTCGTTCGCGGTCGAGAATTCGGTGGAGCGCCGAACGTGCGCCGTGCAAGTCTGTCAGACACAGCAGCTTCATGGCCGCGTGCTCAGTCCCTTCGATTGCCCCCCGTGCACTTCGCCGGGGAGGTCGATTGTCTGCCGACTGCCTTTGCTGTTGCAACACCTTCCCGCCAGCGGCAAGATGATTGAGCCGCTAGAACACCCCGGCCTTGAACGAGGAGTCGCCATGTCGCGTCTGTCGCATCGCACCATTCTCGCCCTCTTGGTCGCCGCCAGCCTGTGGGCCGTGGCGGCGGCCCAAACCGGCCAGCGGCTCGTGCCGCCCGCGCTGCAGCCGTTCGAGCATCTTGTCGGCGCGTGGCGATCGCACGGCTTCCTCGAGACCAACAAGGTCGAGGGCTGGGACGAACCCACCACGTGGGGCTGGCGGTTCGAGAAGGGAAAGATCGTCGGCATGGAGATCCAGTTCGAGAACGGCAAGTATTTTGCCGCCGCACGACTCGACCCGCTGGAGTCGGAGAACGCCGAGACCAAGTACCGTCTGACCGCGAACACAGCCGACGACAAGAAGGCGGTCTACGAAGGCGCCATGAAATTTGGCAAGAACCTGACGTTCGTGCGCAAGAGTGGCGAGTCGTCGGCGCCGGACCAGGTGACCCTGCAACTGTTGCACGACGTGCGGTACGTGATGTTCATTGAATCTAAAAAAGCGTCGGCGGTGAAGAAGCTGGCCACAATCGGCGCCACCCGCGCCGACGTTCGTTTCGGAACGCTGGGCAAGGAAGAGGAGGGACCCAAGTGCGTCGTCACCGGTGCGCCGGGCACGTCGTCGATCCCGTACATGGGCACGACCTACTACGTGTGCTGCAGCGGATGTGCGGCGGAGTTCAAGGACGATCCCGAGAAGTGGATCAAGCTGTCGAAGGAGCTGAAAGGCAACAAGGGGGCGTCGGGAAAGCCTCAGCCGACTTCGGCAACGGACAAGCCAGCGGGTAAGGAAGCGCCGCCCAGCGTCACGGCGCTGCCCTCGGCTGAAGCCAAGAAAGACACGAAGCCGGCCGGCAAACCATCCGCAAAGGACAAGGCCGACGGCGCGGAGGCCAGGGCCGCCGCCAACCTGTTGAGCCGCGCCAAGCTGTTCGAAAAGAACGGCAAGGCCGATGCCGCGATACCGCTCTATGAGAAGATCGTGAAAGACCACCCCAAAACGCCCGAGGCCGAAGAGGCCGCACGCCGATTGAAGAAACTCAAACCGGGGTAGAATCACCAAGTACCAAGCGCCAAATCCCAAACAACCACAATGCGCACGACCGAAATGGTCGGGAACTCTCGGGTGGGATATTCTGATTCTGCCGCTTGTGATCTACCTGGCACACCCGCGCCGGGCGTTTTCTCGGTCGTGAGAACGAACTCCACCTGTGGGTCCCATTCAGACGATTCCACGACTCATCCGCCTCACACCGTTGCGGCACCACTCGCCGAGAACTTTCGAGATTCTGGCGTGATTCTGAACGCGCGGGCGGGTTCTCTCGATAGGCCCGACGTTTGCATAGAAAGTGACGGCGCAAGCCGAAAACACCGTGTGATTTTCGCACCGCGATCCAGACCCTGTTGCATACTTTGCTCAGAAACGCGGCACGGCACGTGAATCGCTTGCTCAGTACTGCTCCACATTGAACGGGGTCCGAATTCGTTTAACCCGCAGCCGCAGGCGAGGTACAACAAGCGCCAGCCATACCTCGCCTGCGGCTGCGGGTTAAACGACCGAAGCCGATTTCAGACCCTATTCAGTGTGGAGCGGTACTCAGAAACGCGGCACGGCACGTGAAGCGTTCGATCCTTGTTCCACGACCTCGCTTGGTAGGATGCACCCATGTCCGTAAAGATTACACGAGACTCAGCCCACGACCTCGCCAGTTCCATTAAGCACCGCGTTCATTCACGCACCTATGGGCGCGTCTGGAACTTGGACGTAGAACTCAGCGACCAGCAGCTAGTGCTCCGCGGCCGCACATCGACGTACTACACCAAGCAGCTTGCCCAGCACGGCGCGCTTGAGGTGCTGACGGGCGTCCCCATTCTGAACGCCATCGAGGTTGCGTGATCGGCCGACGGCCGCCTATCAGTGCTCTCCCAGTCCGACTGGTCCGGCCTGTCCGACCGGTCCGATGAGAGCCTTACTCGGGTCCAGTGCTCCCGTTGCATCGCTCGCCCACGGTGCCTAACATGGTGCCGTGGATTGAGGCGACCGACCCCCACGCGAGGGAGACACCCGTGTCGAAAGGTAAGCGAATCTTGTTGGTAGACGACGATCCCGAGATCGTCGAGTCGATGCGCACGGTACTCGAAGCCAAAGGTTACGAGGTCATGGTGGCGCGAGACGGCAACTCCGGACTCGCGATGGCCGAACGCGAAATGCCTGACCTCTTGATACTCGACATGATGATGCCCAAGAAGTCCGGGTTCCTCGTGCTCGAACGGCTGAAGGGCAAAGACGCGAAGACCAAGAACATTCCGACCATCATGATTACGGCCAATGAGGGCGGCCGGCACCGCGCGTATGCCGAAATGCTCGGCGTGAACGAGTACATTCGCAAGCCATTCGCCATCGACAAACTGGTTGGAGCAGTCGACCGGTTGATGGGCGAAGGCAACGGCGCCGAGGACAACGAAGCGTAAGACCGTCCCGCCCGCTCGACGCTTCCCCATCGTCCATGAGGGGATCTTGTTTCCCGCCTTGATGCATCTCGTTGGAGGGTATCTGTCGTGCAGCCGACGCCCGAGCACAGTCGCAGAACGTGGATGAAGTGGGCCACGCACGCGCTTGGCGGCCTGTGGGCGATGATCGTCGGCATCCCGGCGGTCGGCTACCTGCTCGATCCGCGCAATCGACCTGCGGCGGCAGGTGTGTTCAAACGGGTTGGCCGGCTGAGCGACCTCGCCGAAAACGTGCCTCAGTCGGTCGTGCTCCGCGATATTCGCCGCGACGCTTGGACGCTGCACCCGAACGATGTGCTAGGCCGCGTCTGGCTGGTGCGACGCCCGGGCGGCAAGGTCGAGGCGTTCACGACGATCTGTCCGCACCTCGGCGGGTCGATCAACTTCGACGGCAAACAGTTTGTCTGTCCGCTGCACGGAGCGACCTTCAACCTCGCGTGCAAGCGAGTGAGCGAGACCGAACTGGGCAAACCGAACCCCGCGCCGCGCGACATGGACAGCCTCGAAATCCAACTCGTCGCCGACCCCGGACAAGACGACGATCCGTTCATCGAAGTGAAGTACGAGAATTTCGTGCAGGGCCACGCAGACAAGGTGAAGAAGGCGTAATCTCCCGCTACGAGAGACCTGTCGTGCTCGACAACCTGAAGAACTGGCTCGATCACCGCACCGGTTATCGCAAGATCGTCGAACTGCTGCTCATCGAGCACATTCCTGGCGGCGCGAAGTGGCGGTACGTCTGGGGCAGTTGCCTGGCGTTCGTCTTTTCGGTGCAGCTCATCACGGGCCTCTTGCTCATGACCGCCTACAGTCCGGGCGACAGCACGGCCTGGGCGAGCGTCTACTACATTCAATATGAGATGGACTTCGGCTGGCTGATCCGCGGGTTGCACCACTTCGGATCGCAGACGATGGTCGTGCTGCTCGGCTGCCACATGTTGCAGATCGTCATTGCCGGCGCTCATCTGCCGCCGCGCGAGGTGAACTGGTGGCTCGGATTGGGACTCATGGGCGCTGTGCTCGGTCTGAGCCTCACCGGCTACTTGCTGCCGTGGGACCAAAAGGGGTACTGGGCCACGCAAGTAGCGACGAACATCGCCGGCAACTTGCCCGTGCTCGGGCCGTGGATGCAGAAGATCATTGTCGGCGGACCGGTGTACGGCCATCACACGCTGACTCGATTCTTCGCGCTGCACGTCGCGATCCTGCCTCCGCTGATTGTCGTGCTCATCATCGCTCACCTGGCGGTGTTTCGTCGGCACGGCGTCACGGCCCCGGCCGGCGCCGAAGGCGAAGGCTGGTTCTGGCCCGATCAGGCGTTCCGCGACATGCTCGCCAGCTTGATCGTCTTCGGCGTGATGCTTGGCCTCGTCATCTTTGGCCACGGCCACTCAATAGAGCGGCCTGCGCGCGAGGGTCTGAGCCTGTGGAGCAATATCGCTCATGCCGGCCAGCGCGGTCTCGGGGCGAATCTCGACGCGCCCGCCGACCCATCCGAGCCGTACCCGGCCCGTCCGGAGTGGTACTTCCTGTTCCTGTTCCAATTGCTCAAGTACTTCGAAGGCGAGAAGGAAATCATCGGCACCGTGGTGA
Organism: Planctomycetia bacterium; assembly: GCA_036758585.1. Classification (GTDB taxonomy): domain Bacteria; phylum Planctomycetota; class Planctomycetia; order JALXBF01; family JBGPMX01; genus DAIOWH01. The sequence goes on from DAIOWH010000013.1 coordinate 5,424, forward strand.
TCCCCGGCCTGGCTGGCCTTGTGCTGTTCGTCGTGCCGCTCTTGGGCTATGGCCGGATGCGAAAGTTTGGTTACTGGTTCGGCATTGTGCTGATCGTCGGCCTGCTCACGAGCGTCGCGACGCTGACGTACTTGGCCCTTGCCTCGGATGCTGCGGACACGCCGGAGGCAAAGTTGCTCCAGGGCGAGAAATCGAAGGCCCACGAGCGGGCGGCTCGCGCAATCCAACTTGCTGGCGACGGCGTGCCCGCCGAAGGCGCCCACATGCTGTTGCGACGCGATCCGATGAGCCGCGGCAGGCAACTGTTCAACGACAACTGCGCCGGCTGCCATCGACTCAAGAACCATTTCGAGAACGGCGAGAAGGCGTCGGACCTGAGCCAGTACGGCAGCGAAGAACGTACGCGCCGACTGATCATGAACCCCGGCCACGAAGACTTCTTCGGCCGCACTGAACTGAAACGCATGGCCGAATGGGCGGAGGAAGAGGGCCTCGATGAGCCGGACGACGAGACCAAGAAGTTGATGGGATCGGTCGCCCGATGGCTCGCCGGTCACCCGCGCAAGACGTCCAAGAACCGCGCGAGCGACGACTACAAGAACGGCCTGGCCGCGTTCAGCGAGTTGGGGTGCAACGACTGCCACGCGCACGAAGATGTCGAACCGGGCACGGGCATCTTCCGCGCACCCGATCTGACCGGTTACGGCGACGAAGAGTATCTGCGGCTGATGATCATGGCGCCCGATCATCCAGCTCGCTATGGCGTTCGCAACGCGATGCCCGTCTTGCGAGACCTGGAAGGACCAACCCGCGGCGTCACGCAACAAGAGATTGCCCGCAACCGCGAGGCGCTACTCGCCCAGATCGCCGCCGATGACCCGCGAGCCGACCAGCGCCGCAAGCGAATTATGGACGCGACCCAGCCCGTCCATTTGAGCGACGTCGACCGCGAACTGATCATTCGCTTTCTCCTCGGCGACAGCCGTGTCGTCTTCGGCGGCGACCCGATCACCGGCCCGCCGCCGAAGTAGTATGTCTGCGCCCTCGACCGAGCCGAAGGCGACGGCAGGCGGTTGTCCAGATAGCGCCGTCGCCTTCGGCTCGGCGTTAAACAAAGTGCCTGCGCCAAGTGCGTCGTGCACCCCCGGCGTCGGCCGCCGGCCGAATTACGACTTTGAAAACCCCCGCGGCGTGGGTATCCTGTCGTGCCGCTACGTAACCCAGTTCATGGATGCTTCTGGAATCCGTCGCTTCTTCCTCGCGGGCAGCGTCTGATTGGACCGACGCACCGCCCGAATCGGACGATCAGCCATGACGCCCTTGGAAACACTCTCGCCTTCGCCGAGGCTCGACGCGCCGAAACCAAAATCGCATCGGACCCGCAGCCGGCCGCTGAGCAAACTGTTGATCGGCCTGTGTCTGCTGGCGATCGTCGCGGTCGTGACGGCGATGAGCTGGGGCGACCGCAGCCTGCTGCTCAGCATGGGCCCGCGCGGCGCCCAGCTCCTCACCGGCGCAGTCCAACCCACCGACTTGCGAGTGACGGTCCTCGAGAGCGGTACGCTCGAAAGCGCCAGCAGCGTCAGCGTGTTCAGCGAAGTCGAAGGCCAGTTGGCCATCATTAGTCTCGCGCCGCAGGGTACGCGCGTGAAGAAAGGCGATGTCGTCGTCGAACTCGACTCGGCTGCGCTCAAAACTCGCCGCACCGAGCAGCAAATCGTCGTCGAGAAGGCTCGCGCGTCGCTGAGCCAGGCCAAACAGGCCGCCGAACTGGCGCTCAGTCAGGCCGAGAGCGACATCAAGACCGCCGAGCTCAAGCTGCGGTTTGCCGAGATCGACTTGAGCAAGTACCTCGAGGGCGATTTTCCCCAGGAGCTGCGCGCGATCCAGGCCGACACCACGCTGGCGCACGAGGAACTGAAGCGCGCTCGCGAGCGGCTCAAATATTCCACCGAACTGCACCAGCAAGGCTACGTCAGCGACGGCCAACTCGAAGCCGACAAGCTCACCGTGCTGCGCAGCGAAGTGAAGGTGGAACTCGCACGCGAACGCGAACGGCTGCTCAAGCAGTTCACCTACGAACGACGCAAACAGGAACTCGACTCGAACGTTCAGGAGGCCAAGCGGGCGCTGGAGCGGGCCAACAACCTCGCCGCCTCGGTCAAGGAACAGGCCGCCGCTACGCTGCGCGCCCAAAACGCCACGCTCGATCTGGAGCAATCAAAGCTCGCGCACCTCGAAAGCCAGATCGCCAAGTGTACGATGCTCGCGCCGCAAGACGGCGTTGTGGTCTATCCGGCGCCCGCCGACGACGATCTGATCGACCTCTTCATCAAGCAAGGCTCGGTCATTCGTGAGCGGCAGCACGTGTTCAGCATCCCCGACACCGACATCCTGCAAGTGACCACGAGCGTTCATGAGGCGATGGTCAACCAGGTCGAGCCGGACATGCCGGCGCGAATCTGGCTCGACGCCTTCCCCGACCGCGAACTCGCCGGCCGCGTCAAACACGTCTCGCCGCTGCCGCTGCCCGAAGACTGGCGCAAGAGCAAGGTGAAGTTTTACGAGACCAAGGTGGTCATCGACGGCAACCCCGCCGGTCTCAAGCCCGGTATGAGCGCGAAGGTCGAGATACTCGTCGAACAGATCGACGACGTGCTCGTCGTGCCCGTTCAAGCGGTCGTTCAGTCGGGCCAGTCGGGGGTGTGCTACGTGCTGAATCGCGGCCGCCCGGAACTGCGCCGCGTGCGGCTGGGCAAGTCGAACGAGGAGTTCGTTCAAGTGGTCGACGGCTTGGCCGCCAGCGACGCCATCGTGCTGAGTCCCGACGCGATCGGATTCCCAGCCGATGCACTCCAGCATCCCGTCGCCGCCGACGTCGCGAGCAACCCCGCGCCGCCGACCGAAGACCGGCGCGCCGCCAAGCGCAAAAAGAAGCGAGAAAAGCCGCCTGGAATCGAATACGCGGCCGACTTGACCGGCCCGACCGCTGCGCGCGGCGAGATCGAACTGCAGTTCACTCAGATCGGCGGCGAGACCGAGAAGGAGCTTGAGGTGCAGATCGAAAACGGCCCGCCGGGCGAGAAGTTCGACGTGCTGATCGACGGTGTCGTCGTCGGGCAAGTGACCGTCGCAGAGGGCGGACTCGTCGACGTGGAGTGGTCGACCAAGGACCGCAACTATCCAGAAAACGTGCCGGCGAAAGCGGGTCCCGGCACCAAGGTCGCCATTGGCGACATCCTGGTCGGCACGTTGGCCCTGAAACCACCCAAGCAGGAAAGCACCAAGGACCAAATCCCAAATCCCAATCAAGCGCCAAACGCGAACTAAATGGCTTTGCGTGATTCTGGGAGTCCGCAGGGACAGTAGCCCGACGCGCCAGCGAGGGACCGGGCCTGATTTCTTGTGATTTCGCCATGTGCTCCCTCGCTGGCGCGTCGGGCTACTGTCCCAGAATCGTGCAAGGCTATTTAGCAAACCCCGATCGTCGGGTCTGTTTGGGTATTGGGATTTGAGGTTTCCTTGGGATTTGGGATTTGGAGCTTGTGACTTGTCTTCCTTTAGCCTGCAACTGATCCGTCTCGGAGTCCGCAGCTTGTCGGTTCACAAGCTGCGCTCGGTGCTGGCCGTGCTGGGCATCGTGTTTGGCGTGGGTTCAGTGGTGTCGATGCTGGCGATCGGCGAGGGGGCCAGCCACGCGGTACAAGAAGACCTGCGCCGGCTCGGCCCCGACCGCATCATCATTCGCAGCGTCCGTCCGGAAGGCGGCGGCCGGAACGCGCCGCTCGAATATGGGCTGACCGACGCCGACCTGCGCCGCATCGAGGGCCTGGTGCCCGAACTGGTCGCTGTCGCGCCGACGTTCGAGTTGAAGAAAGAAGTCTGGGTGGGCCGTCGCACCGCCGAGCCGCCGCTGGTCGGCACGACGCCCCAATTCGCCGACATCCATCGCCTTGAGGTGGCTCGCGGGCGGTTCTTGAGTTGGCCCGACCTTCAGTCGCGGGCCAACGTCGCGGTGATCGGCAGTACGCTTGCGCGGCAGTTGTTCGGCGCCGACAACCCCATCGGCCGCGAACTGAAACTCGGTTCGGGCCACTATCGCATTGTCGGGTTGCTGCGGCCGCGCTCGGACGGAACCGCGGCGCTGCACGATCCGAACGCGAGTATCTTTCTGCCGCTCTCGACGGCGAAGATGCGTCTCGAAAACGTGATCCGCATCGTCAGTGGCGGCGGTCGACGCTATGAGCACGTCGAACTGCACCAAATCGCACTGCGCGCCAGGCGACTGGAAGACGTGCCGCAGATCGCCGCAATGATCCGGCGACTGCTCGAACAACGGCACGCGGCGCGCGACTACGAACTCGTTGTCCCATACGAGCTGCTGCAACAGGCCGAGCGTGCGAAGCGGATCTTCAGCCTGGTGCTCGGCTCGATCGGCGGCATCTCGTTGCTGGTCGGCGGCATCGGCATCATGAACATCATGCTGGCGACCGTCATGGAGCGCACTCAGGAGATCGGCGTGCGACGGGCGTTGGGCGCGAAGCGTTGGCACATCACCGTGCAGTTTCTGGTCGAGACCGTGATTCTCGCGACGGCCGGCGGTCTGCTCGGCGTTGCCTTGGGCGTTGCTATTCCGCCGCTGGTCACTCACTTCTCGCAGGTCGAGACCGTGGTCACTCCGTGGTCGCTCGCGGTATCACTGGCTATCTCCACGGCGGTCGGCATCCTCTTCGGCCTCTACCCCGCCCGCCGCGCCGCACTCATGGACCCCATCGAGGCCCTCAGGCACGAGTGAGTAACACGGACCCGCACGAATCGCCTGGAAACATCCTCCACTACGCTGACAACTGCTAGGCTAGGGGATTCCGAACAGCCGGTCGAGTGGGTCATCGTCGCCTTCGGTGTCGGTGCCGCGGCCGCCGCGGAGGGTGTCGGGGCCGTCACCGCCGCTCAAGATGTCGTCGCCAAAGTAGCCGAGGATCAGGTCGGCGCCGGCGGAGCCGAGCAACGAGTCGATACCGCGACCGCCGTGGAGTCTGTCATCGCCGTCGCCGCCGTCGGCGGTGTCGTCGCCGCGACCGCCGCGAAGGCGATCGGTTCCAGCATTACCCATCAGGTCATCGTCGCCCTGCTGTCCTCGCAGCCGGTCGTTTCCGTCGGCGCCGTCGAGCAGGTCGTCGCCGCGTCCGCCGCGGATGCGGTCGTCGCCCGAGCCGCCCGTCGCTTCGTCGTCGCCACGGCCGCAACGGATGCGGGTCGAAAGTTCGACGTCGGGGGAGATGGTGATGAGATCGTCGCCGGCGCCGGCGCGAATCTTGATGACGCGAATGTCGGCCAGCGGGAACGATTCGAGCACGGCGTCGTTGACGGTTACGTCGATGCGCGTGCCGTCGGCAGACAGGTCGCAGTCGATCACGTCGTCGCCGCTCGTGCCGCGGATGGCGAGCACGCCGCGTTTGAGTTGCGGGGCCGGGGCGTCGCCGACCGGCTGCGCGGCGCGGGCTTGGAGCGTGATCGTGGCGAGCGGGCTGGTGTCTTGGCCGCCGTTGGCCGTGCCGCCGTCGTCGCGCACGCGGTATTGAAATTGATCCGTGCCGGTGAACCCGGCGTTCGGTGTGAAGGTCACGGTCGGGCTCGGCAAGTCCGCGCCGACGGTTACGGCGTTGCCGACCGAGTCGCGCAGCGTGCCGTTGGCCGGCAGCGACATGACTTGGAACGTGAGCGTCTGCGTCACGTCGGGATCGCCGTCCGTGCCGGCGAGCGTGATGTTTGCCGGCAGGCCGGCGCGGACCTGAACCGTTTGGTTCTGAGAGGTCGGGGCATCGTTCACTTCGGCGCGGACGCTGACCGTGGCGGCGAGGCTGGTGTCTTGGCCGCCGCCGGCCGTGCCGCCGTCGTCACGCACTTTGAAGGCGAAACTGTCGGGGCCGGTGAAGTTGGCGTTCGGCACGTAGCGCACCTGAGTCGATGCGAGGTTGACGTCCTTGGCGAGCGGCGTGCCGCTGGCGTCGGTCAGCATGCCCTGCGTGGGGAGCGACGTGAGGATGAACGTGAGCGGCTGGTTCAGTGCCGCGTCGCCGTCGTCGCCGGCCAGCGTGATCATTTTGGGATTCGCGTCGGCGAGCGTGACGGTTTGTGCGGCGGCCAGCGGAATCCGGTTCGCCGCAACGGTCACGTTCACTTCATCCAGATCGAACGCGGCGGCATCGGTACCGTGGAATGAGTCGCGGGCGCCGACGCGCACGCGGAACTGGCCGGCGAAGCCCGGGTTCGGCGTGACGCGCACGCGGGCCGAGCCGGCGTTGATCGGCAGCACGCTGACGGTCGCCGGGATGTTCGTCTGAGTTGCCGCCTCGGCGTCGACCAGCGCGACGAACGCGTCGGACGTCGTGGGCGTTTGAATCTGGTCGCCGTTCAAGAAAAACGTGGGCGTGCCGGGCAGCGCTAGCGCGTTGGCCGTGGCCAGGTCGGCGTCGATCTTGGCTTGGACCGCCGCGCTGTTCATGTCGGCGCGGAACTGGGTGATGTCGAGGCCAAGCGTCGCGGCAAAATTCTCGAACGTCGGCACGGGGTCGGCCAGACCTGACCACACCGCCTGATTCGTGAAGAGCAGGTCGCTCATTGCTTCGTACTGACCCTGCAGCGCGGCGGCCTCGGCCGCGCGGGCGGCGGGCACGGCGTTGCGGTGGCCCGGCAGCGGAAAGTTCCGCTTCACGATCAGCACTTCGTTCGGACGATCTTGATGGAGCCGCTGCACGAGCGGGTGCACCTGGGCACAGAACGGTCACTGGAAATCGAGATACTCGATGAGCGTGACCTGGGCCAGGGCGCCGCCCTCGACTCGCTCGTCGGCCCGCAGGTTCAACTCCGCGCGCGGGTTCGTGTTGGCCAGGGCCGTCGCCGCGAAGATCGTTTGGTCGGCGTCCGGGTCGAGACCGGTCACGACGAACTCAACCGGCTGGTCCAACCTGCCCGTTCATCTTGAGCCGTGTGGCAGGCTTCGAGCCTGCCGTCAGTTCGTTCTCGACATTGGGCAGGCTGGAAGCCCGCCCCACGGCTCACACACTTCATTCACCGCGCGCGGATTCGGGCCATGCGAATCGACGGCAGGATCAACCCTGCCGCATTCGACCCCGACGCGGCAACGCTCTACCCAGCCCCAATGAGAGGAGCGTAGCTCGATCAAGCAACTCGGCGCTCTAAGACTGCACGTTGTCGATCGGCTCGTGCCCATGTCGCGTGGTCAGCGCCCGGTACAGGACCGTGTCCACAGGCAGTTTCAGTTCCTGGAACAAAGCTTGCCAGTGGTATACTGGGACCATAGTAAACTGTTCGCGAGGAATCCCCATGTCTTCCGCCATGCAATCTGGCCCCGAGCATTCGGCTTTGAGTTCGGAGCACGTTGCGACGACCGCGCCGACAGGTGAACACGACTTCACCATCGCCCCAATTATCGCCAAGTCGCAGGCGGCATTTCGTCGGGACCTGCCGGAGTTGCTCAAATCCCGCTTCCGTTGGTGGGTCGCGTACCACGGTGACGAGCGGATTGGCGTCGGCAAGACGCAGAGGGAGCTGTATCGAGAGTGTTTCCGCCGTGGGCTCAAGGAAGGGGAATTCGTGGTCTGCAGCATCGAACCCGATGCCGCGATCGAAGAGCCTGAGGTGGAAATCACACCGTGGGCTTGATGCCTCCCGGCAAGGACGTCCGACCGTGCCGACGATCATCCGAGACCTGCTTCAGTTCTCGAACCGCCTCTACTCATGAGACACAATCAGTTGCCTTGATCCCAAGACCAGCCGATAATTGTCTCGACGATTGACACGATGCTTTGCAGGAGCCCACATGCGGTCCGCCGCCGTTCGACCATCGCCGAGTTTCGAGAAAGTGTGCGAGCAAGCCCTGCGAAACGCCGGAAAAGTGTCGCCGGCCGCGCAGGACCGCATCCGCGAGGCGACGACCAACTTCTCGGCGACAGTGGCCGCGATCAGTTGGACGGCGGCTCGGACCGCGACGAGCTGCACGGCGGAACCAGTCACGACTCGATAAGCGGTGGCGACGGCAACGACGACCTCTCCGGCGACTCTGGAGACGACCGGCTCGACGGTGACGATGGCGCCGATGTGCTCCGACCCGGCAGCGGACGCGATTCACTCACCGGCGGCGCCGGCGTAGACATGTTCGGAGCACTCGCCCGCGGCGGCCAGCGCGTGGACTTCAACCCGGCCGAGGACCTGGAAATGTCCCAGGTCGTCATGCCCGACTTCTCGCTCCCCGACCTGAACGCGAACTCCGCCACGTTCAATCAAAACGTCGGTCCGTCGGTCTTTCGAGGCAGCGTCAGTGCCTACTACTTCACGCACGCAGGCTGAGGACTCTGCCGGCACCGGTACGGTGTCCTGGACGATTTGCGTGACGATCTCGTATCTCAGGGCGTCACCGATGTGAACATCATCGCCATCGACGGCTCGCAGTTTGCGAACGGCCCGGACCAGCTCGCGGGCATGGCCGCGCTCGGTGATCTGCCGCTCGTTCAAGAGACCGCAGCCGAGACCGTCTGGGCCCCGTGGGACGCCGAGTGGCGCGATCTGGTCATCCTCGACCGCAACGGCCGCTTCGCCGGCAAGATCAACCTCACGGCGTTCGACCCTGACCCTGGCGTCAACAACGGGCAAAACTACGCACAGCTCCGCGGGATGCTCATCGCCGTGCGGGGCATCTGACCACTCGCAAACTCGGAGGCGATTCCGAAAACGAAAACAGCCCGGCCAGCTTGCGCGGATCGGGCTGAGTGTTTGGCGTCGGCAAACCCTGAGTTCATTATACAAATCGCTCTGCTTGCGCATCGCGGGGGCCGCGCGCGAGGCGCGTCCCCGAGCCAGTCGTCGTCGCGCGCGGACAGCACGCGAAGCTCGCGATCAGCGGAGGAGCACTGAGGCGGGTGAAGCTTCGCTTCATGGGATTCACTCTCGCAAAATGCGGTTCGGCGTGAGCAGCGTCAATTCGGCATCTCGATCGGCGCACGGCCGGCCTTGGCCCGCACGGCGTTCACCGCGCGGAGTACTGTCGTGTTGCGCATGATGCGAAGCTCCAGCGCACGCTTGCCGGGAAAGTTCAACAGCAGCACTCCGATCAGGATCGTGAGCAGGCCGAATCCCGGAACGAGTACGGGGACGGACTGGATGATGCCCACGAGCACCAGCAGCACGCCGCAGAGATTCTTCGCTACGACGAGGCCGATGCGAGCGGCTGGGTGCTGCGCTCGCCACGATTCGGGCGGTGGGCCGCGGTGCAGGAAATAATCCGGCGCCATACCAATCACCACGGCGCGAATCACGAACGGGATCGCGATGTACGACAGTACCGTGAAGACGCCGAACCACCGGAAGATCGCCTCGTGTGCCCGAAGCCAGTCCTTGACAGCGTCGACCATGGGCTACTCCACGACTCGAATCCGGTGGTTATTCGTGTCTCCGATGTAGATCTTTCCGGCCCGATCGACGGCCACTCCGTGCGGCCGGTCGAGTTGGGCGGCCGTGGCCGGTCCGCCGTCGCCCGCCCCGCCGCGCTTGCCGTTGCCGGCCACCGTCGTGATCACGCCGGTCTTCGCGTCGATGCGACGGATCGCCTGATTCTCGGTGTCCACGACAAAGATGTTGCCGGCCGCGTCGATGTCGAGCTCCTTGGGTCCGTCGAAGGTCGCACTCAAGGCCGATCCGCCGTCGCCGCTGTACCCCTTGCGGCCCGTGCCGGCGACGGTTGTGATGATGCCGCTGCGGGCGTCGACCTTGCGAATCGAGTTTCCTTCGCGCTCGCAGATGTACACGCTTCCCGCCCCGTCGAGGTGTACGGCTCGCGGCCCGAACAGCGACGCCTTCGCGGCCGGTCCGCCGTCGCCCGTGCGCTCCCGTTTGCCCGTGCCGGCGAACGTGCGGATCGTGCCGGTCGCGAGATCGACCACTCGCACACGCTGGTCCTTGACGTCGGCGATGTACAGCTTGGTCGCCGTGCGGTCCAGTGCGAGGCCGTTCGGTTCGCGCAGCATGGCCGACGCCGCCGGTCCGCCGTCGCCCGAGTAGCCGGACTGGCCCGTGCCGGCGATCGTCGTGATCGCGCCATCCTTCGCGCTGACCCTGCGCACGCAGAAGTTCAACCGATCGACGATGTAGATGTTCCCGGCGTCATCGAGTACGACGCCGTAGGGTTCGTTCAGCATCGCCTTGGTGGCCGCTCCGCCGTCGCCCGCGTATCCCTTCTGGCCGCAGCCGGCCACGGTCGTGATCTCGCCGGTCTTCGCGTCGACGCGCCGAATGCAATGATTGAAGGTGTCGGAAAAGTAGATCGAGCCGTCGGGTCCGATCGCCACGTCGAACGGCTGGTTGAGCTTCGCCTTCGCCGCCGGTCCGCCGTCGCCGTCGTAACCTTGCGAGCCGTTGCCCGCGATACTGCCGATCATGGGATCGGCCGAACAGATCCAACAGAGCGCTGCCACGGCTGTCCACAGAGTGACTTGCATGAGCGTTCTCCGGTTCAGGGGCGACGGGCCAGTTGTACCGTACAGCCTCTCGGCGTCGCAACAGTCAGTTGACTCGCAGCTCGCAGCGGAGAGCGCAGTATCTGGGCGTGCAACACGCGTGTGCCATGTTACGTTGCCGGCCCAACGGCGGTGTGTGTAGGATTCCACCTGTCGGTTCGTTATGCTTGCCGCGGTGGCATCCGCTCACGCGATCGTCCGAGGTAACCAGAGATGGCCAAGAAGCGTACACGATCGAAGGCCAAACACGCCGATCCCCTGGCGGCGCTGGGGAACTTCAGCCCGAGGATGATGGAGAAGGCGCTGCGTGAACTGGCCAAGGGCATGGGCGCCGAACGAATCGACGCCACTACGGAGCTGGCCCTGGACCTGATCGATCAGGCGTACGACACGCCTGATCCCGATCGCTGCGTGCAACTTGCCCGCAAGACGCTCAGTCTGGACCCGGATTGTGCCGACGCGTACTTGCTCCTGGCCCAATTCGCTTGTTCGTCCAAGGAGTCTATCGATCTCTTGCGTCACGGCGTCGCGGCGGGTGAGCGTGCGATTGGTGCGAGCCGATTCAAGCAGTACGCCGGTCATTTCTGGGGCCACCTGGAAACGCGGCCGTACATGCGAGCCAGGCACTCGCTGGCGAACGAGCTGTGGCTGGCGGGCGACCGGGCCGAGGCGCTCGGGCATTACCAGTCCATGCTCGACCTCAACCCGAACGACAACCAAGGCGTGCGCTACGTGCTCGCGGCGTGCTTGCTGCAGGAATGTCGTGACGCGGAGCTTGAGGCATTGTTGAAACAGTACGACGGCGACGACTCGGCGGCTTGGCACTACACACGGGCCGTGCTCGCGTTTCGCCGTGAAGGGGATAGCGAGTGCGCCCGCAAGTTGCTGCGCGATGCAATACAAGGGAACAAGTTCGTGCCCGAGTTCATGCTCGACCAGCGGCCGTTGCCGCCGGATCCACCGGACTCCATCGGCCGCGGCGACGAGTCTGAGGCGATCGAGTACACGTACTCGTTTCGTCCGGGCTGGCGTGCGACGCCGGGTGCGATCGCCTGGCTGCGTCGCGTGGCCCAGGTGCCGGTCGTCGCGCCGTCCAAGAATGCTCGATCGCGGTCGTGGCGGCGGTGCCGGACGCTCGTCGAGTGTCTGCCGCAGGACCCGTCCGAGGTCTGGCAACTGGCGGTGCAAGAGGAATCGCTGCAGACGTCGCCCGGCGAGCCGCCGGTCAGGACATGGACCATTCTGGTCGTTGCGGCGGGCGAGTCGGCGGTGTTGGCCGACACCATGTCGGAACGCCGCCCGTCGTCCGAGTCGATCTGGAACACGTTGGTCGAGGCGATGCTCAGCCCGATGGACAAGGAGCCGCGTCGGCCGGGCCAGATCGAGATGCGGCCCGAGACGTTTCGGTCGGCCTGGGGGCCGCGTCTCGCGCAGGTAGGTGTCAAGTGCCTGCTCAGCGACGAGCTGTCCGACGCCGATGACATGCTGGAGTTCGCGTCGCAGCAACTTCAGGCGCAACTGGGCCGCGCCGGCTCGAATGTCTCGATCGAGGAACTGAGCGACCTGCCCCAGGCGAACGATGAGGTCTGGCAGGCCGACATCCAGCGGCTGGCCACTTGGGTCAACACCGACGTCGAGCCGCGTCGACCGTGGCTCGCCATCGTTGTCAATAGGTCGACCGACAAGATTCTGGCCCAAAACCTGACCACCGACGAGCCAACCGCCGAACTGCTCTGGGAGACCATGGCCCGAGCCATGACGAACCCGGCGATCGACGAACCGCACCGTCCCAGTTCGATCGAGCTTGGCTGCGGCGCGAATCACGCCGAACTGACCGCGCGACTTGGCGCGATCGCTGTGCGGCACAGCGTGCACGAGAAGCTCGACATGATCGATTTCCTGGTTCAGGACCTGTCGCAGCACCTCGCCGCATCGGCGTCGGAGTGCCTGCCCGGCCTGCTCGACTCGCCGGGCGTGACCGAAGATCACGTCGAACAGTTCTTTGACGCGGCGGCGACGTTCTACCGGCAAGCTCCGTGGAACCGGGTGCCGGGTGACGTCGTGATCAAGGTGCAGTGTTCCGCATTTCAGACGGACACGTGGTACGCCGTGGTCATGGGCCAATCCGGCATGTCGTACGGGTTGTCGATGTACGACGACTGGCCCATGCTCGAGCGTCTGTTGCGAGGGCAGATATCGCCGGAGGAGCACCAGCGGCGGATGTCTTCGTTGGCTGTGACGTTTGGCGAGGAATTCGAGATGGCCGCGACCGACGCCGACGCGGCGGACCGGCTGGGCTGGCCCGTGGCTGCGCCCGAGGCGTACCCGCACGCGGTGCGCATTGAGCCAGGAATGAAGGTCCGCCCGCCGCTCCAGTGGGAACTATTGTTGCTCGAAGCCTGCCTGCGGAGCATCCCTGCGTTCGTGGCGGGACCGCACCGCAAGCCCGCCAAACTATCGACCCCGACTCACACCGGCAGACTGAACCTGGCGCTCTCGGTGGTCGGCCCATCCTGACAAACCGGCTGTTTCCAATTCTCCGCGCGGAACAGTCGGCCGTATGTGCCGTAGTCGTTGAAGAAGAAATACTTGGCCAGGCGATACGCCAGGCTCTTCTCGGGAATCTCGTCGCCCGGCTTGTACTGCGACGGCCGCGGCTGCATCAGTTCCAGTTCGGCCATGGCGCGGCGCCGCGCCGTCGTGTCCCGCGCCGTGTGTTTCTCCACCAGTTCGCGCAACAGATCGGGACGTTCCAGCACGATACAGCCGCGTGTGTTGGTCGCGGCGATCTCGCGGAAGTCGCGCAGGAACTCGCTCTGTTGGAAGACGTCGCGCAACGGACGATATCCGTCTCGACCGTCGACCACAGACGCCGGGCCGGAAACCTCGGCCGCCCGGTCGTAAATCGACTCCCGCGCGAACTGAATCACCGGACACGGTTCGATATCGCCCCACGGACCGATGTGGTGCGTGAAACCGGTCGCCGCCGGGCACAACGCCCTGCCCTCACCGTCGTAATAGGCGTCGATGATGACGATTGGTTTCTTCGCCCGCATCTCGACCACGAACCGCCGCGCGGCAAGCTGCTGATCGGGCGTCAGGCACAGTTCCGGCTTCGACTCCGGGCCGACCGCGCGGTACACGTGAAACCAGCAGTACATCACGCCCATCTCGATCAGCCGGTCGATCCACGCTTCGCTCACGAGGTCGTAGTTCGTCTGGCACAGACTCGTGCAGACGCCGGTCATCACCTTGTTGCGCAGGCACGCCGCCAGTCCCTCCATCGTCTGCGACAGCACGCCGAGCCGGCCGCGGCGCTGGTCGCTCACGATCTCGTTGCCCTCGACACTCACGAGCGGTGTGACGTTGCCGAGCCGCCGCAGCTCGCGGGCAACCTCATCGGTGATGAAATGGCCGTTCGTGAAGACCTGGAAGTAGGCGTCGGGGTGCCGCGCCATGATCTCCAGCAGGTCGGCGTGCATGAACGGCTCGCCGCCCAGAATGCCGAAGAACGAGTTGCCCATCGCCTTGGCCTCGGTGATCACGCGGTCCATCGCGGCGACTTCGATCTTCTCCTGCTTCGCCGCGACGTCGACCCAGCAGCCTTGGCAGCGTAGATTGCAACTGTTGATGATCGATATGTAGATGAACGGCGGAAAGAACTCGCCCCGCCGCAGTCGCCGCTTGTGCCGCTGAATCGACCGCATGCCCTTCCAGCCCATGTTCCAAGCCAGCTTCCAGAGCAGCCGCTTGTCGGTTTCCACGACCAATCGTTTGGCGAGTCGCAAGTACATCTACGTCGATCTCCAGGTTGCCGGACCGGTGCTATAGTATCAGCCCGGGCGCGGAAAGCGTAGCGCGAGGATGGCTCGGATCGCCAGGAAACGGCAGTAGTACAGTTTGGCCGATAGGACTGAATCTGGTTGCGGAGCCACGAGCGTAAGCGAGTGGGTGACCGCGGTCGCCGCTCCCTCACGGTCGCCGCTCCCTCACGGTCGCCGCTCCCTCACGGTCGCCGCTCCCTCACGGT
>DAIOWH010000013.1:20085-59539 GCA_036758585.1 Planctomycetia bacterium
CGCCGCTCGGAGTTCCACGCGAAAACAATCTGTACCAGGAAGCGCTTGCGATTCGGCCGGAAGCTGCTCATGCTTGCGACATGACTACGCCGCCTCGATCACTGGACAACAAGAAAGGGCCGCGATGAAGAACGTGCATTCGCTACTGGTCATGTCCGTAATTCTGCTAACGGCCGGCGTCGCCGCGGCCGGCGACTGGGTCGTGTACGACGGTTTCGATGGACCCGGCAAGGGCAAACACATCGTGCTCATCAGCGGCGACGAAGAGTACCGGTCCGAAGAGACCCTGCCGCAGCTCGGCCGCATCCTGGCCAAACACCACGGATTCAAGTGTACCGTGCTGTTCGCGATCAACCCCGCCGACGGCTCGATCGACCCGAACGTGAACAACAACATCCCCGGCCTCGAGGCGCTCAAGTCGGCCGACCTGATGGTCATCTTCACGCGGTTCCGCAACCTGCCCGACGACCAGTTGAAGCACATCGCCGACTACGTCGATTCCGGCCGGCCCATCGTCGGCCTCCGCACCGCCACGCACGCGTTCAACCTCAGCGGCAGCAAGTCGTATCAGCGCTACACCTGGACCAGCAAGGAATGGGACGGCGGTTTCGGTAGGCAGGTGCTCGGCGAGACCTGGATCAGCCACCACGGTCAGCACGGCAAGCAGAGTACGCGCGGGCTGGTGGCCAAGGGCCAGGAGAAGCACCCGATCCTGCGCGGCATCGGCGACGGCGATGTTTGGGGGCCGACCGATGTGTACGGCGTCCGCCTGCCGTTGCCGGCCGGTTGCACACCGATCGTGATGGGCCAGGTGCTCGAAGGCATGAAGCCCGACGACAAGCCGGTCGAGGGCAAGCCGAACGACCCGATGATGCCGGTCGCGTGGACCAAGTCGTTCGAGAGCGCCGGCGGCAAATCGGCCCGCGTCTTCACCACGACGATGGGCGCGTCGCAAGACCTCGCCAGCGAGGGCGTGCGGCGACTGCTGGTCAATGCGTGCTACTGGTCGTTGGGCATGGAAGACAAGATCGCCGGGAAGAGCGCGGTGGACCTCGTCGG
Source organism: Planctomycetia bacterium (assembly GCA_036758585.1). Taxonomy (GTDB): domain Bacteria; phylum Planctomycetota; class Planctomycetia; order JALXBF01; family JBGPMX01; genus DAIOWH01. Next base: position 21,145 of record DAIOWH010000013.1, read on the forward strand.
TGCGTTCAAGCCGACGCCGTTTCGTTTCGGCGGCGCGGCCAAGGGGGTCAAGCCCGCCGACCACGCGATGAGTCCCGCGGCAACTCGGTAGGGTGGGCTTCGCCCACAACTCAACGTGGCGGACGCTGCCAGCGTCCGCTCTGACGCCCGACGCTGGCAGCGTCGGCCACGCAAAACGCCGCGCAAGAAAACGGCAAACCAGGCGATAAGGAATGTAGGGTGGGCTTTGCCCGCCGGCCAAACTTCCGCGCAGAAAAACAACGCCCCAGGCGAAAACGAATGTAGGGCGGCCCTTGGTTTACGAGGTCCAGCGTCATGGCAAAGCAGCGAAGTCGTGTTTTGTTCAAGCGTCCGTTTTGGGTTGGAGTCGACCTGGGCGGCACGAGCATCAAGGCGGGCGTGGTCGACAACACCGGCCGGCCGCTGATGGAGGACGCGGCCGAGGTTGAGACCGAGGCGAAGCGCGGGGCCAATGTGAGTCTCCGCAACATGGCGGCGGCCGCGCGGCTGGCCGCGAAACAATGCGGGATCAAATGGACCGACGTCAAAGCCGTAGGCCTCGGCTCGCCCGGCACGATGGATATTCCGGCCGGCATGTTGCTCGACCCCGTGAATCTGCGCGGACCAGGTTGGCAGAACCTTCCCATTCGCGATCGGCTGGCCAAGTTGCTCAACAAGCCGGTCGCGTTTCAAAACGACGCCAACGCGGCGGCCTACGGCGAGTACTGGGCGGGCGTGGGCCGCACGGCCCGCGCAGCCGGCCGGCCCGCGCACAGTCTGGTGCTGTTCACGCTCGGCACCGGCATCGGGTGCGGCATCGTCATCGACAACCAGATCATCGAGGGCGAGCACAGCCACGGCGCCGAGTGCGGTCACATGGTCATCGCGATGCAAACGCCGGGCGGGCCGCCGCCGCGTATCTGCGGCTGCGGCCGGGCCGGTTGTCTGGAAGCGTATGCCTCGGCGACCGCCGTGATCAAGCGGGCGCAGGAGGGTCTCGATGCGGGCCAGTCCACACGACTGCGGGCCGTCTGGGGCGAAACCGATCCCGCCGACCGCGCACTCGCCATCGACAACCTGAACAAGTCGGGCGATGCGTTCTGCCGCCGGCTGATGCGCGACACGGCGTACTATTTGGCCGTCGGCGCAACTTCGCTGATGCACACCATCGACCCCGACCTGGTCATCTTCGGCGGCGGCATGAGCAAGTCCGGCCCCGAGTTCCTCGCGTGGATTCGTGAGGACGTTCAGAAGTTGGCGTTTCCAACGCCCGCTGCACGCACGGAAATCGTCTACGCGCAACTCGGCAGCGACGCCGGCTACATCGGCGCGGCCGGCTGCGCACGCCTGCACTACGGCAGTCGTTGAACGAGCGGCCGATCAGCCCTTGGACATCGGCGCCAGCGCGATAAGGCAAACGGCAAGTGAAGAATCTACCGCTGAAGCTCGCCTATGAGCCGCGTTGATCTTTGGCATGGACGACTCCTCGTGGTGTTGAGACGGCGCGGTCCGTTCGTTGACGACATCTCATGACGGCGGAATGCGCAGCAGTGTGAATGGGTACAGCGTAGTCGCGTAGACGGTGCCGTCGCGCGCGACGATCATCGCCAGGATCACGTGGAGCGGCGTGAGCGTGCCGTCGGGAAGCGTGTGGTAGCCGTGGATCGGGCGCAGCGAACCGTCCGGGTTCTTTGCGGGCGGCAGCTTGAAGTTGAAGAAGTCGGGGTTCTTGACCGCGAAGACGCCCAGGTCGTCCATGTGGTTGCCGCGCGGGTCGTAGCGGACGAGGTGGTGCAGGTAGCCCGTCCCAAACCCGGTCTCGTTGTCGATGCGGATAGCGGAGTAGACCGTGCCGTCGGTCGCGATGCTGATCGATCCACGCGAGTCCGGATGCTTGCCGTTGATGCGCGGGCCGAGCGACCGGCCCGTCACCGGCTTGCCGGCCTCGACGCCCAGGTCGATCTGGAACATGCGCAGGTCGTTGAGCAGTTGCAGGTACGCGGTGCGTCCGTCGGCCGCGAGCCGCCAGTCGGGATGGACCGCGTCCGGCCCGATCACCTCGCGGAACGGTTTCCCATCGACGACCAGTTCGTCGACGGTGACCTTGTCGATGTCGGGTTGATACCGCGCGACGCGATAGTCGTGAGTGATCGCCGCCGCGCGGCCCTCGCGGTCGATCAGCGTGTTCGGTTGATCACGCAGCGTGGGACCAAGGGCGCGGTAGCCTTTTTCGGGATGCTTCGTGTCGAACAGCATCCAGTGTTCGCTCTCGCACGTGATCACGTAGATCAAGCCGCGTGCCTCGTCGGCGACGACATCGATCACTCCCTCGCCTTCCTTGGCGTCGGCCGGCAGCCGCTTGTCGCCGAGCGGCATCGGCATGCCCAGGTTTTTGGCCTCGTCCGTCGCGGGGTCGTAGGTCATGACATACCCGCCGCGGTAGGTCGGTATCTTGCCGGCCTCCTTCTCCTTCGGCGACGGATAGCCCTGTTTCGAGCCGACGTAGATGACGCCCGACGGGCCGACGAAGTTGCGCGTATGAATCTTCGCCTGCGAGGCGTAGCCGGTCGGTTCGAGCGGCAGGCCGACGAGCTTGTGCGTGTCCAGGACGACGCGCATCTTCTCCGTCGCGGGGTCGAACTCGACGAGGTACGAGTTGCGGCCATAGGCGGCCGAGCCGACGTAGATCTTGCCGTTCTTGCCCTCGCACAATGCGAAGTAGCCGGATTCCTCGGTCGTCGTCTCGGGCGGAATGTGGTACGCCTTGGCCCATGCATACTTGAGCGACTGCGGCCGGCCGCCGGCGCCCGGTTGGTCCGCCGCCATCACTGCGCGGCTGATCAACAGCACGATCGCCGCGCCAAGAACCGACGGAGTCGTTCTCATAAGACTCTCCTTGTGAATTCGCGTCGAAGGAAACTGCCTGCCTGCCGCTTTTCAACGGCGCTCTACTCGCCCATCGCCCACTTGATGCCGGCGATGATGTGGCGCTGAAAGATCGGGTTGGTCCAGACGTCTTCGCGGTGACCCATGCCGGTGTAAAAGACGCGGCCTTTGCCGTAGTTGCGGCTCCAGGCGATCGGGTATGGCTGCATCGTGTTGTACTTCTCTTGCTTCATGCTCTTGGTGTTGAGCACGAGCACGGGGTGAATCTCGGGCGACATGTTCTTGAAGACGTACCACTCGTCGTTGATTCTGAAGCTGGACGCCTCGATGTGCGCCGCGGCGGGGAACTTGGCGTCGGCCACGGTCACTTCGGCCGGCTCCTGGGCATGATGCGTGGCGAACTCGGCGCCGATCATCTCGATGTACGGCTGCTTGTCGCCCTCCTTCCAACCGTGATAGGTGTCGGTCGCGCAGTGGCTGCCGATGAACCCCTTGCCGGCCTTCACATAGTCGATCAAATCCTGGCGCTTCGGGATCGGCAGGTCGCCCGTGGTGTAGAAGAACACCGCGTCGTACTTCTTGAGGTTGTCGGCGTTGATCAGCGTGCAGTCCTTGGTCGCCGTCACTTCGATGCCGGCCGCGGCGCAGATCTCGGTCAGCACCTTCTCGGAGTGCGACAGTTCCTGCGGTTTGTCCTTGGGCCGGGTGATCGTGCTGTGCTGGAAGCCGGCGGAGTGTGTCAGGAAGAGCAATTTCTTCTTGGCCTTTTCGTCGGACCTCGCCTGGAGCGAGAACGAGGCGAACGCGAACGAGACGGCCAGCGACGCGGCGACGAACCAAGACTTCATCGTGGGGTCCTTTCGTTGGGAGGGCGATCGGGCGGGTATCGACAACGGGAAGAGTATATCCACGCAGTCATGTTCTCAGCCACCGTGTTTCGAGGCGCCTTGGTGCGGGTCCGGTTGTCGCCCAGGGGGAACCGAAGTAGACTCTTGTTGTATGAGCACGACAGTCACGTACCAGTTCCTGGAGCAGCGGCCGAAGTCAGCCTACCGCCAGCCATTCATCAAGGGTACGCGCATCCGGGCCGAGATCGTCTACGGCGCGTGCACGGCCTTGGATGAACTCCGTGCCGATGATGACCAGGATCCGCGCACCCCTCAGCAGGTCGCGCTGGACTACGGCCTGCCGCTCGAAGCAGTGCTCGAGTCCATCGAATACTGTCGCTCGAATCCTCCGGACATCGCCGCTGATCACGCACGCGAGGAACGGCTCATCGAAGCCAGTGGCGTGGGTCACTCCAATTACAAGACCGATCCGAAACGCCATTACCGCGTTCTGACTCCTCAGGAATGGGCCGAACTGAGCAAGGATGAATCTCTACCTGGATGATGACTCGGCTGACGCACTGTTGGTCCGACTGCTTCGTGCGGCTGGACACGACGTTCAAGTCCCTTCCCAGGTGAACCTAACCGGCGAACACGATGTAACCCACTTCATGCACGTCATTCGGACTGATCGCGTGCTGCTCACGCACAACCACGACGATTTCAAGCGACTCCACGACCTGGTACTACTGTTCCGCGGGCGGCATCCAGGCATTCTGGTTATTCGTCGAGACAACGACCAGAAGCGTGACTTGCGGCCCCGCGGCATTGTTCAGGCGATCTGGAATCTGTCGGCCAGCGGTGTATCGATCCCGGACCAGATGCACATCGTCAACCACTGGCGGTGAGCCGCACGATCCAGCGAGGTGCGGCGGACGCGACCACGAACCCGAAAGGACCATCTCATGAAGACACTGCTCGTTCGCGGCGGATCGATCATGCTGGTTGCGGCCCTGAGCCTGCCGAAGCCAGCCGCAACCGAACCGTCGCACGACGACGAAGTCGTCTGCAGCACGTTCTCCATTTGTGCGTTCGATCCGGCGACGGGCGAGACGGGAGTTGCCGTGACGACGCGGTTGCCCGAGGTCGGTCGGCTTTGTCCGTTTACCAAGGCGGGCGTCGGAGCGGTCGCCACGCAGGCGAGCGTCGTCGTGAAGTATGGCCCGCAAGGTCTGGAACTGCTCGAGAAGGGAATGAGCCCGGAGCAGGCGATCGCCGAACTGCTCAAGGACGACCAGGGTCGCGATCATCGACAGCTCGGCATCGTCGACGCGCAGGGCCGGACGGCCAACTACACGGGCAAGCTGTGTCTCGATCATGCGAGCCACCGGTCTGGCAAGAACTACACCGCGCAAGGAAATCTGCTCGGCGGTCGGGCGGTTATTGACGCGGTCGCCGACAGCTTTGAGGACACCGACGGGGCCGGCATGGATTTGGCCGATCGCCTGATCGCTGCGCTCGAAGCCGGCCAACGCGCGGGCGGCGACAAGCGGACCGGCCAGAAACAGTCGGCCGCCGTCATCGTCGCGAACCCGAAGCGGAAACACTACGACGGGTCGAACATCACGGTGAACTTGCAGGTCGCCGAGCACCCGGAACCCGTCGGTGAGTTGCGCCGGCAGTACGACACGATCCGGCAGCGGCTGGGCTACCGTGCGTTTCGCGTGATCGAAGGCCGCGACGTTGTGCAGCTCAAGCAGATGCTGCACGAACTGGGTTACTACCACAAAGACGTGCAGGACCTGAGCGCAATGACTCGCGAGGCGAACTTCGCCGTCTACGATCTGGAAGCCGCCGAAGCGGTCGACCGATTTCGCAAGGAGCACGGCCTGCCGGTGCGGGCCGACGGACTGGGGCACGATCGCGGCATCGTCGACGACGCCTGCATCCGAGCCTTGAAGGCGGCGCACGCGAAGAAACGAAAGGACGCAGCGGCCCAGGCGGAGCAAGGCGAGAAGGCGAAGGGCGCAGCGGGCGAAGGCGACAAGAAGCGCGAGATCGAAGCCAAGCCATGACCACGGTCTTTCCACCGCCGACGCCGCCATCGATGAGCCTTTGGGCGATCGGCGTGCACATGTTGATGTTGGCGCTCGCCCTGGGCGCGACGTTCGGCCTGTTTCGCAAAGGCCCACGACCGGCCAAGCGGCCATGCCTCGCCTGCGGCTGCGGGTTAAACGACCGAGGCCGATTTCAGACCCTATTCAATGCGGCACTGTACTTAGTCCCGAAGGGACGTGAGTCGATAGCCAGGGGCGTTAGCCGGCTCGCGCCCCTGGCTATCGACTCGCGCCGCTTCGCGGCTGGCCCTGTCTCGGACTTGTGTAGCACTACAGCGCAGGTTCTCACGATGGGCACTGGCGGCACGATCAAATCAGGACTGCGACGACTGAAGTTCCCCCAAGTTAGCAACCTGCGCTGTAGTAGTAGATACCAATGCCTCTGGGGAGAGGGTTGGGGTGAAGGGTGCGCACACCGCTTCGTGCGCCCGCGGAAAACCGCGGTTGGCGGCGATTTGGACCGTTCGTAGAATTGCCCGCATGAAAACTGACGAACTGCGTGAGGCGTATCTCAGCTTCTTTGAATCGAAAGGATGCCAGCGGCGGCCGAGCGACGTTTTGGTTCCGAAGGGCGACCCGACCGTGCTGTTCACGCCGGCCGGCATGAACCAGTTCAAACGCGAGTTCCTCGGTCTGGGCGATCCGAACTTCAAACGGGCCACGACCTGCCAGAAGTGTCTGCGCACGGGCGATATCGAGAACGTCGGCCGCACGGCCTACCACCACACGTTCTTCGAGATGCTCGGCAACTTCTCGTTCGGCGATTACTTCAAGCGCGAGGCGATCCACTGGGCGTGGGAATTCTGCACGTCGAAGAAGTGGCTCGGCCTGCCGACCGATCGGCTCACGATCAGCGTGTATCTGGACGACGACGAAGCGGCCGGCATCTGGGAGCGGGAGATCGGCCTGGCCTCATCGCGGATCGCGCGCATGGGGGAGGACGACAACTTCTGGCCGGCCGGCGCTCCGTCGCACGGCCCCGACGGAGTCTGCGGCCCGTGCTCGGAGATTTTCTATCATCCGCCCACGGGCAAAGAGGTGGAGATCTGGAACCTGGTCTTCACGCAGTTCGACCGGCAGGGGCCGCCGCCGAACAACCTCGTGCCGCTGCCGTCGAAGAACATCGACACCGGCATGGGGCTGGAACGCACGGCGGCGACGCTGCAAGGCGTCGTGAGCAACTTCGACATCGACATCTTCGGGCCGATCCTGGGCGCGATCTGCGAGGTGCTCGGCCGCAAGTACGACCGCGAGCATCCGGACTCGGTGCGCATTCGCCGCATCGCCGACCATGCGCGGGCCGTGACGTTCTCGATCCACGAAAACGTGTTGCCGTCGAACGCGAAGCAAGGCTACGTGGTGCGGCGGCTGTTGCGCCGCGCGGTGCTCGACGGATACCGACTCGGCTTGCGTGAGCCATTCTTTCACAAGCTGGCCGCGGCCGTCGGTGCCGCCATGCGACGACCGTACCCGGAACTGACCGACACCGCCGGCCGCGTCGCAGGCATCGTGAAGAACGAAGAGGAACAGTTCCTCAGCACACTGGAAGTTGGAATGAACTTCCTCGACGGGCTGTTCGAGCGGCTGGGCGGCGGTCGCGGCGGAGTCATCTCGGGCGACGACGCATTCAAGCTGCACGCGACCTACGGGTTCCCGGTCGAGATGACCGAATCACTCGCGGCCGAGCGCGGCCTGACGCTGGACCGATCGCGCTATCAAGTCCTGTGGAAGGAACACCAGGAGAAAAGCGGGGCGGGCGCGTTTTCGGGCGAGGTCATGGCCGCCGCGGCGATCGACCGCATCAAGTGGACCGAGAACGGCCAGGAGGTCGCGCGGACGGCGTTCCTCGGCTATGAGTCGACGACGGCCGACGCGATCGTGCGCGGCATCGTCGCCGGAAAGGAAGTGGTCAGTGATATCACGGCGGGGCACGTCGGCACGGTCGGCATCGTGCTCGATCGAACGCCGTTCTACGCCGAGTCGGGCGGACAGGTTGGCGACACGGGCGAACTCGTCGCCGGCGGCGCGACGTTTCGCGTCGCCGATACCCAGAAGGAGGGCAACTTCATCGTTCATTTGGGCCAGGTTGCGTCTGGCACGCTTCGCGTCGGCGACCGTGTGCAGGCCAAGGTCGACGCCGCTCGGCGGGCCGGCATCATGCGGGCACACTCGGCCACGCACTTGTTGCACTACGCACTGCACCAGACGTTGGGCAAACACGCGACGCAGGCCGGATCGAAGGTCGACGACGACTATCTGCGGTTCGACTTCAGTCACGCCGAGTCCGTGCGCCGCGAGGAGTTGGACCGCGTCGAAGACATTGTGAACTCGCGCGTGGCCGAGGCATCGGAGATCGCGTGGCGCACCATGCCGATCGACGAGGCGCGGAAACTCGGCGCGATGGCCCTGTTCGGCGAGAAGTATGGCGACGTGGTCCGCGTGGTTACCATGGGCGACTACAGTCGCGAGTTCTGCGGCGGCACGCACCTGACGAACACCGGGCAGGTCGGCCTCTGTAAGATCACCAGTGAAGAATCTGTGGCGGCCGGCACGCGGCGCATCGTCGCACTGACGGGGCCGGCGGCGATACGGCACGTGCGCGAGCAAGAGGCCCTGCTGCGCGACCTGGCGATGCTGCTCAAGGCGCCCACGAGCGAACTGACGCGGCGCACCCAGGGTCTGCTCGACGAGATCAAGTCGCTTCGGAAACAACTGGCGCAGAAGCGTAGCGAATCGGCCGGGGCGACAATCGACGACCTCATTGCCGGCGCCGTAGAAATCGACGGAGTGAAGGTCGTGGCCGGCGAAGTGTCGGGCGCGTCGGCCGATGACCTGCGCCAACAAATCGACCACCTGCGCCGCAAGACAAGCCCGATAGCCGTGCTGCTGGCGTCGCAAGCCGACGGCAAGGTTCAGCTCGTCGCGGGTCTGAGCCGGGACCTGGTCGAGCGCGGCGTACACGCGGGTCATTGGGTCAAGGCCGTGGCCGGCGTCATGGGCGGCGGCGGCGGCGGAAAGCCAGACATGGCTCAGGCCGGCGGCAAGGACCCGAGCAAACTCGGCGACGCACTGGCACTGGCCAGGGATTCCATCGGCAAGCAGTTGCGTGCGGCGGTCGAGGGATGATCCGATGTGCGCGGCTCAGGCGCCTCGGCCAGGTACTGTTTCAGCGCCTCGACGCCGTCTGAGCAAAGTCGATCCGGTGCCTGACCGTCCAAGAGTTTGACGGCCTCGTCGCGCGACATGGCCGCGCGATACGGCCGATCGGCGCTGACCGCATCAAAGTAGTCTGCCACGGCCAAGAGCCGGCTGCCCCACGGCATCAGCGACCCGTCGAGGCCGAAATGGTAACCCTGTCCGTCGAGCCGTTCGTGATGGCAGGCGGCCATCAGTGCCAGGTGCCGCAGGCATTGGGTGCGTTCGAGAATCGTCAGGGTGTAGTGCGTGTGCTTCCACATCAATTGCCATTCGTCCTTGTCCAGTTTGTCGGGCTTCTCTAAGACGCGACGTGGCACGGCGAGCTTGCCGATGTCGTGCAGCAATCCGGCTCGCCGAATCTCGCGGCACTCGACCGGCGTGCAACCAAGCACCTGAGCCATGCCGCTTGCGTACGTGGCGACGCGCTGCGAGTGGTGCGAAGTGAATCGACTCTTGGCGTCGACGACGTTGGCCAGCGCGAGCGTCGCCCGATCGAGCTGATCCTCGTCGGCGATCCAGCGGCACTCGGCCGGCTCCGCAGCGTTCACGCGGCGGCGCCAATCGCCGCCACTTGCGTGCAGCGATTCCCAGAAACCGCGATCGTGTCGCAGCTTGGCCAACAAGTCCGTGAGTTCTGGGTCGAACCACAGCTTGCGTCGTCGGCCGGCCATGTTCAGCGCCTCGATCAGACCGTGCTGGGTGGTGAAGATTTCTACGGATTGAACCAGGCTGAGGATGCGGGCCAACAGGGGAATCTGCTGGCCGCGCAAACGGTGTGGGTAGCCGGTGCCGTCAAAGTGCTCGTGCAGGTGTTGTATCGCCGCACAACTGCCACTGGAAAGTCCGAGCAACTGCGCGATCTCGGCGGTGCGGTCCGCCAGATTCGCGGCCACCGTGTCGGCCGATTGCTCCACCTCGCGCACCAGCCGCAGCGCCTCCTGCAGGCGCTCGAGCGACGTGCCTTGTCCAACGTTCTGCAGTGCGTACAGTGCACCACTCAACGAGCCGGTCAGGCGGTCGACATGCCGGTCGCGGCGCATGCGCGGGTCGGTCTCGCGCAACACAAACAGGTTGTGGGCGACGGCCGACGCACAGCCGGCGTCCTTGACGAGCGTGGCATAGTAGAGATCGGACATGGTCCGCGGATCGAGCCCGAGCATCTCGCCCAGTTTCATCGCGATCAGGCAACAGCGCTGCGCGTGACCGGGCGGCTGACCTTCGTTGAGGTCCAGCGCTTCGGAAAGCGCAATGACGAGATCCGACATCCGGATCTCGACCCCCGGGTCGAAGGCCGGCACACGGCGCAGCAGTCGATTGTTCGGTAGTGCAGGCGCCATCGGCGTCCCAGGCACAGGTTACGCGTGGAGGAAACGTGGCGAGGGCGAACCGCGGACACAGTGAAACTAGTAGGCCACGGGGGGCACCTAGTCAAATGAACACCCGCCGGGTTACAGTCTTGCCTTGTGTGATGCGCGCGCCGTGCGCGCCTGTTCGTGGCCGACGCTGCCAGCGTCGGCGTCTCCCACCCCAGTCGCTACGTTGCGTTCATTCCCTACTTGACACCCCTAGTGTCGGCCTCTACGATACGCGGCCTAAGCGACCTAACAACTTGCGGAAGCGAGAGATGGTGCAACCGTTGGCGTAGTCGGGGCTTCCAGCCGAAACCACTCCGATCCGGTCAGTCGACCTGGTCTGAACACCGAGCGGAATGCGGTCAGCGCCTGTTTGGTCGATGTTCGGCAGTCAAGCGGCTACGCCCAGTGGTCTGAACTTACAGGAAGCGAAAGGCTGAGCTATGCCATTACCGAAGCGACGAACGTCGCGTTCCAAGGTCCGAAAGCGTCGCGGAGCGAAACATCTGACTCCGCCGAACGTAACGCACTGCCTGAAATGCGCCGCGCCGACGCTTCCACACCGCGTCTGTCCCGAGTGCGGCTACTATCAGGGCCGCGCCGTGATCGCCGAGGAGGAGGAAAAGTAGCCCATGCGGATCGCGCTAGACGCGATGGGTGGCGACTACGCTCCAGACCCCATCGTGCAAGGGGCCTTGGATGCCGTGCGCGACCTCGAGGGCGTCGAGGTGATTCTCGTGGGCGACCGGGCGCGCATCGAACCGCTGCTGGCGGGCGGCGCCCCGACCGACCGGCTCGAGATCTTTCACTGCACGCAGAACATCGAAATGGACGAGAGTCCGGTCGAGGCGTTGCGCCGCAAGCGCGACTGCTCGATCATTCGCTGCTGGGAGTTGTTGGCGGCCGCGCGCGCGCAGGCGCTCGTCAGCGCTGGCAGCACCGGGGCCGTCGTCGCCGCCGGGTTGTTCCAGAAGCGGTTCTTGCCCGGCATCAAGCGACCGGGCATCGCCGTCGTGCTGCCGACCTCCAACGGGCCCTGCGTCTTGCTCGATGTCGGCGCGAACATGGCCGCCAAGCCCGAGCACCTCTACCAGTACGGTGTGATGGGCAACCTTTACGCGCAGCACATCCTGCGCATCGCCCACCCGCGGGTCGCGCTGATGAACGTCGGTACGGAAGAACAAAAAGGCAACGAACTGGCCAAGGAGACGCACGCGCTGTTCGAGGCCAGTCGGCTCAAGGATCAATTCTTGGGCAACGTTGAAGGCCGCGACATCTACAAGGGCGCCGCCGACGTCATCGTGTGCGATGGCTTCGTCGGCAACGTCGTGCTCAAGGTGTGCGAAGGCCTCGTCGAACTTGTGCTCCACACGTCGTCCCAGGAGTTGCTGAGCCGACTGCCGCGCGAACATCATTCGACGGCCAAGGGGGCGCTGGAGGCGTTGATGCAGCGGTACGATTACAGCGAGTATGGCGGCGCGCCGCTGTTAGGCATCGACGGCATCTGCATCATCTGTCATGGCGCGTCGGGCGCGGCGGCAATCCGCAACGCCATCCGGGTCGCCGGCACATTCGCTCAACACCACATCAACGATCTGATCGTGACCGAATTGCAAAGCAACGGAACCTGAACCGCAACAGAGACTATGCCCAAGACTGCTTTCCTCTTCCCCGGCCAGGGAGCTCAGACGGTGGGGATGGCCAAAGACTTGTGCGGCAACTTCCCGCCGGCGCGAGCGATCTTTGACCGCGCCAGTTTCGTGCTTGGATACGACCTCGCCGAGGTGTGCTGGAACGGGCCCGAAGAACGTATTAACTCGACCGTGGTCAGCCAGCCGGCGATCTTCGTCGCTAGTTGGGCGGCGCTGGAACAGCTTCGCGCGGAGAAGCCGGAGCTTGTCGCCGGATGTCAGGGCGCCGCCGGCCTGAGTTTGGGCGAGTACACCGCGCTGGCGTTTGCCGGCGTGTTGAGTTTCGACGACGCACTGGGCGTGGTGAAGGTTCGCGGCGAGGCGATGCAAGCGGCAGCCGACGCAACGAAGAGCGGCATGGCCAGCATCCTCGGCCTGGAACGCGACGCAGTCGAATCGCTGTGCGCGGCAGCCCGCGCGCACGGCCGCATTTGGATCGCCAACCTGCTCGGACCAGGGAACATCGTCGTGTCCGGTGAACGCGCCGCGCTGGACGAAATCGCGCGATTGGCCGACGCGGCCGGCGCTACGAGGGTCATCCCGCTCGCCGTAGCCGGTGCATTCCACACCGAGATCATGAAGCCCGCCGATCAGCATTTGGCGCAGGCACTCGACCGCGTCGAGTTGAGGTCACCGCGGATCCCGGTGATCTCAAACGTCGATGCCGAACCGCATCTAGACCCGGCTGATATTCGCCAGACCTTGGTCCGCCAGGTGCTGTCGCCGGTCTTGTGGGAAGACTCGGTTCGGCGACTGCTCAACGATGGCTTCGACCAATTCTTCGAGATCGGCCCCGGCCGTGTGCTCAAGGGGCTGCTGAGGCGAATTGACCGGAAGGCTCAGTGTGAGAACTTTGGGGCATGATGGCTAACTGGGTGGACGCAGTAGACTTTTGGGGCGGAAATGGTTACCTTCTGCCCGTTGAGTATTGGGCTAGGCTGTGCGCGATGCATCGGGCCGCGACGTTCAACGTCTCGCGCGTCGTAGTTTGGCGTACAAGTCCACTTAGTACTGTGCCACATTGAAAGGGGTTGAATTCGTTTAACCCGCAGCCGCAGGCGAGGTATGGCTGGCGTTTGTTGTGCCTCGCCTGCGGCTGCGGGTTAAACGACCGAAGCCGATTTCAGACCCTATTTAATGTGGAGCAGTACTTAGGAGGGAAACAGCGTGTCGATTGAAGAACGAGTGATAGAAATCGTTAGTGAGCAGATGGGAGTGAGCAAGGACCAGATTACTCCCGAGACCTCCTTCATCAATGATCTGGGGGCCGACAGCCTGGACACCGTCGAACTGGTGATGGAACTCGAAGAGGAATTCGACATAACCATCCCGGACGAGAAGGCGGAAGAGATTCAGACGGTAGGCCAGGCCGTGAAGTACATCGAGGAGCATTCCAAGGGCGCAGCCTGATTCGGCCATGGGCGGCCACATACCACCAGTTTCGTGACCACCTCAAGGAGCGCGCATAGGACGATGGGGCGTCGTGTTGTCATTACGGGTTTCGGCACGATCAATTCACTGAGCGCCGACGTGGAAGATTTTTGGCGCAAGGTCTGCGAAGGGCAGAGCGGCGTCGGCGTCATTCAGTCGTTTGATACGACCGAATACAAGGTGAAGTTCGGCGGCGAGGTGCGGGACTTCATCGCTGAGAAGTACATCGACGCGCACGAAGCGAAGCGACTCGATCGGTTCGCGGCGTTCGCGTTGGCGGCGGCCGAGATCGCAGTGCGCGACAGCGGCATCGATTTCTCCAAGGAAGACCTGACTAACTGCGGCGTCGTGGTGGGTAGCGGCATCGGCGGGCTGCACGAGATCGAAGAACAGCACACGCGGCTCTTGGAGAAGGGGCCGAGCCGCATCAGTCCGTTCATGATTCCCAAGCTGATGGTGAATGCGGCGAGCGGCCAGATATCGATTCGATTTGGATTGCGCGGTCCGAACAGCGCGGTCGCGACGGCCTGTGCGTCCAGTTCCAACGCGATCGGCGACGCCTACAAGATTATTCAGCGCGGCGTGGCGGACGTGATGGTCTCGGGCGGCAGCGAGGCGGCGCTGACGCCGATGGGCTTGAGCGGTTTCATCGCGCTGCGAGCGCTATCGACGCGCAACGAAGATCCGCAAGGCGCGAGCCGCCCGTTCGACAAAGACCGCGACGGGTTCGTGCTCAGCGAGGGCGCCGGCGTCATGGTGCTCGAAGAGATCGACCACGCACGCAGACGCGGCGCGAAAATCTATGGCGAGATCGTCGGCTATGGCATGAGCGCCGACGGCAGCCACATCACCGCGCCCGACCCAGAGGGCAACGGAGCGGCCAAGGCGATGGCCAACGCGCTGGCCGACGCCGGCCTGAATCCGTCCGACGTCGGCTACATCAACGCCCACGGCACCTCGACTCCGCTGGGCGATGTCGCCGAGACCAAGGCCATGAAGAAAGTGTACGGCGAAGCGATCCGGCACATTCCCGTTTCGAGCACCAAGAGCCAGGTCGGTCACCTGCTCGGCGCGTCGGGGGCGGTCGAACTCATCGTTACGACGCTCGCAGTGCAGCGCGGCGTACTTCCACCCACAATCAACTACCGCACGCCCGATCCGGATTGCGACTTGGACTACATCCCGAACTCAGCGCGCGAGGTCCGCACGCGCCGCGCCATGTCCAACTCGTTCGGCTTCGGCGGCCACAATACTTCGCTCATCGTCGCGTCCGTGAACGGCCTTTGAGCTTTCGCACTTCGATTCGACGCCAGATCATTGGGCCGACCATGTGGCCGCCAGCCACGCTACCGCGGCGACTGCGGCGGTCTCAACCCGCAAGATGCGTGAACCGAGACCAACCTCGCTCCAGCAGCGTTGACGAGCAACCTCCAACTCACCGGCCGTAAACCCGCCCTCTGGACCGATCGTTATGGCGACGCCCGGCGCTTGATCGACTCGAATCGTCGTCGGAGCCTTGCCCAGCGGCGACGCGATGAGACGAACGTGATCGGCGGGAACAAGGTCGAGATGCGACGCGAAATCGACCGTCCCCGTCACCTCCATCAGCATGTTGCGGCCACATTGCTTGGACGCCTCGACCACCCAGCGACTCAGCTTGGCGCGCCTTAGATCGTGACTCTGTTCGTTCGCACGTTCGGTCAGGATCGGCACGAACCGAGTGACGCCCAGTTCCGTCGCCTTTTCGATCAGCCACCTCAGCCGATCGCCCTTCGGCGGCGCACACGCGAGCGTCAGGTGGAACGGCAACTCGCGATTCACTCGCTGACGACTCAAGACATCCAGCACGACCTCGTCGCGCCGTGCGGTCCGCACCTCGGCCTCGCACTCGATTCCCGCCCCGTCAAAGAGTTGCACGCGATCGCCGGACCGGAAGCGGCGGACGCGGGCGAGATGGTGGGCCTCTTCGCCCGTCAGCACCACCGTGTCGTCGTGCCCGGACGTCGGTGCATAGAAACGCTCTGACATAGTCGATACCTACGGAAAAATCGGCCAAAGTTACGCAACCGAGTTTACCGATTCTGTCCAATACGGTAGATGGTACGTCGCGGGGACAGCCGCTCGAGTCTGTCTCACGCGGAGACAGACCGGACGTCTGTTCCACAAGGGCAGGAGCCATCCATGAGCATCTATAACGAGTTCTGGGGATTCAAACGAACGCCATTTTCTGGAACCGTCGATCCAGAGAGGTTTTATGAGGGTCCGGGATACGAAGAGGCGATGGCCCGGCTGGCCTACGTGGTCGACGAAGCCCGGCAAGGTGCGCTGGTTATGGGGGCTGCGGGTGTTGGAAAGAGCATGATCGCCGAGACCTTCGCGTGCCGCATGAGGCGTCCGAACCGCGAAGTTGTCACGGTGCGTTGCCCGGCACTCGGTGGTCGCGAGATGTTCTTTGACTTGGCCGCCGAGTTTGGCCTGCCGACCAATCGATCCATGGACGAGGGCGATGTGTGGCGACTGGTCCGGGATCATGTCATTGCCAACCGCAAGCAAGACAACCAGACAGTGATCATTGTCGACCAGGCTCACATGTTGGCGGCGAGCGAGGCGGACCTGCGCAGCCTGCACCTGTTGTTTCATCTCGACAGCGACCCGTCGGCCCGAGCGACGGTGATCTTGGCGGCCCGCGGCGAGATCATGCGACTGGCCCGGTCGTCGGTGAGTGAATGGGTCGACCTGGGCGTCGTCATCGAACCGCTCACGGTGGCTCAGACCACGCAGTACGTGAATCATATGCTGCGTTGGGCAGGCCGTGCTGAGCCAGTGTTTGTTCACGACGCGTTGCACAAGATACACGAACTCACCGGCGGCGTTCCGCGCCAGATCAACCGTGTCTGCGACCTTGCTCTGTTGGCCGCGGCCACCGAGGAAATGAACGTTGTGTCGGCGGCGGTCGTCGATTCGGTGTTCAGGGAACTCAACGCCGACCTTCAGACCGCGTCTGAGCCGCAATCCAGCGCTGCGTGACAAACGGACGGAACGGCGATGTTTCAGTTCTCAAGTCTGCTGGCACGGACCGAAGCGGAGCGCGACCCGCGTCGCGCCAAGCACGCTGCGCCGCCGGCGGTTGCTGCGGCGGTCGAGGTTCATCCGAACGCGTCGCTGATCGCCGACGAACTCGCGAGCACGTCCAATGCTAGCGTTTCTGAACGAGTCCGGCGCGACCTTGATGAGCAGATGCAGCGCCTGGCCGACCTGCTTGACCGTGTTGAGTCCCTTGACGTCGAGCGCGGCGGCGCGATCGATGAGATGCTCTCTGCCGTTGAGTCGTGTACTCGCGAACCGGCGGCGCCACACAAGACCGACGACTCGCCGCTCGCGGTTCCCGCCGAATTGCAACCGAACTCGCCCAACGACGCGCTCGGGGAACTTGGCGAGCGGCCGGTTCTGACGATCGAGCCTTTGGCGGTTGCGGCGTCGGACGTGATGACGAACGAGCCCATAAACCGTTGCGAGGTGATCCTTGGCAATGGCAATGCCACGAACCTAGCCGACCTGCCGCCGCAGTCAGGCAAGGGCGCGCCGTCTGGCCGCTCGCGCCCTCAGCCAAGTTTTGCGCCCCGCCGACTGGTCCAACCTGCCGCGCGCGCCGGTACAGGTGCGCCGAATCCTCCGGCGCCCGCGACATGCGGAATTGTGCAGCGGTTTCCGGCGAGCGGTCCCGTTGCGAAATGTGCCGAGGCCATTGGCTGCTCGCTGCAACCCGCTACGGTTGATTCCGACCGCTCGTCGCAGTTGCCAGCATCACCACCCGTATTCCCAAACCGAGACGTGCCCATCGGCGAGTCCGTTGTTCAGACGGTGCGGGCCGATCATCCGGTTGGTCCAAGCGCTATCGGCTCCCCCGCGACTCCGATCGTACTGGTTGAGGACGGTCCGGCCGCTTGCCTCAGAATGAGCGAGCCGGCGTCGCCTGTGAATGGTCTTGTGACCGGCGCATCGGGCGACTTGGCGTTCCCGTCGCAGCAAGTTTGGGACGGCCGGTCGAGCGTCGAGACCTTGTTTCAACCGCAGCCGTGCACCGCACGATCGCTCGGTTCGGCGGCGGCGCCGGTGGTGCTCGTGGAAGATCCGCTCGCAGCGATTCGCATCAAGCAAGCCGACGACCTACGAACCGTTGACCTGTCGGCCGATCTTCGGGCCGCTTCGGCCTTCCCATCCCGCCAAGTCTGGGATGCCGGCTCGACCGTTCAGACGTTGTGTCCTGTGCTGCCTCGTACCGGCAGCGCCATCGGTTCGGCGAATCCGTCCGTCGTGGTGGTAAACGATCTGCCCGATGAGTGCAACCAGCTACCGGCGGCGGACGCCGCGAAACAGAGTGAGTCGTGGCGCCACGGTGCTGCAGCACTACCAGGGACTCGGCAACTGGCTACTGGGAGGTCCGTGGTCCAAACCGTCTTCTCGGCGTGGCCTGACGGACCGCCTCGGCCCGACTGTGCAAGCACCAAGTCTGAAGTGGCCGCCGCTGCTCCGGCATTAGGCGGGGGAAGGCTAGTTGAGCAAAGTGGAGTCCCCGCGGTCTTGAAGGAATCGCTTGCGCGTCGGACTGACGACTGCACACGTGAGCCGCTGGCGCGATCGTTACCGCCAGCCAACGATTGCGGCGCGAATCAAGAGGTGAAAACCGCCGCAGTCAAACCCCAAGTGACCGACTCTATCGCAGAGGCGGTGGCGCAGCCGCGAAAGCCGCTGAGAGCCATGCGAGTGGCCGAAGCGGTCGAGGCGGCGGCTGGTTCGACTCTCGACGGGCCGAAGGACTCAACCGTTCTGAACATCCTTGCCGCGCTGGGTGGGTTGCTCACGCTGGCCGCGCTTGTGTATGTGGCGGCCGACTTGGCGAGTTGGTTGTAGGGGCGGGCGGGTAGTCGCTCACTGCTCCGCGCTGGCCACGAGCGAACTCTGAGGTCTCGGATAGTCCTGCCTGAGCGCGTCGTCGACCGCAACCCGCAGCGATTGACCCAGTCCACGCTGTCCGATGGCCATGATTTCGTCCCAGCAGGCGAGCGCCGCAGCGACCACTTTCGGGTCCCACTGCTGGCCCGCGCCACGGCGCAGATTGTCGGCGACTTCCTCCGGGGCGCGGCGCGTACGGTACGCTCGATCGCTCGACATGGCGTCGAACGCGTCGGCCACCGCCAGTATCCGAGCGATCAGCGGAATGCCCTCGCCCGACAGCTTGTCCGGGTATCCACGGCCGTCGTACCGCTCGTGGTGATGACGTACGCCGGGCAGCACATGACGCAATCGCTTCAGCTCGCGCAGGATCGACACGCCGATTTCGACGTGCGTCGTGACGTGTTGGTACTCGCAATCGGTCAGCGATCCCGCCTTCTTCAGCACCTCGTCGCCCACGCCGATCTTGCCCACGTCGTGCAGCAATCCAGCAAGGTAGAGGTTCGACAGTTCGTCCGCGCCGAGCCGTAACTGCCGGCCCAGACAGACCGCCACTCGCGCCACCCGCTCACTGTGGCCGCGCGTGTATTGATCCTTCGCGTCGATCGCGGAGGCCAACGCGCGCACAACGCCGAACAGCAGCTCCTTCAGATCGGTGTAGGTGCTGGAGTTTCTGTGCTGCATGTCCAACAGAGTCGCCACAGGGCGAAGCAACGCCACGTCTTGGTCGTCAAACGGTTCGCTCGATCGCTTGTTGATCACGACCAGCCGACCGCCGAACTTGTTCGCCTCGGGTCCGACGATCACGACCGAATACACACCATCAAGATGGCCGCCCCACGATGTGGCGCGTACGTTGTTCTCGATCATTGCCGGCCCGTGATCGGGCGAGCAACGGGCGGAAGCGGTCTCGATCAGGTCGCGGATCATTTCAGATGGCAGCGGTGCATCGCCAACGATGGTCATCGGTGCACTGCGACTGAAAGGCGCCCAGGCGAAGCAACCAGCCGCCAGTGACTCGGCCACGGCCCGGAGCGCGAGGCTCTGGAACCGCTCGGGATCATCGGAAATAGCCAGTCGACCGGCCAGCCGGTCGAGCATGGCGAGTCGGCGTCCGGACGTTTCGACCGATTGCGCGCGCAGGCACCGAAGCTGCTCGTTCAGTCGTTGATTGTCCGCGTAGGACTGTGCCCAGCGCTCCAGTCGGTGCGACGCAGTCTGTGATGCGGCTTGACTTGTCGTCACTTCGTGCGAACGAGCTTCGTCGCAACCCTTCACGGCACCGATGGCAACCGCCCGAACTCTGTCGCGCCGCCAGATGGGCACGGCCAGGAGTTGGCAATCGCCGCGGCCGTCATACAGTTCGGCTTGGCCGTCCGCGGCCACTCGACGAACAAGTTGCACAACGTACGGCGCCCCGAGATCGCACGGAAAGCCGTCCGGCGAGAGCATGACTCGGCCCCAGCGAGGCTCCAGCAGCGCGAACGGCACGCCGAATTCGCGGCGCAGTGCGTCCAGGCGAAGTTCCCGCTGCACGCTCCTCGATCCGCTCAGGCTGGAACCGCTCGGCGCGGCAACATTAGTCATGGCGACGGTACCCCCGACGAAAGAACAAGGGCGCTACGAGGTGTCGAGGATTCCTAAATGGCTTTGCGTGATTCTGGGAGTCCGCAGGGACAGTAGCCCGACGCGCCAGCGAGGGACCGGGCCTGACTTCTTGTGATTTCGCCATGTGCTCCGTCGCTGGCGCGTCGGGCTACTGTCCCAGAATCGTGCAAGGCTATTTAGCTTACAACCCGGTGTATGGCAAATCATGCCCGCCCGCGGTTTGCCCGGCGCGAACCGCGAGCTACGCTTGCATGGAACATCCCGCCCGACTCGCCCCCCCCAAACTGTTCTCGCTCAAAGGCACGACTTATGGCCTCCGCAGGCAACGAATCCTCCAGGTTCCACGATCTGCCGAGCGTTGTGGTCGCCGGTTTCGACCTGCCTGCCGAGTCGTTGGTCCCGTCCGCTCGGCCCGCGCCTGACGATTCGGACTCGGCCGGGGCGGACGATCGCGTGCTCGGTCGTCACTTCGAGGTCAGCGACTGGGCGGGTTCCGAGCCTGCGGTGCGCGAGTGGGAAACGGCCCGTCGAACATTGCCTCGAGTTGGCGATGAGGTGTTGGGCTACCGGCTGGTTCAAGAACTGGGTCGCGGCGCGTTTGGCCGCGTGTTCCTCGCCGAAGAGATCGCGCTGGCGGGGCGACTGGTCGCCGTGAAGGTCTCTCGATCGCGCGAGGATGAATCGCAGACGCTCGCCCAGCTTCAGCACACGCACATCGTGCCGATCTACTCGGCCCATGCCGATCCGGCCGCGGGCCTGCGCATGGTCGTGATGCCATACTTCGGCGGCACGACGCTGGATCGTCTGCTCGAGAAGGCGGGACTCCGCGCGGACCCCGGCGCGACCGGAGGCACTGGATCGCGCCGTCGACCAGGACCGACACTACATCGTTCGGGTTGGCCTTGGGCGTTGTGGCCATGAACTTCGTTACCATGACCGACTCGACCGTCTTGTGTTGCCACGCCGCTGATTCCACGGGCTGTCCCGGCACCAACTCGCGTAGCACATCGCGGTCCGACACTACGCCCGCCAGCGCTCCGTGCGCGTCGGTCACGAGCACGTGGCGGCAATGACCGGCGGTCAGTTGTCGGGCAACGTCGAGCAGTGGAGTTCCCAGCGGCACGGTCACGAGTTCGCGCGACATCAACTCGGAGACCGTGAGTTTTCCTTTCAGTACCGTCGTGCCCTTGGACATGTGTGGCTCCTGAGGTTAGACGAACCGTCCGGCGAGATCGCACACCAAGTCGAACTTGGGACGCACTACATCGACCGGGTTGAACTCCCAGACGTCGTCGTACGAGCCCAGTGACGGCGAGGGTGCGGCCTCGGCGGAGGACGCCGCTGCCTGAGCAATGACGACGACATCGTTGCCGTGTCGCAAGCGGCGGCCGTGTGGCCGCTCGCCTTCGGCCGAATCGTCGGAAGCATGTCCGCCGTGCGAGGCATGTACGGTTCCGACCGCCGCGTGGCCGAAGTCGTCGTGGCCGTGGTCGCCTGGCTCGGTGCTGTAGTAGCTCGCCGTTCCGTCGCACAGCTTCTTCTGCAAGCCAGGCGGCAAGCCCGCGCCACAGGTCTCTTCAAGCGACATGGACGTGCCGCCGGACCCAGACACCGCCGTAGTCGTGATTGGCTTCGATAGCGTGGGCAGCGGTGCAGTCCCCATGTTGACCTGAATGCCATACTTGCCCGTGCCGAACACAGTGCTGTCCGCACCGTCGGCCACGATGTAGTACACCTGGCCGGCGCTGATCGACTGCGTCAACGTCACCGTGCTGTGGTACGCGCCGGTCACGCTCTTGCCGCTGATCAGTTTGCCGCTCGAGTTGTAGAGCATCAACTTGGGTGCGAGCAGGCTGAAACCAGTGCTCTGCATGTTGATCGTCATGCTGCTGGCGGCGCCGCTAGGAACGGTGAACTTGAGGTAATCAACGTCCGACGTCGTGGTGATGTCGAGGCCCGTCAGGTTGATCTGCTTGTTGCTGTCGATGTAGGACGTGATCAGCGTGGCGTTGGAGGTGCTGCTATTGGACTTGGCGGTATCGAAGGCATCGCTCTTGCGTACGCCGCTGTACAGTGCCTGAACGCCGCTCTTGTCGTCGGTCGTCAGCGCCGACTTGACCGTGTTGTAGGCGCTATACATGATCGCGCTGGTGCTGGTGGAGTGGCCCACCCCGATTCCGTGGCCCGCCTCATGCGCAGCCATGGTGTGAATATCGTAGCTGGAACCGACCTTCCACGCGGTGGTCGTGTTGAAGAAAAAGTCGCCGGCCGTCGTGTCCTGATTCACTGACGGCGGCATCAACCCAATGCCCAGACTTGTTCCCAAGTTCAGGGCGCCGATGCGAATGTCGCCGAAATTGGCGTCGCCCTGGATATTGCAATCGGTGCCGGTGTTTCCACACGACCCCCACGGTGAGCCGTCGTCGCTTACGACCGCGAAATTGATGTTCGTGTTGGCCGCCCAGTCCTGTAGCCCCTTGAGGATTTCCTTCTGCCATGTGGCCTGAGTGGTCACGGTGTTCATTTTGGCGAACAACCCGCTAGGCACACCGCCGATGTCGGTGCCGTCGGGCATGAAGCTTACCGTAAGCAGTTCTGGTTTCGACCAGACGCCGCCGGCAGCCGAGTACATCAGCAACCGCGGCTCAAGCGTCTCCATCCGGCCGACGTTGTTGCGGGACTGAACGGGAGTCTGCCGTTTGTTCTTTCGTTGCTTCATAGCGTCACCTCTCGCTAATCACTCGAAGATCAGCACGAACTGAGTCGATCAAACATGTGGTCTACCGGGCCGTAGTGCCCGCTCCCACATCACGCCCCACACGGCAACCAGCCGAGTGCTTGGGTCAGCCAATCGCCTTCCCGACGACCGCTCGATGACGTCATTGCTCCGGCCGCGCCGAGGGTCGCGACGACGGTGATCGTCAGCGCCTGGGGCGACAGCGCCAGATGCGGCTTGTCCGCGGCGTCTTCGTCCGCGGCGGCAATCAGTGTGTTCTCAGCCGATGCCGTGTCGCTCGCCGGCATCTCGACGCCCGCGTTGTTCTGCGCAGCTTCGCGCATCAACTGAGCAAGCTCCACGATCAGATTGCCCGACGGCGAAAAAGCGTGCGTGCCGGCCGGCATCGACGCGGCCAGTGGATCGAGAAACGACCCACTCACGCCATCCACCGAGACCCGCACCGACTCGCCGCTCGATCGACCTTGAGGCGCCAAACCAGCCGGCAACCCGGCCGCGCCGCCCGACTGATCCAACCAGGCCAGGGCCGTCGGACCGGCTGACGCAACGCCCGGCTTGCCCGCTGGTTCGCTGGCCACGGCCGGTAGCGACTGCACGGCCGCCGCCTGCGCCACATCGCGCGTCGGCACGACGATCGCCGACTCGGTCGCTTCCGCCGACGTCGAGCTGACCGCGGCAACCCCCGGCCGGATCACAATCTGAACCGAACCGGCGAAGTCGCTTGCCGTCAGCGGGATGATCTCCGCGTAGCCCAGCACGCCCAACACCGACTGAACAGTCGCCTCGTATTCGGTCGTCGCGTCGCCACCGCCCGCGATCTCCAGCACGTACTCGCCGGCCTGCATCGCGCGGTACATCGTGAGCTGGGTTCCAGCCGGCACGATGCGTTCGGCGATCAGATTGCCCGCGGCATCAAGCAGACGGAACTGGTCCGGCAGCTCGGTCGCATCGGCTGGCACGTGCAATCGAATCGCGTACAACCCCGGCACCGACACACGGAAACGATAGAAGTCGCTGTCCGGCAGAACGTCCACATCGGGGTCGCTGCTCAGTGAACCGCTCAACTCCACGCCCTCGGCGAGTTCGACGGGAAACAGGTTTCCCACATTCTGTGCGGCCTCGTGCGTGTCGTTCGGCTCTTGATCGATCCGCGCGGGTTCGGCGGCGTCGACTCGGAACGCGGCGGCAAGGTTGCCTTCGCCCGCATCGAGTCCGTGGCCGGCCAGGTCGGTCACGAGCGCGCCGTCCAGCGCGAAGTGCCAGTCGCCCGACGTCGGCCGATCGAGCAGGAGATAGGTGACCGCGCCCGTCGCGTGGTCGTAGTCGATCGCCGCCAGTCCGACCTCGTCGTCCGATTCGTTCGTCAGGGTCGCGCCACTCACCAGGCCGGCCGGATCCATCGGCTCGCTGAACTGGACGACGATGTGCGTCGGCGGCGAGTCGAACGTCTGGCCCGGCTCGAAGCTGATCCCCATGACCTGCGGCGGCTGGCTGTCAGGCTCGGCCGCGACGCGCAGCACGTAACGCCCCGTCGATTCTCGGCCCGGTCGGCCCGAACCCGGCAGGTTCAGGTCAAACCCCTCGGGACCGGGCACGTTGCCGCCTTCGGAGACGGCGATGAAATAGGTTCCGCCGTCGAGGCCCAAGTTCAAGATCGCGTCGGACGGGAACTCGCCCAAGCCGTCGTCGTTGGTTGCGATCAGTTCGCCGGCGCTGTCGAACACGCTCACGGCCCCGTCCAACTCGCTCCCAAACCGGTGAGCCAGCAGGTCGAGACGCACGGCGTAACGATCGCTGCCAGGCAGTTCCAGTTGGAATACGTCGACGTCGGCCGATGGGGCAAGCACATGGCTCGAATCTCCGATCACTCCGGTGGCCCAGCCCGGTTGTGGGTCGGCCACCAACATGACCACGGGTTCGGTGGATTCGTCCGTGGCGAAGATTGGTGTTTCCTCGCCATTCAGGGTGAGGCTTGCGGTACCCGGCGTGCTGGGCAGAATCGAAAGCAAGCTGCGAAGTTCGAGTAGCTCCACGCGCGGAGCGCGACGCAGTCGCACGGGTTTGGCCGCTCGGGGTCCTGTGCCGCGTCTCGTTTGGCGGGGGCGGAAGTCGCAACCTGTCTTGAACGGAGGGCCGAGAGCCGTCGCGATGCTCATCGTCTTGTCCTCATTCGCCGGCGATGATCGGCGATGCGTTCCAATGCACGACCCAGGCAGTCGTCATTGAGTTGCTCCGCAGTGAGATTGAAATAGTCAGTGATACCTGCATCATCTGCCCATTCGCCGATACGAAACAAAGCCTTTGGCTCGAGCAGTCGGTTCATGACGAGAACCTCGACCAGAGTCCCAAGTGGGATTTCCCCCTCCCACGGCACAACCTCATCGATGATTTCCGACAATCGAAGGTCACCACAAAACTCGCTAATAACCGGCAACGCGCCGACAATCTGCGTATCGAATCGGGTCGAAGCATCCATGCCATGCCCTCCTTGGCATCCGATAGAGATTTCCTAGGTCGCCAAGAATGCCGCAATGCATGGATTCTGTCAGGTCAAACTTCCGCGCAGGGGTGCGGAATGTGAGTAGTAAGGGAACTTGAGATTCTGATCTGCTTTTGAGTTGAGGTGTTTGAACAACGCCTCGATTCCACATTAGGTCAGGTTTTGGGCAAGTCAAACCGGTTGACACCGAAAGTCAATCGCGTCCGCACCGCTTGCGGGTGAGTTGGCCCACCGCTAACTTGTCAGCCTAGTGGTTTCTGCCGAGGTGCATTCATGGGAAGACTTGCCGGAAAGGTCGCAGTCGTCACCGGTGCGAACAAGGGCATCGGGCGCGGCATCGCACGCGGCCTGGCGCGCGAGGGTGCGAACATCGTGATGGCGGCGCGCGGTGCAGCCGAACTCGAAGCCGCGCTCGCCGAAGTCAAGTCGCTGGGCGCATCCGCGCTGGCCATGCCCACCGACGTGACGCAGGAAGCTCAGGTTGAGGCGCTGTTCGCCCGTGCCATCGAGCGATTCAGCCGGCTCGACCTGCTCGTAAACAACGCCGGTGCGTTCGACGGCGGACCCATCGACGAATTGGCGACCGAGGCGTGGGACAAGGTGATCGCAGTGAACTTGCGGGCGCCCTTCCTGTGCACCCGCGCGGCGATGCGGATCATGAAACCGCAGGGCGGCGGCCGCATCATCAACATCGGCTCGATTTCCGCCCAGCGCGTGCGGCCCGGCTCGGCGCCGTATTCCGCGTCCAAGCACGGCATCTGGGGTCTGACCCAAGTGACCGCGCTCGAAGGCCGGCCACACAACATCACGTGCTGCTGCTTGCATCCGGGCAATGTGATGATCGAACGCCGTGCCGAGGGACGCACACAAGGCCGCGAACAGGACATGGAACCCATGATGTCCGTGGACGAGATCGCCGAAGTCGCCGTGCTCATGGCCGTGCTGCCGCCACACGTCGAAATGCTCGAAGCCATCGTGCTGCCTCGCGACCAACTTTACGTGGGACGCGGTTGACCGGAGCGATCCATGAGTTTGCAACTCAACGAACGGGCGGGCCGTTTGGTGGACCGGGCGTCGGCCAGCGCGCCCGAACTGCGGATTGAAGTCCATGCGGTCGCGGGTGCTCGCGTCTTGGACTGCGGCATTCGAGCGGCCGGCGGCATTCAGGCCGGACTTGTGCTGGCTCGCGTGTGCTTGGCCGACCTGGCGGACGTGTCGCTTGTGCCGGGCCAGTTGGGCGGCGACTCGTGGCCGCACGTCCAGGTCGTCACCGATCATCCCGTGGCCGCGTGCATGGCGTCGCAGTACGCGGGCTGGCAGATTTCCGTGGGCAAGTACTTTGCCATGGGTTCGGGGCCGATGCGTGCGGCAGCCGGCCGCGAGGAACTGTTCGACAGGATCAGCCATCGCGAATCGCCGGTCGTGGCGGTTGGCGTGTTGGAGACGCGCAAGATTCCCAACGA
The DNA here is from genome assembly GCA_036758585.1 of Planctomycetia bacterium. GTDB lineage: Bacteria > Planctomycetota > Planctomycetia > JALXBF01 > JBGPMX01 > DAIOWH01. Next base: position 47,908 of record DAIOWH010000013.1, read on the forward strand.
AGATGTGGTGAACATGGTCTGTGAAAAGACCCGCGTCATGCCGGCCGGGCTTTCGCTGCTCGTCGCGCCGACGGCCAGTCTGGCGGGCGGCGTGCAGATCGTGGCGCGTTCGGTGGAGACGGCGCTGCACAAGCTGCACGAAGTCGGCTTCGACATCGCCCGCGTCGTTTCGGCGCACGGCACGGCGCCGCTGCCGCCGGTCGCCAAAGACGACCTGACGGCGATTGGGCGCACCAACGACGCCGTGTTGTACGGCGGCCGAGTGACCCTGTACCTGCGCGGCGACGACGCGTCCATCGACGACGTCGGACCGAAGGTGCCGTCGTGTTCCTCGCCGGCGCACGGTGCGCCGTTTGTCGAGATCTTCGAGCGGGCCGGGCGCGACTTCTACAAGATCGATCCGCACCTGTTCAGCCCGGCCGAGATCACGTTCTCGAACCTCGAAACCGGCCGGTCGATTCGTTTCGGTCGCGTCGAGTCGGCCGTCCTGCAAAAATCGTTTGCGTGACGTCGAGGGCACAACGCCGTGAATCCCCAACCGAACTTGAAACTGTGGGGCCTCCGCATCGCCATCGCGGCTGCCATGGCGCTCGTGCTGGCACTGCTGATCGTCAAGAAACTCAAGGCTGTGCCGACCGCCGACCTGACGCCGGGTCGCGTGTTCGAGCTACTGGGGACGCTGCTGGTGCTGGCGCTGCTCTTGGAACGGTCGCTCGAGGTGTTCGTCACGGCGTGGCGTGGTCCCGATGCGGACAAGTTGAGGCTGAAGGTCGCGCAGTGCGCTCGAGTTGAGAGACAGTTCGAGTTGTTGCCCGCGGCCGAGCGGACCGCTCGCGCGACCGACATCACGAAGGCCGAGACCGATCTACGATCGGCTGAGCAGCAAGAGCTGGAATACAAGACTGTGACGCAGCGCCACACGCTGGGCGCGGCCCTGGTGCTCGGAACGCTCATCAGTGCGATTGGGTTTCGCACGCTCGAACGGCTGGTCGTGCCGGGATCGCTGGCCGACCTGGCCGCGTGGCAACGGACCGCGTTCATGGCGGTAGACGTGGTTCTCACCGGTTCAGTGATCGCCGGCGGCAGCGACGGACTCCACAAGATGATCAACGCCATGATCCGTTTCTTTGACGAGACGACGAAACGACTGAGGGCCGCGGGCTAGGCGAGTCACGGGCCGGCGGCGGCATCGGAGGTTTGGTGCGAATCGCGGTACTGGCGTCTGGCGATGGCTGGCACGTGCAAGACCTGGCGCGGGCCGCGGCGGCCCTGGGGCACGATTTGGCCCCCGTGTCGTTCCGGCACTTGCAAGGTTGGCTCGCTTCGCCTGAGCCGGCCGTGATCACGTCGACCGGACCGCACACTCGTGGTGTGGCGCCGCTCTCGATCGCGCTGTCCTGCGTCGATCGCGTGCTGGTGCGGACAATGCCGGCCGGGTCGTTGGAACAGGTCATATTCCGCATGGATGTGCTGCACCGGCTCGAGGCGATCGGAGTCCCTGTGATCAATCCGCCGCGTGCGTTGGAGGCGGCGATCGACAAGTACGTGGCCTGCGCTCGGATGGAAGCGGCGGGGTTGCCGGTGCCGGCGACACTGGTCTGTGAGCGGGCCGACGACGCGGTCGCGGCGTTCCAACAACTGGGCGGCGATGTGGTGGTCAAGCCGCTGTTCGGGTCCGAGGGGAAAGGGATCACGCGCGTGACCGATGTCGACGTTGCCCACCGCGTCTTCAAGACGCTGGAGCGGCTCGGCTCGATTCTCTACGTGCAGCAGTTCATCCCGCACGACGGATACGATCTGCGGGCATTCGTACTCGGCAATCGCGTGTTGGCCGCGATGCGGCGGCGGCACGACACGGACTGGCGGACCAACGTCGCGCGCGGCGCCATCGGCGAAACGGCAGATTTATCGCTACACGAGGCGGAACTGGCGTTGCGGGCGGCGCGGGCCGTGGACGCGCCAATCGCCGGCGTGGATTTATTGCACGGACGCAACGGACAAACTTACGTGCTGGAAGTCAATGCCGTGCCCGGCTGGCGGGCGCTGGCGAAAGCAACTGGCCGCGACGTAGCGGGCGAGGTGCTCGAATTCGTCGCGGACCCAAACCAGAAGACGCTCGCATGAGTTGGTCGCTCGCCAGTCTGCGGGACATGAAACTCTCGCCCGGTCAGCGAGCGATGATCGCTTGCACGTTGGAAGCGAGCGCACGGAAGCCGGGCAATGTGCATCCGGGTGCGAGTTTCTCGGACCTGTGCTATGCCGATTTTCTGGCCGGGGCCGCGGCGGTTCGGCCGGTATTGGATCGAGCCGGTGAACTCGGAGTCGGGCGAACCGTACTGGAGTGCGTGCGCGAAACCCGCCGGCTCGTCGCGACGAACGTCAATCTCGGCATCGCCCTACTCCTCGCGCCGCTGGCCACCGTGCCGCCGAACGTCCAACTTCAGGCCGGAATCGGCGACGTCTTGCGCCGACTTACGGTCGAGGACGCCCGGGCCGTATACGAAGCGATCCGGATCGCCGCCCCTGGCGGCCTCGGACGCGTGGCCGAGCAGGATGTCGCCGGTGAGCCGACCGAAGACTTGCTTGCCGTGATGCGCCGCGCAGCCAAGCGCGATCTGGTCGCTCGCCAGTACGCCGACAACTTTCGGCAAGTATTTTGGGCCGCGTCCTTGCTCACCGGACCCGTCACCGCGCAGCTCGATTGGGAACAGGCGATTATCTACTGCCACTTGGAATTGATGGCCAACTACCCCGACACGTTGATCGCGCGGAAGCGCGGTCCCGGCGAATCCGAGGAATCTGCTCGCCGCGCTGCGGCGATTCTGGCCGCCGAGTGGCCCGCCACACCCCAGTCGCAGCAGCTCCTCGCCGAATTCGACGCCTGGCTCCGCGCGGCCGGCCACGCGCGAAATCCCGGCACAACCGCCGACCTTGTTACCGCAAGCTTGTACGTTGCTCTGCGCGATGGGACAATTCGATCATGAGCGAGACATACACGGTTCGCGTCTCGAAAGACTACCTCGTCTTCTGCTGCGCCCACTTCATCACGTACGACGGCAGCACGTGCGAGCGGCTGCACGGCCACAACTACCGCGCGACCGCCGAGGTCGAAGCACCGCTGGACGATAACCATTACGTGTTCGATTTCATTGCGCTCAAAAACCTGATGCGGAGCATCACGGACGAACTCGATCACCACGTCTTGCTGCCCACGAAAAGCGAGTTGATCAAGGTCGAGGCGACCGACCGACACGTGCGAGCCAGTTTCGAACGCCGCGAGTGGGTGTTTCCCCGCGAAGACGCGGTGCTACTGCCGATCGCCAACACGACCGCCGAGCTGCTCGCCCGCTGGATTGCGGAACGACTGTCCGATGCGATGGCTCACGAGAAGAATTTCCGGCCGACGCGAGTGAAGATCGAAGTTGAAGAGAGCTTCGGCCAGTTGGCGACGTATGAGAAACAGACTTGATGATTCAACTGCCGCATCGCTCAAGGGCCGCCGATGACTGTCTCGTCGCGTACGCCAGAAGGCTCGCCACATCGCTGCCCGATTTGCGGTAAGAGCGTCCGCGTTGATCCGTCCGACCCCGCGGGCGACGCGCCGTGTCCGAACTGCGGCCATTTGCTCCGCTGGTTTCGTCGGCGACTGTCCGAAAAGCACGGCGTCAGCCCGGATACCGTCGATGGCCGTACGTCGTTTCTTAACGACCTGGGAGCCGATTCATTAGCGTAGTGCAGGCGGCCCGCCTGCAATCTCGTCAAAGGAAGCCGCAGGCGAGCCGCCTGCACTACGACTTCCTTGGGAGACACAGTCGAACTGGTCATGGAAATCGAGGAAGAATTTGGTGTCACGATCCCCGACGAAGTCGCGGAACGGATTGAGACCGTCGAAGATGCCATTCGTTACATTCAGGAGTGGCTCGGCGACGACTGGGTTCCGGACGAAGGCGGCTAGATTCGAATCCTCCTCTCGTGGATCGCCGTCGCGACGAGGACTCCTGAAACGCCGACCGCCGCCAAGTCGTCGATGTCATCGTCGTCGCGGATGCCGCCGCCGGCGACGAGTTGCAGATCCGGCTCGGCGTCGAGTAACCGTCGGCACAAATCCTCCGTGCCGGTGCCTCCGCGCTCGCCCACTCGCGCGAGATCGAGAACGGTCAACCGGCGAATGCCCAGCGCGATCACCTCGGCGGCAATGCCCTCCGCGCTCGGATCGCGCCACTCTGAAACGTCGCCCAGCGGCTGACCACCTTTAAGATCGAGGCTGAACCAAACCGCGTCGTGGCCAATCCGTTCAACAATTTCGCGAAGCAGTCTCGGCCCACCCACCGTCTCTAGGCCCACGACCACGCCGCTCACTCCCGCGTCCTGCACCGCTTGGCCGGTCGCCACGTCGCGCACGCCGGCGTCCACCATCAGGCCCAGGTCCATTCCGGCGAGCGTTCGGTAAACGCCCCACGCCGGCTCCGCGCCGCCGATCGCGTCGAGGTCGGCAACGTAGATTTCATAGAGATTGAGTCGATCGCGAAATGTGCGAGCAACGATCTCCGGGCACGATGAGTTCACGAGCGGGCTTCGGATTGGCCGGTATTCGTCGCGTCGGCCGCCAACCGCGTGAACGACTTGGCCGCCTTTCAGGTCGATGACGGGGATGATGCGCATCGGTAATCGAAGATAGAGGATGGAGGTTAGAGGACTGCACGTTCATTGCGAGCGCATTCGTCCGTGCCCGTCTCGATCCTCTATCCTCTATCCTCTATCCTCACTCCAGCATGAGAGTCTTCATCTACGAGTACGTCTGCGGCGGCGGCTTGGCCGGCCGACCGCTGCCGGCATCGCTCGCCCGCGAGGGCTGGGCGATGCTCGCGAGCATAGTCGCCGACTTCGCGCGGGTCGAGGGGTGCGACGTGGTCACCACGTTGGACTCACCGTTTGCCGACCGGCCGTTGCCCGCGCTGGCGATCGTGCCGCGGCCAGGCGACGAGCCGGACCTGGTCCGTCGGCTGGCGGCCGAGGCCGATTGGACGCTGGTGATCGCCCCGGAGTTCGACGGCATTCTGTTCGACCGAGTGCGCTGGGTCGAGGAGGCGGGCGGCAGGCTGCTCGGCCCATCATCGTGTGGCGTGGCGGCGACAACGGACAAACACCGTTGTGCGCGACTGCTGGCCGATGCCGGCGTCCCGGTCGTCGCTGGGCGAGTCGTTCAAGTCGCCGAACTGGACGGCACGCGACTGCCATTGCCGCCGCCCGTCGTGCTCAAGCCGCGTGACGGGGCCGGATCGCAGAACACATTCTTGATCGCCCACTCGGAGTCAGCGAGCCGCGTACTCCGTGAGGCGATGGAGTCCGGTCTCTCTGGTGAAGCGTTGCTACAGCCGTTTGTCCCCGGACTCGCGGCGAGCGTCTCACTTCTCATTGGATCGAACGGGCCACTGCCGTTCCTGGCCGGCGAGCAGTTGCTCTCGGCGGATGGCCGATTCCAGTACCTCGGCGGCCGGTTGCCGTTGGCGGGCGATCGGAGCCGGCGAGCGGTCGCGCTTGCCGAGCGAGCTGCGGCAGCAGTGCCGGGCTTGCGCGGGTTCATCGGCGTGGACTTGGTGCTCACCGCAGGGAGTCCGGAATCGCCAGTGGGAGATTCCGATTCACCGCACGCCGACGTCGTCATCGAAATCAACCCGCGACTGACCACATCCTACGTTGGCCTGCGCGAACTGGCCTGCGCCAACCTGGCCGGGCGGATGCTGCGCATGGCCGAGGGCAAGGTGATGGAACCACTCACGTGGCGCAGCGGCGCGATTGGATTCTCGGCCGACGGGCGGATAACATACGTCGACTAACCTCAGGAGGGTGCAGCTTTGGACCTGATCACAACGATTGCAGGTTCGCTACTCGAGAGCTTTTTCCCGGCCGGCTGGGACCTGAAGAAGATCGATGCCATTGCGAGCCTGCCGCCGCAGCGCGTCGCCGAACGCCAGCCGTGGTGGCACGCGGGTTTCGAGCCGATTGTGTGCGAAACGGTCGCCGACTTCGACGTGATGATGGGCCACGAGATTGCGATGACGATCTGCGAGTCGCGCGAGGCCGTTCGGAAACAGATTCTCATTCTGCCGGTCGGCCCGATGGGCATGTATCGCTGGGCCGTCTACTTCCTCAAGGAATGGGACGTGAAGTGTGACCACGTCTGGGGCTTCAACATGGACGAATGGAGCGATCGTGACGGCAACACACTTCCGGCGACGAACACGGGGGCGTTTCAAAATGCGATGGAGCAGGCCTTCTACGGCCCGCTCGGTTCGCTCACGACCCCAGCGAACCAGCGGTTCTTCGCCACGAAGCAACTGCTGCCGACGTACGCGGATCGGATCGCGGAGTTGAGAACGGGCGGCGCACGGCTTGCCGTGATCTTCGGCATCGGTCGCGTTTGTCACATCGCATTCTGGGAGCCGCACTTCGCCGCCGAGTTCGCCAGCGACGACGAGTGGCGAAGGCAAACGCATCGGCTGGGCGCCAAGTTGCACCCGCTGACGATCGAACAGAACGCGATCACCAGTTTCAAGAGTCGCACGACACTGGTGCCCGCATTCGCTAACACGATTGGCCCGGGCCTCTTCCTCGCCGCTGACAAAATCATCGGCGGCTGCGACGGCACGCTCGGCCGCGGCATGCAGTGGCAGGGCCTCTCGCTTTGGATGACGCTCCGCTACGGTCCGAACCGCTGGGTCCCCTCCAGCTTCATGCCCACGCTCCCCGGCCGCCTGTTCTTCCTCCGCGAACTCGCCGGGCCGCTGGTGGCAGAGTGCAACTGAGGGACGACCGTGCTCGTTCATTGTCCAAACTGCAACGTCGACTTCTGTCCGAGTTTTCGCATCTGCACGACATGCGGAAAGTACAAGCCATCTCTGGATGAGATTCGCGATTATCTTCTGCGCGAGGCTTCCGAGCTTCTCTCGGAAGGCAAGTCTCCGGAGCAAGTGCGAGGAATGTTCGTCGATTTCAGTGGTTCTAACGGCGGGTTTTTTCACGGTCTTCTGTTGGGGCCTGTTCGCATGTGGTTTGGCGTTGTCGATGGCTGGGATTATTCAGGTCGTGAGCGGCCGACACGTGGAGTGACTCGCCATAGCCACATCGCCGGTTGCGACGTTGTGTCTACCTGACTGATACGTCGCAGAAGAAGCGATGCCGAATCAGCCATGCACCCAACTCTCGCACTTGACATTGGTGGCGCCAACCTGAAGGCCGCACACTCCGACGGCACAACTCGATCGGTCGCGTTTGAAGTGTGGCGACGACCAGGCGAGTTGACCGCCGCCGTTACAGATTTGATCGGTCTCATACCGGTGTTCGACCTGCTGGCGGTGACGATGACCGCTGAGCTGTGCGATTGCTTCGCGACGAAGCATGACGGCGTGACCGCCGTGCTAGACGCGGTCGAGAGGGCGGTGCGAGAGATCGGCAGTAGTGTTTCGGTCCGCGTTTGGCTCACGGACGGACGATTCGTTGCGCCCGACACTGCGCGGGCCGAGCCTCTTAGAGCGGCTGCGGCGAACTGGCTCGCGACGGCGACGTGGGCGGGACGATTCTGCCCGACCGGCAACGCACTGGTTGTCGACGTTGGTTCGACGACAACGGATATCGTGCCGCTCCGCGACGGCAAGCCGACGCCGCACGGACGCACCGATTTCGATCGGCTGGCGACGGGCGAGTTGGTCTACTCCGGAATTCGACGCACGCCGTTGTGTGCTGTGACGCACCTCGTCACCGTTTCTGGTCGCGCACGGCGGGTGGCTGCCGAGCTGTTTGCGACGACTGAGGATGTGCATCTGTGGCGCGGCGACCTCGCTGAACGGCCCAAGGCAACCGACACGGCAGACGGCCGGCCGGCCACGAGGCCGCTGGCCTCAGCCCGGCTGGCGCGCATGGTCTGTGCCGACCGCACGATGCTCGGCGACGCCGATGTCGATCAACTGGCCGAGCAGTTTGCGGCGGCTCAACTCGCGACGCTGGCCGGGGCCGCACGTCACGTCGCCGATCGGCTGGGCCGGCAACTGAGAACGATAGTGATTGCCGGCAGCGGCGAGTTCTTGGCCCGGCGCGTTGCCACCAAGCTTGGCTTCGAGGCCGACGAGATCATCTGCATTGGAGAACGGTTTGGGCCGGCCGCTTCGGCCGCCGCGTGCGCCTTTGCCCTGGCTGTGCTTGCCTCCGAGCAGCATTAGAATGTGCGCCCATGAGCGACGATTCCAGAAATTCTGTACACGCGTCGCCCGCCGTTCCAGGCTCGCGCCGCACCATCGTCGTCAAGCTCGGAGGCAGCTTGTTGGATCTTCCCGACCTCACCACGCGGCTGACCCGTTTCATTGTCTCGTTGGGCACTCCGCAGGTTGTGCTTGTGGTCGGCGGCGGTCCGGCTGCCGATCTGGTGCGCGATCGAAAGGGCCAGCTCGGCGCCGACAAGTCGCATTGGCTGGCGGTGCGGGCCATGACGTTCAACGCTCACCTGGTGGAGGGGCTGCTCGAAGGCTCTCGCGTTGTGACGAGCCTCGCCCAGTGTCGATCGGCTTGGCGGCACGATCGTACGCCGATCTTCGACCCGTACGCGTTCATGCTGGATGATGCTGGCAGCCGTTCGCCACTCCCGCGCACCTGGCAGGTCACGTCCGACACGATTGCTGCGCGCGTGGCCCGCGCACTCGATGCCGACGAACTGGTGTTGCTCAAGTCGGTCGCTTGGCCGGATGGCGATATCGCCGAGGCCGCCCGACGTGGTATCGTGGATGAGCACCTACCGCGCGAGCTGCACGCAGCTCCGCGACTGACGGTCCGCATCGAGAACCTTCGCGACAAGGCACAGGCATGGCTGACGATCGGAACTCAGACCGTGAGCTTTCGGGCAAGCGAGCCGTCGTGACCGGGTCGTCCAGTGGCATCGGCCGCGCGATCGCTCTGGAGCTGGCTGCTGCCGGGGCGGACGTGTTGATTCACTGCGCCCGATCGCGCGAGAAGGCCGAGTCGGTGGCTGAACAGGTGCGCGGTCAGGGCGTTCGATCGTATGTGTGGTCGGCCGACTTGCGCGATGCCGCCGCGTGCGACCAACTCGTGAGCGAAGTCTGGCGGTCGCTCGGCGGCTGCGATATTTGGATCAACAACGCCGGCGCCGACACGCTCACGGGCGAGGCTGCTCGCTGGTCGTACGACCGCAAGCTAGAAGAGCTGCTCGCTGTCGACGTCCGCGCAACGATCCGGATGAGCCGATCCGTCGGCGACCGCATGCGACTAGCCGGCGGCGGCGTGATCTTGAATATGGGCTGGGATCAGGCCGAAACCGGCATGGGCGGCGACAGCGGTGAACTGTTCGGCGCAGCCAAGGGCGCGATCATGGCGTTCACGAAAAGCCTGGCAATGACGCTCGCACCGTCGGTTCGCGTAAACTGTCTGGCCCCCGGCTGGATCAAGACCGCGTGGGGCGAGCGAGCGTCGGAATCGTGGCAGGAGCGAGCGATCCGCGAAACGCCGCTTGGCCGCTGGGGCACGCCGGAGGATGTCGCGGCAGTTGCGCGGTTTCTCTGTTCGGACGCGGCGGCGTTCGTTACGGGCCAGGTGGTGCGGGTGAATGGGGGGGCGGTACGATAACGAAAGGAGTTTTCCATGTCGCAAGAGCGAGTCTACACCGAACCGGAGATCAACGACCGCATCGCGAGCGAGTTGCCGGGCTGGGAACTGCGCGAGGGCTGGCTGCGCCGCAGCTACACGACGCCCGGCTTCGCGCACACCATGTTGTTGGCCAACACGATCGCCTATATCGCCGAGGCGGCGTGGCATCACCCCGACATGAACTTGGGCTACGCCAAGGTCACCGTGAAGCTACAGACCCACTCGGCGCACGGCGTCACGGACAAGGACTTCGAGTTGGCCAAGCGGATCGAAGCAGCCGCGCTGTGGAGGCCGGGCGACGGATCGCCGCTTGATGGGTTTCCGAAGAATTGGGTGAGGGCGAGTTGACCGTTGGGAGTGCGGCGTGACGCCGCTGTTGTTTTCCTTGTCCTTCGGCTGGTCAGTACGTGACGTGATGCGACAAATCGAGAATCCATGGCGGCGTCAAGCCGCCGCACTCCAAGGCCACTATGCCCGAGCGCATTCTCTTTGTTACTGGCAAACTGGCCGAGCCGGCCCTGCGGCGCACCGTCGCCGAACTCGGGCCGAAGGTCGGGTTCGATTCTGAGGTCGCTGTGCTCGGAATCTCGGTGGCGGCGCTGATGACGCCCGATTGGGTCGCTCGGCGGCTGAAGGTGCCCGACGGTGTGACGCGCGTGATGTTGCCGGGCTGGTGTGCCGGCGATCTGTCGAGCGTCGAAGCGAAAACCGAGGTGCCTGTGGAGTGTGGACCAAAAGACCTGCGCGAACTGCCGGAACATTTTGGCCGGCCGGATCAGCCACCCGCAGACTACGGCGAGTACGACATTGAGATCATCGCCGAGATCAATCACTGCCCGCGTCTGACTTGGGACGAGATCATTGCGCTGGCACGGCGTCATCGCGCGGACGGCGCCGACGTGATCGACGTTGGATGCGATCCGAGTGGTCCATGGCTTGGCGTCGGCGACGTGGTGCGGAGGCTGTGCGACGAAGGGTTCCGAGTTTCGGTAGACAGCTTCGATCGGCGCGAGGTTGAACTGGCTGCGAAGGCCGGCGCGGAACTTGTGCTCAGCGTCAACAGCTCGAACGTAGACGCCGCGCGCGACTGGGGAGTCGAAGTCGGCGTCGTGCCCGACGAGATTGCCAGTCTCGGAGGTCTTGGCAATACGATCGACAAGCTCGACGCGGCCGGTGTGCGGTTCCGTATCGACCCGGTCGTCGAACCGATTGGCTTCGGCTTCGCCGCGTCGCTCGGTCGATATCTCGAAGCGCGTCGGCGCTGGCCACAGGCCGAGATCATGATGGGCATCGGCAACCTGACCGAATTGACGGACGTGGATTCGGCGGGCGTGAACGCGATGCTCATCGGCTTCTGCCAGGAACTCGGCATTCGTAGCGTGCTCACGACGGAAGTGATCAACTGGGCCCGCTCGTCGGTGCGCGAGGTCGACCTGGCGCGCCGGCTGATGTTTCACTCGGTCAAGTATCGTGTGCCGCCCAAACATCTCGAGTCGCGGTTGGTGATGCTGCGAGACGCCAAGGTGCACAAACACGGGCTGGCCGCGCTCGACGAACTCGCCCGCCGGATCACCGACCCGAACTTCCGCATCTTCGCCGAGGGTGGCGCGATTCATGTGATGAACTCGAACGGCCACGTGCAGGGCGCCGACCCGTTCGACCTGATCGATCAGATGCTGGCGGTCAACAAGATCGATTCATCGCACGCTTTTTATCTCGGCTATGAGATGGCCAAGGCCGTGACCGCGCTGACGCTCGGCAAGGACTATCGCCAGGACCAGGCGCTCGACTGGGGGTTCCTCACGCGGCCCGAGGTGACTCACCGGCGGGACTCCGGTAGCTAGCAAGCACTACCGCCGTGGGGCTCTCGGCCGTAAATTCTGCGACGGGTGGGCTCTGCAGTCATTGATCGGACGCGGGATTTCCGGCCTGGTTCAAAGCCGGGTAACAAGCCGTGATCGACTTGAGGATGTCTAAACTG
>DAIOWH010000014.1:0-57971 GCA_036758585.1 Planctomycetia bacterium
TGGCGAAATCACAAGAAATCAGGCCCGGTCCCTCGCTGGCGCGTCGGGCTACTGCCTGCGGACTCCCAGGATCACGCAAAGCCATTTAGGAATCAGGCCGCGGTATGACCAGTAATTCGCACAATTCGTTGGCCGGCGGAGCCGTGGCGCCGTCGGGCTTGGGTGAGCTGTTCCAGCGGCACCGCGAGCGGTTGCGCCGCATGGTGCGGCTACGCATGGACCGGCGGCTGCGCGGGCGGATCGATGAATCCGACGTGATTCAAGAGGCATACTTGGAGGCCACGCAGCGATTCGACGAGTATCAGAAGAACCCGGACGTTCCGCCATTCGTCTGGCTGCGGTTTCTGACACGCACAGAAGTTGGCGCAACTGCACCGCCGACACCTGAGCGCGCAGGGTAGGTCGGTGGGGCGCGAGGTGTCGCTCTATCGCGGGGCGATGCCATCGGCAACGTCGGCCGCGCTGGCCGCGCAGTTGGTCGGCCAACACACCTCGCCCAGCGAGGCGGCCGCGCGCGCGGAACTGAAGTTGCGCGTGCAGGAGGCGCTCAACGGCATGGACGAAATCGATCGCGAGGTGCTCGCGCTGCGCCACTTCGAGCAGCTCACAAACGCCGAAGCCGCTCACGTGCTGGACATTGACGAGGCCGCGGCGTACAAACGATACGTGCGGGCGCTGAAGCGGCTGAAGGGTCTGTTCGGTGAGCCGCCGCATGAATAGTTTGGAGTGCGGTGGCTTGACACCGCTCTGGATTTCGGACGGACCCGGAAGCATCCAAAGCGGTGTCAAGCCACCGCACTCCAAGGTCATCGCCATGGCCGACAACCAGTCCCAGCCAGAACAACTCGGACCCGTGATGGACGAATTCGTCGCGCGATACCGCCGCGGCGAGCGGCCGAGCGTGACGGAGTATGCCGAACGTCACCCGGATCTTGCGGACCAGATTCGTGAGCTGTTCCCGGCGCTGGTGCTGATGGAACGGGCCGGATCGGGCGACGACGGGGCGCCCGGCGGCGCGGTCACCGCGGACGGCAAGACGCTGGAACGTCTCGGCGAATACCGCATCGTTCGCGAGATCGGCCGGGGCGGCATGGGCATCGTGTACGAAGCCGAGCAGGAGTCGCTGGGGCGGCGCGTGGCGATCAAGGTGCTGCCGTTTCACGCACTGATGACGCCCAAGCACCTGAAGCGGTTTCAGATCGAAGCCCGCGCGGCGGCACAACTGCACCACAGCAACATCGTGCCCGTGTTCGCCGTCGGAGTCGATCAGGGGGTTCACTACTACGCGATGCAGTACATCCAGGGACTCGGACTGGATGAGGTCCTGGTCGAATTGAAACGGTTGCGTCGTCAGCACAGGCCCGAGCCGATTCAAGGCGCGGATCAGGGGACGCCCAACGAATCGCTCAGCGCAAGCGTGGCGTCGATCCTGGTCTCCGGCGCCCCGCAGCGAGCGAGTCAATCGGAACAAGGCGAATGCTCGACGGACCAGGCTCGCGCGAGCAGTCGACCAGCGGGCGATCGACAACTCGCACCGGGGCACACGGCGTCCGGCAATCCTCAATTAACACACCGTGTTCCGGACGCCGCATCCCCCACTTCGCACACGGCTCGCGGCGATTCGTCGGCCCGCGACGATTCATCGGCATCGCTGATCTTGCCCGGCGACACCGCGCCGACCAGCTCGGCGACGTCGGACCTGCACTACTTTCGCAGCGTCGCGCGAGTCGGCGTCCAGGTGGCCGACGCGCTGGCGTACGCGCACGGCCAGGGTGTTTTGCACCGCGACGTCAAGCCGTCGAATCTGCTCTTGGATATGAAGGGCTGCGTGCGGGTCACCGATTTTGGTCTGGCCAAGACGACTCCGCTGACGCCGTCGTCGGAGGGCGGCGATGCTGCCGACCACCTGACTCACACGGGCGACTTTGTCGGGACGTTGCGTTACATGGCCCCGGAACGATTTCGCGGCTGGTCCGACTCTCGGAGCGACGTCTACAGTCTTGGCCTGACGCTCTACGAGATGCTCACGCTCGGCCCCGCGTTCGACGGCAACGATCGTGCGCGGCTGGTTCGCCAGATCACGCACCAAGATCCGCCTCGGCCGCGCCGAGTCGACCCGCACGTGCCGCGCGATCTCGAAACGATCGTGCTCAAGGCGACCGCCAAAGAGCCACACGCCCGCTACGAATCTGCGGCCGACATGCGCGACGACCTGCGGCGGTTCCTCGATGACAAGCCGATCGTCGCGCGGCGCACGTCGCTTTCCGAACGGGTGCGGATGTGGTGCCGCCGCAATCCGCTTGTCGCCGGGCTGACGGCGGCCGTCGCCCTGCTACTGATCACGCTCGCGATTGGTTCGAGCGTCGCGGCACTCCGTTTGAAGGAGAAACACAAGGCCGCGCTCGACAGTTTGACCCGCGTTCGGACCGCCGAGGGCAAGGAGCGCGACGCGCACAACCTGGCGACTCGGCGGTTGTTCGACGCATATTTGGAACAGGCCCGCGCTGGACGCTGGAGCGGGCGAGCGGGGCGCCGTTTCGAGAGCCTGGATGCGATTCGCAAGGCGGCCGCGCTCATGCCGGCACTCGATGTGGACGAGGCGTCGCGCCGCGCGCTGCGCGATGAGGCGATCGGATGCCTGGCCCTCATCGACCTGCGCGACGAACGACGTGGTCCTGACGACGCGCCGGCCGAATCAGGATTGCGGTACACGGCGTTCGATCGCCAAATTGAGCGGTTTGCGCGACTCGATTCGGCCGGCGAGATTGTGGTCCGCCGCATCACAGACGACGCCGAGACGTGCCGCCTGCCCGGCAAGTGGACCGAACGCCACACGCCACCCTACGTCCTGTTCAGTCCCGACGACCGACTGGTCGCCGCATGCGGCGAGACCGCTGACGCCGAGTGGCGAGTGAAGCTGTGGAAACTCGACGGCCGGTCGATTCTGCTCGAAGCGCCCTACACGGCGCGAGTCGCGGAGCACCCGCTGGCGTTCTCGGCGGACAGCCGGCATCTGGCCGTCAAGGAGGCAGCGACTCAGCTTGCGATCTTCGACACCGAAACAGGCCAACTCGCCAAGCGGGTGACTTGCCCGATCGGCAACAGCGTCGCCTTCAGTCCCGACGGCGAGCGGCTGGTCACCAACGCGGGGTCCAAGGGGAGCGACGTCGTGATCGTGGACTGGCACACGGCCGCGATCGAGCGAACCTTGCCGCATCCGATGGCAGTCGGTCATGTCGCCTTCAGTCGCGACGGCCGCCTGATCGCCGCGGCGTGCAACGACAAGAATGTCTACGTGTGGGACACGCGGCAACTGGACGAGCCGTGGACCGTCTGTCGCGGGCACCTCAGTCAGGCGATCTTCGTGGCGTTCAATCACGACGGCAGCCTGCTGATGTCCACGTCGTACGACGGCACGACGCGGCTCTGGGACCCGCGGCGCGGCGAACAGCTTGTGTCCTCCAGTCATCGCGGCCTCGGCTTCAGCTCCGACAACCGCTGGCTCGCCTTCAACGATCTCACCGCCGGTTACGGCCGATGCGCCGTGTTCGACGCGAGCGAGTGCCGCGTCCTGAGCACGTCGCCGCCGCTCGACCACGTCGTCGACGTCGCGTTCAGTCCCGACGGGCGACTGTTCGCCGCAGTGTCGCGGAGCGGTGGCGTCGATGTCTGGGAGACAGCCAGTGGCGCCGAGGTGGCCCGATTCAACGTCGGCGTGGAGACGCGATCCGTCGAGTTCACGCCCGACCGACGACACCTGATCGCCAGCGGCCGCGCAAGCGTCGATCGCTGGCCGATCGAGGCGATCACGTCGGGCGACGCGAAGAATCTGTTCACACAGCGCGAGAACATTGCGCAAAGCAACTTCCCCTGCGAGACCGCGGTCAGTCGCGACGGCCGGCGCATGGCGGCCAGTCTTGGCGGCGGCGCCGTCAACGTGTACGACCTGGCCAATCTGCAGGCCGTGCAGCGCATGAAGCCGGCGCCGTCGACCAGTTGGTTTGTCGCGATCAGTCCGACCGGTCAGTGGGTGGCCGCCAGCCACAAGAGCAACGCCGACCTGCCGGTGTGGGACGCAACGACGGGCGAACTCGTGCAATGCCTGCACACGACCGACGAACTGCCCGGCGCACTCGTCGCTTTCAGCCCCGACAATCGCTGGCTGGTCGTCAGCGAATTCGGCCAATTCGTGTTCTACGAAACCGGCACTTGGCCGATCGACGAAGCACTCAGGACCAACTCGAACGACATCGCCCTCAACGAGCGCCGCGCGAGTCTGCTCTACAACTCTCCGCGCACGGACGATGCGATCGAGGCGTATTCGCGGCTCATCGAACTGAAGCCGGGCCAAGTTGATCCGCGCTACTACCGAGCGGTGTTGCTCACCCGTGCTGAGCGGCACGCCGAGGCGATCGCCGACTACGAATTCGTCCTGCAGAGCGACCCCAACTCGGCGCTGGTCGCCAACAATCTCGCATGGATCTACGCCACCGCGCCGGCGGGCGTGCGGTCGCCGCAGAAAGCGCTGCCGTTGGCCCTGCAAGCGGTTGAGCGGCAGCCGAACGACATGTACGCGCTGAACACGCTCGGCGTTGTGTACTATCGGCTCGGCGACTACTCGAAGGCGATCGACGCGCTGCTGGCCGCCGCCAAGGCGAACCCCGACGGCGCCACCGGCTTCGATCACTTCTTCCTCGCGATGAGCCATCACCGAGTCGGCAACGCCGCCAAGGCCCACGAGCACTTCGACAAGGCCCTCGATTGGTGGCGGCGGCAGCAGGACCTTCCCCGCGACTGGCCGGAAGAACTCAAGCAGTTTTGCCTGGAAGCAGCGGCACTGCTGGGAACCGACGCGCCGCAGAATGCCCCGGGCAGATGACTCGAACTAGTACTAAATGGCTTTGCGTGATTCTGGGAGTCCGCAGGGACAGTAGCCCGACGCGCCAGCGAGGGACCGGGCCTGATTTCTTGTGATTTCGCCATGTGCTCCCTCGCTGGCGCGTCGGGCTACTGTCCCAGAATCGTGCAAGGCTATTTAGTACTACGGCGCACCTTGATTGCTGCGCGGGCACAGGTAGGGTGGGCTTTGCCCACCAACCCCATGTGTGGCGGTGGGCAGAGCCCACCCTACCCAAGTGCGCTGCAGTACTAATCGCGCACCAGTCCGGAGCCGACCACAACGCACTTCGAAATGGTGATGCATGCTGCCGAAGTGGTTGGAAGTGGTTCAAGTGACAAGGATGGCATGAGGCATTCTCGCTCATCCTGCTACGCGGCCTCGCGCATTTCGACGGGTGGCGCCCATGCGGCCAGCCGGGGATCGTGGCTGAGTAGGATCAGTTGGTGGTCGGCGACCAGGCGGTCCCAGCAGGCGCGGATGGCGGCCAGGCGTTCGGCATCGCAGTTGACGAAGGGGTCGTCGAGTACAAACGGCAGGTCGAAGCCCACGGTCGTGGCGAGATACACCGCGAGGTAGAGTTGATCGCGAGCACCGTGGCTGAGTTGATCGGGCGCGTAACGAGTGCCGTCGTCGTTGCGCATGGCGAGGTGCAACTCTTCGTCCAACTCGACGCGCCGGCCCGACGTGCGGCTGAAATCCATGAAGAATGCGGTGATGCGTCCTTCGAGCGCCACTCGCTCGACGCGCATCAGTTCCTGCATCAGTCGGTTCGCCTCATGAAACGACGCGGCCAGCCGGTCGCGATCTTGTTCCAGTTCGGCCTGCTGGCGGTGCAGCGAGTCGATCTCGGCAGCGATGCCGTTGATGTCGCACGCCGGGTCCGCCTCCATCTGTCGGATGGCCGCTGCGACTTCCGCCCGTTCGCGCTCAGTGGCGTCGAGTACCGACTGTTGTTCGGTCAACATCGCCGCGCGTTCGCGAACCCGCTCGCCCGCCAGGTCCGGCGATGCATCGACCGCCTCCCAAAGTTCGTTGGCCCGTTCAAGCAGCTCGGCCGAACGCGACCGAATCGTCCCGACCAGCCCCTCTGCCCTGCCCGCCTCATGGGCCAACTCTTCGAGGCTCGCGTAGCCCGACTCGCCGAGAACCTCGGCAGCCTGGCGGTCCAGGTCGCGCACCCGCTCGGCCGTCTCCATCCATTCGCGATGGGCGACAGCGGTGAGTTCCAGATCGTTGCCGAAGGCGGTCAGGTACGGTTGTACCACCGCGACGGCCGTCGCGTTGTCCGCATGGGCTGCGTCGAGTGCGGCCGCAAGTTCGGCCGACGGCCGTAGCGCATCCAGTTGCTGTTCAATCGCCGCGATCTGCCGGCTGAGCGATTCGCACTCTTGGCACTGTGCACGCAGCCAGTCTGGGTCGGTCTCGGCGGTAAACGGCGCGATCGACTCGGCGATGCGATTGGCTGCGTCGACGAGTGCCTGCCGTTGCTCTCGGGCGATCGAGATCGCCTCGTGGATGGCCGCGGTTTCTGCAGGCTCGGCGGCCAGTTCGACCGATAGTCGCCGGGCTTCGTTGCCGTTTGCCTCGAATCGCGACCAGTCGGCATCTTGGATCGCGAGGCACCAGTGCACCAGTTGGTCGGCCGTGGCACACGCGGCGCCGTCGGCAGCCGCCAGGTCACGGATCGGTCGCCACCAGTTTGGCAGCGAGTCCACCGACATCGACGACCACGACGCCTCGGTTGACTGGAAGTAGCGATCCAAGTGCGTAGCCGTCTGGGTGAGCAGGCGGTCAGTTTCGAGTTCGCGACGTTGCCGTTCGGCCCGGGCGTGTTGGAGTCTCCTCTCGGCCTCGCGGGCAAGTTCGTCCGTTTCGAGTTCGTGTCGTCGTACTCGGCTTTCGGCGTTCGCCGTTCGATCGATGAGCTCGGCGATCTGCGCGTCGGTGGGCGCGGCCTGCGTCTGGGCGGCGAGCCTGGCCAGTTCGCGGTGGTAAGTCGGCCAGAGCCGCCGCCATTCGGCTTCGCGCTCGGCCGGCACGACAAAGCGCGGGCCGAGCCGGCGCACGACCTGTTCGCGTTCGGCGGCCAGCGTGCGGGCGTGCGATTCCAGTTCGACGTGTCGCGCCAACGCCGAGTCCAGTTCGGCCTGGCTCGTCTTGTAGATCCATCGCAGCGAAGCGCAAAGGCACAGCATGGCCGCCGCGACGAACCAATCGAGCCATCCGTGGCCGATCGCCAGGCTGGCGAGCACGGCAGCGCCGCCGAACCACGACAGCCCGCGCCGCCACAGCGTGCGGCGATCGAACGCGACTTGAACTTCCCTGGTCATCGCGATGCCGGCGTGCGCTTCGTTCTGCCGGCTCTCGATCCGGCGCAACTGGTCCCACAGTTCGGGCAGGTTGTCAGGCGCTGCCGTGAAGTCTACGTATCGCCGTTCGATGTCGCGGCGCGCCGCGTCGAGTTGTTCGCGCGCCGATCGGGCGTTGTCCGCCGACATGCGCGCTGCCCGCACGGCCGACTCGATGCTCGATCGCTCGCGTCTGCGGTTCTGAAGCAGCTCATGATTGTCGGCGTCGAGGCGGGCAATCTGCTCGACGGTCTCGCGCAGCCAGTCTTGTTCCTCGCGAATGAACCGCAGCGTGGTCAAGTACTCGCCGTGATCGCGACGAAACTGGTCGGCCGCCGGTCGTGCGTCGGCCAGCAGATCTGATCGCCAAGCGTGGAGGCCCGCGAGCTGCTGCTCCATCAACTGCTTTCGATGGTCTGCCGTGGCCGCCGATTCTTCCATGCGGCGCAGATGTTCTTCGAGTTCTGCGATCTCGGCCCCGATGCGCCGCAACTCCTCGACCTGGTCCGGCAACTGAGGTCGCTCGCGATGTGGACCAAGCTCTTCGCAGAGGCGCCGGTTCGCGTCGGCGAGTTCCTCGCGCAGTCCTTGGCCTTCGGCGCTAGCCGCCTCAAAGGCGAGTTGCGCCGCCTCACGCGACTGAACGATCTGCGGAAAGCGATCGAGCCACGCTGCAAGATCGTCGGGAGCGCGGTCGAAGATCGCCAGCTCACCCGCCCCGCGCGCCCGCAGCTCGGCCAATGGTCGCGAGATCTGTTGGCAACGCTGGTTGAGTTGGCTCAGTCGCTGGTATATCTCGACGGCCGGTTGCAATTGCGATTCGAGTTCGACCCATGCCTGCCAGTTCTCCAGCGATCGTTCGGTTGCGGCGACCTGCTGGCCTAGGCAGTCGCAGCGCTGGTCGAGTTCAGCGAGTCGCGAGCGGTAGTCGGCCAGGCGTCCCGCCCGATCGCGAGCGGCGCCCAGTCGCGTATCAAGTTCGGCGATCTGCGCGACAACCTGATCCAGTCGTCCGTCGCTGCGTCCGTTGCGTTCACCCTGCGAGCCGAGACTGATCTGGTGTTCGCGAGTATTGCGGGTGATGTCGCGGAATCGGTCGTATAACTCTTGCAGGTTGTTTCGCAGCTTCTGCACCGCCGGCCCGTAGACGCGCTCGGCGATGCGCGGGTCGATCTGCCAACTCGACGCGACGGTCGATTCTTGCGCGATCGTGAACATCGCCTCGTAGAACGAGCGATCGGTCATGCCGAGCCAATCGCCCAGCAGTCGCGTGTAGCCGTCGTTCTCCGACGGCTTGCGGCCAGGTTTGGGGCGATCCTCGTAATGCAGCTCAAGTGAACCGCCCGCGGCGACTCGCCACACTCTGGTCTCGAGCGAGTCAAAGTCTTGCCTTACACGCCATCGCTCGTCGCCCACGCAGAAGTCGAGCTCGCCCCAGAACCAGGGTGGGCGGCTCCAGTTGCGGTGCCGCTCTTGAAACGCGCCGAGCCTGGCCCGAACCTGCGGCGGACCGAACAGTGTAGCGATGAGACCGGCGAGGAACGTCGACTTCCCCAACTCGTTGGGCGACGTGAATGTGACCGAGCGACCGTCAAGCTGAAACCGCGTCGCGCGGTCGTAGCGACCGAATCCGGCCAACGTCAGAGTTAGGAAACGAACGCGACCCACGATGCCTCTTCTCTTGTTCAGTCACAGCAACAGTGCCGACTGCGCAGTCCAACCGCGTCGATTCGCCGGCGCGAAGGCGCCAGGCGCCGACCTGCGAGCAAGCCGATCCAAACGCAGTTCACTGGGTCACGCGCTCTTGAAACGCGCGGGGTCGCTAGCCAGAACATCTCAGGAGTTGAGCAAGGTGCGGAAGTCTAGCGACTTAGGGAAAACTGACCAATACGAGTTCAGAACCGAAAGCTCCACAGGCTCTGTAGTTGCTGCACGGCCTTGACGATTCCCTCGACACTGGCCGGCTTGACGATGTAGCTCTTCGCGCCCGACTGAAAGAACGCGTTGATGTCGCGCTCATCCGACGAGGTCGTCAGCACGACAATGGGGATCGTCTTCAGTTTCGGATCCTTGACGACGGTATCGAGCACTTCGCGACCATCGGTGCCGGGCATGTTCAGATCGAGCAGGATGACGCCGGGGCGCGGCGACGTGGTCGGGTCGGAGTAATCACCTCGCTGATAGAGGAAGTCGAGCGCCTGATCGCCGTTCTCGACCCAGATCACCGGGTTCGGCAGTCCCGCCTTGGTGATCGCACGCAGCGTGGCGACGCGGTCTTCGGGGCTGTCGTCGACCAGCAGGATGACCTGATCAGCGGGAAGCGGCATGGTTGGTCCCCCGGCGTAGTGCAGCGTAGGTTCGTGGCCATGATTCTAAGGGTCGCGTCGGACAAATGCACGCTTGCGGTTTGCGAATACAGTCTTCAGAATCGTGGTCGGTCGAGAACGATACAACGACGAGGAGTCCCAATGAGACCAGCCGTCACCTGTTGGATGGTGTGTTGTGTGGGCGCGGTTGTGGCTGACGACGCGGCAAAGAAGTCCGACGCAAAGGCGTCCGACCGACGAGCGGCACAGCGGGCGCTCGAACCCTTCAACGATTGGGTCGGCACCTGGCGCGGCGTCGGGCAGCCGCGTCGCGGATCGAGCAAGGGGGCATGGACCGAAAAGGCCCAGTGGGCCTGGAAGATCGACCGCGAATCGGCCGGCATTGCGGTCAAGATAGAGAAGGGCAAGCTGATCACCGAGGGCGTGCTGGGATACGATCCCGCCGAGAAGCGGTTTCACTTCAAGTCGCAATCACCCGATGGTGAATCGCGCACGTACGTCGGGTCGCCGGCCGAAGAGGGCAAGCTGATGCTGACAACAGCCGCCGCGGAGTCCGAGGCACAGCACCGCCTGACCTTTCAGATCCGCCACGTAGACCGACTGCTGTTGCTTGTCGAGACCCGTGCCGCAGGTCAAACCAGTTTCTCCCGCGTGGCGGAGATCGGTTACACGCGCGAGGGCGGCAGCTTCGCGAGCCAAGCCGACTCCGGGCCCAAGTGCATCGTCACCGGCGGGCGCGGCACCATGACGGTCACGTACAAGGGCAAGACGTACTACGTCTGCTGTTCGGGCTGCAAACAGGCGTTCGACGACGACCCCGAAGGGATCATCGCAGATGCGGCTGAGCGGAAGAAGAAAGAGGCGGAACCAAAGAAGAAGTAGAACGCGAGGAAGCTCCAAGTCGCAAACCTCAGGCTTCAATCGGCCCAGCGTTCAGGTGTTCGGGGTGGCCCCTTGGGATTTGGAGTTTGGAGCTTGCCCCTTTTTCACCGGGGCGTTTCGCTCGCAGCACCAGGAAGAAAAACAGGTCGTCGTAGATGACCTCCCAATGTTCCCTGTCGCGCAGCTCCTTGATGGCTCGGCCCTGCATCCAATCGCTGAACGGGCCGGCCAAGTCCACAACGATGTAGTCGATCGACTCGGGCGGCACATGCGGCTTGAGTCCGCCCTCGCCGTACTGGTGGCATTCGCGATGATGCGTAAACCGCGGCCGCACGTAGTCGGTTGCAGCCACGCGGGCGTCCAGCGGAATCAGCTCGTGCACCTTGTCGAAGCTGCGAACGCGCTGGCTGTGCGAATAGAGCAAGCGAGCAAAACCACGCTGGCCCGCGTGCATGTCGTAAAACGCGATCGACAACGGCGACTTGCCCGCCACGACACCGCTCACAAGCGCACACATCGCGGCGAAGCAAGCGAAGCGGCAGGACCTCGGATTGTCGACGGGGGGCTGCGGAGCGGACGAGCCACCCTGTACATCAGCGCCCTGCTCAACCCGCACTCCACTATCTGTTGTCCGTAATCTCCTCAGCCCTTCTGCGGCGGCCCAGAAGATGACCGGCACCAATGGGGCATGGAAATGGAAGAACGGGGTTCGCGCGTCCTTGAGCTGAATGAGCAAGATCGAAGCGAGCGTCGGCACCAGCGTCCACGCGCGAGTTGGCCCGACGAGCGGCACGCCGCCCAACGCAATCGTGAGGGTCAGCACGTAGATTGCGCTCTCAATCGTCAGCAGCCGGTCCGCCACTAGCGCCGGATGTCGCACGACGTTCGCCACGATCTCTACGGGCGTTCGACCGAGTTCTTGAAAGTAAGCCGTGTAATGTGGCGGCCCACCACGAAAGTACGGAATGAATACGCTGAGCACAAACCACAGCAACACGACCGACAGCCCAAAGACGCCCACGCCAAGCAGGCGAACTCGCCGCGGCGCGGGCCGTCCCGCCAAGTACAGACCGATCATCGCGATCGGAATCGCATAGTCTTCCTTGGCCAGAACAGCCAGGCCCATGAGCGCGAGCATCGTGCGATAGCGACCCGCTTCGAGAGCCCAGAGCGCGAACAACAGCAGCGGCACGCCCAGGTTCTCTGGACGGAGCGTCTTCAGCGAGGCCTCGAGGATCAGATACTGAACCGGAAAGTACAGCAGGTAGGCGGCCGCCAGCCAGTTTGCCGCGCCGCCTGAGCCGGTCAGTCGCTGCGTGATCGAGCGGACGGCGATCGCTCCCGAAGCGAGGCCCAAACTCATGCAGACATTCAGCGTCGGCAGCGAGGGACTCAGTATATATATCGGTATGAGCACGATGTGGATCACCTCGAGATGCTCGCCCAGGAACAGCCGGCCACTGTCGAGCTGACTGCGAAACCCCTTGCCGTGCAGCAGGTTCCAGAGGTGTTCTTCGTACATGGCCGTGTCGCCATGCGGCACCATGAGGGCGCGGTATTGGAGGATGCCAAGCGTTGCGAACGTCGCGGCGAAGGTCGCCGCCGCCAGCCACGCAACCGCGGGGTGCGCCAACCATCGCCGCAGAGTCGGTCGCCGGTCGGGGAGCAGCAGCAGGTCGACCGAGCCGGCCAAGAGACCGCCCCAGGCGACCGTGTGAAACAAGGGCAAGAGGCCCAGCAGTGTAGCGAACCATCTATCGCCGGCCGAACCGCGCAACAGCGGGCCGCAACCCCAGAGCAACTCGAAGAGTCCGATCACCCCCACAAACAGAAACTGCTTCGCCCATCGCCAGAGCATCCGCCGCAACGATGTCCACGAGATCAGGGCGCTGAGCCCCGAACCGACCAACCACGCACCGATCAGCACGACGGCCGCGACGCCGAACAACAACTCGAACGGCGTCTTGATCAGTGATCGCTGAAGATCGGCGCGAAGGCCGGTGGAGATCAGTACACCCTCGAACTTCTTGTCGGTAAGGAACGACTCGAGGTGTACGACAACGATCAGTGCGGCGGCGGTTACGATGAACAGCGAAAGCAGAAGCTTGGCGAACTCCGGTGGGTCCGCCCGCCGAGCCAGCGGCGGCGGCGCGATCTGAGGTTCCGAGGGCGCGGCGTCGGTCGACATGAATGAGGATTCAGGATTCAGGAGTCAGGATTCAGGGATCAGGTTCAAGTGGGTCGACTCCCACCTGAATCCTGACTCCTGACTGCTGATTCCCTACGGTTGCGGTCGCGTTTCGGTTCGCTTGGACCGCTGGAACATCGGCAGGTTCGCCAGTCCCAGTTGCTGGGCCCAGTACTGGCCGATCGTCAGCAGCGTAGCGTTGCCGTAACGTACGCTGCGGCGGAAGTTGATACTCGACGCCTCCTTGAAATATCGTACCGGCACGGGGACATCACCCAACTTGAAACCGAAGTGGACGCACTGAACGAGGAACTGCGTGTCGAACACGAAGTCGTCCGAGTTGCCCATGAACGGAACGGTCTCCAACACCTCGCGGCGGTAGGCCCGCAGGCCGCTGTGAAAGTCGCCCAGGTTCTGGCCCAGCAGCACGTTTTCGATCACGGTCAGCCCGCGGTTCGCGATGTACTTCCACATCGGCATGCCGCCGTCGAGCGCCTCGCGCCGCGTGCGTACGCGCGAGCCGAGTACGACGTCGCAAATGCCCAGTTCGATGAAACCGACCAGGTGTGGGATCACTCGACTGTCGTACTGATAGTCCGGATGGATCATGACCACAATGTCAGCGTTGGTCTCGAGTGCGGCCGTGTAGCAGGTCTTCTGGTTACCGCCGTAGCCGCGGTTCTGCGCGTGGCGGATGACCCGCAGTCCGAGCCGCTCGGCAACCTCGGCCGTGTTATCGCGCGAGCAGTCGTCCACGACCAGAACCTCGTCCACGCTGCCCGGCGGGATGTCGGCGATGGTGCGCTCCAGGGTCAGAGCGGCGTTGTACGCAGGCATGACGGCCATCACGCGCGGCCGGCGTCGCGACTCCCAAGGCCGGTGAACCGGCTCGTTCATCACCATCTCCTCGAGCAGACGGGACACATCCCGCACGGGCAGAGTCAGAGTACTCATGGCAGCCGTTCGCCTCACAGGGGTTTGCTCGGCCCGGCAATAAATATACCGGGTCTCGTGCGAGCATACGACACGCGCCCCTCAGTTGATCTGCGGCGAGAAGCTGCCTGGCGTCGTGCGAGTTGGGTTGTAGCGAGCGTGGCGATTGCACGAGCAGCCCGACCGGCCGGCGCCGAAAGACCTTGGCCCGTTTAGGGGCCCTTGCTATAGTCCCGCCCCGCCTGGAACGGCGGAAGCGGACACGGAACGTGGAGGCACGGAACAGTATGGCCCTGCAACACATCAATTCTTGGATCGCTGCGCGTCGTCAACTCACATGGCGGTACGTCACGGCAATCGCGCTGTCGGTCATGGCGTTGAGTTTCGGCGCCTGCCAGTCGACCCTGCCTTTTGCGCGAACACGCGATCAGACCCCGGCGGTCGACTCGGTCGCCACGGCTTTGGGCGTGATTCGCGAGAGTCTCGACCCCGCGCGACGGCGTGAGGCGTTCGAGTATCTGGGCAAGCCCAGTCACACACGCGGCGACGCCGCGCTGCGCGCCGACGTCTGCGACATCTTGGCGCTGGCGCTCAAGGCCGACCCGGACCCGCACACGCGTGTGATCATCGTCCAGGCGCTGGGCGAGATCGGCGGCGCGGACCAGGCGCCCGCGCTCGTCGCCGCGATGGGCGACGCCGAACCTGCCGTGCGCATCGCGGTCTGCCGCGTGCTCGGCAAGTTGAAGGCTCAAGACGCCACGGCGAATCTCGATTCGCTGTTCCTGACCGATCCCGAACTTGATGCGCGGCTCGCCGCCGCCGAGGCGCTGGGTCAGTTGCCCGGTCAGCAGGCCGCCCTGGCACTGGTCGGCGGCCTCAACGATCCCGACGTTGCGGTCCGTTTTCGCTGCCGCGAGTCGCTCAAGCAAATGCTCGGACAAGACCACGGTGTCGACCTCAACGCCTGGCGCGATGAGATTCGACACGCAAACTTCGACGAACTCGCCCGACCGAAGCGGTTCGGCATTTTCTAGAAGTCGCGCCAGCGCACCCGAACGCGCGGCGGCGAAGGGTTGCGGACAGGCGCAAGAGAATCACGCCCTGCCTTTGGTTCGGCGGACAGGCCAAGCCGGCCGCGCGCTACCATGCCGCACGCGGCAGGTTTGACTCGTTTAACGCGGAGCCGCAGGCGACCGGAGAAGCACAATCCCAGCCATGTTCTGCCGGCGAGTGCTTGAGCGATTCAGGTTTCGGTCGGCGGCGTAACCTCGATACTCGTCCCGCGCGGCTCGGCCAGGCCGTGAGCGATAACCCCGCCCGCCAGGATCATCGCCGATCCCGTCAAGAACACGAGTTCGAACGACGTAGCGTCGATCAACCAGCCGAAGATCGGACTGAAGAACAATGGGAATGCCTGAACGAGTTGCACGGTGCCCAGGTAGATCGCGTGCTCGGTCGGCGGTGCGATTTCCAATGCATAGTTCACGATGATCCGCTGCGTGATCGGCGTGAATCCCAACAGCAGGAAGACAAGCCAGAACGACGGGCGACCCCAGTCGGCCAGCGGCGCGGGCAAGTGGCCGAGCCAAATCGCAACGACAGGCGTAGCCGCGGCCACAGTGGTGAGCAGCGACAGAGCCAGCCGATTGCCGCGCCGATCGGACAGCGGACCGACCAGCGCACTGCCGCAGGCGTTATTCAGGTTCTGCACGACCACCCACAGCACGAAGCAATCGCTGCCGGCGCCGAGACGAATGCGCGCGTAGGCGATGTAGTGTGGGAACAAGATGAGCACCATGTGAAACAGCGCGACCACCATGATGAGGCGTCGGAAGTTGCGGTCGGCGGCGACATGACGCCACGCCTGGCGGAGGAACTGGGCCAGACCCGAATCCGCCCCAGACGGCTCAACCGCCGGCTCGATGAACGCGCTCGCCAACAGGCCGGCCAACACAAACGCACCACCCGTGACCGCGAAGATGATGCTGTAGCCGGCCAAGCCATGTGCCAACCAGCGACCAAGCCACAGCGCCGCGGCCGCCGCCGCCAGCGTACAGCCCCAGAAGTTCGACACGCCCAACAGCCGTCCACGGCGGTCGATCGCGATGAGCTTGCCTTGAATCGTGCCGCTCAACAGGGCCCAGTTGCCGAAGGTGACGTTGAAGACAAAGTAGATCACGAGGAATGCCGCCGCGTGCGCGCCGGCGCTAAGTTGCGGCCAGCGCCAGACGATCCCCGACAGCGCCAACCACGGCAGGCCCTGGCCGAGGCTGACTGCCACCAGCGACCACTTCTGGCGCGGCATGCGCCGCACCCGTCGCGCGAACAGAAACTGCGGAACGCTTTGTCCGATGCGATTCAGCACCGGCAGGCACCCGCGCACCGCACCGCCGACGCCCAACGCGTCGAGGAACCCCGGCATGATCACCGTCTCGGTCTTGAAGATCCATCCGACGCGCAGCACGATGTGGTGCAACGCAAGGACCCAGAAGTTGTGCCTGTCCGCGTGCGGTGAGTTGCCTGAACTGTCCATCGTGTTGAGGGCGACGAAAACGGCCGCTTATTCCGGCGCGCCTATGGATAGAAGGCGATCGACCAGGTCGGATTGAAACATGGCCAACGCCTCGGCGTCGGATGCGCTGATCCCGACGGCTTCCGCAAGCGTCCGGACCCTCATACCTTTCAGAATCCACGCCAGAGTCAGGGCAGAGAACCCGGCGTCCTTGCGCGGCGCATCCGCAACCGCTCGCGCCAGATCCCCGTTTGCCGAAAGCAGGCCGCGAACATCCTGCAAGTCGCGTAGTTCCATGCTCCCCAGCAGCGCGCACAGCTTGTTCACGAGTATCTCGTGTGGCGCATCAACGACCAACCGAGCCCCGTCGAAATCCACGACGCGCGGCGGCTCAATCGTCTCGGTTGGGTCGGCAACCAAGTCGAGTATTACGGTTTCCGCAGCATCGCTCACGCGGAGCCTTCTGAAGGAACTGGATGTCTGGACAGGCTCGACAGTCAGAGACTCGCCGACTAAGAGATCCTCGACCATGCGTGACACATCGCCGAGATGCTGCCGGCCGTGCCAGAACAGATCGAGATCGCGAGTCGTTCGATGCTGGAGGTAAAACCCGACCAGCGCCGCGCCGCCAGTCACGACTCCCTGAGGTCGCACGGCGGCAAGTATCCGCAGCACGCGCATCTGGAGGGGTGATAGTCTACCGCCAGACATGCCCTTGGGCCTCCCATGCGTCGAACAGCCACGCCCAGAACTCGCGCGACCGGCCGAGATGGCGAACGACCTGCGGCCACAGTTGCCGAATCTCGCCCGGCCGAACGAACGTGAACACATCGTCGGGCTTGGCCTGACGCATCAGCTTGCCAATCAGAAACGATCGAACATCCGGGTCGGGATCCTGCAGCCGCTGGCGGAATTCGTCCAACGTCATCTCCACGTCCCAGAGAAAATACGGCCGCCCGTGGGCGTCGACTAGTCGGTGTCTGGGAGTTGGGTGGAGCATGACGCACGAAGTCTAACACATCGGCCCGTTGTCGCGAACAGGCAGTCGCGAGAGCTTTTGTGCGCCGTTCGGGATCGCTATAGTGGCCGGCAGTGAGTCATGGCGCCAGCGCGAACGGGGGTGGATGCATGGACAGTGCCGAGCAGATTCGTGAGTGGATCATTCGTAATGGGCTTCTCAGCGACGCTGAGGCGGACCAGTGGATCGGTCGCTGGCGGGCGCAGGCGAGTCCAAACTCTGGCGTGGATGAACTCGTGGGCTGGCTCGTCGCCGAAGAGCTACTCACCGAATTCCAGGCCGAAGCGCTGCTCGCCGGGCATGCCGGTCCGCATGACGTCGGCCCCTACCGCGTACTCGACCGCATCGTCGCCGAGCGACTCGGCACGATCTTTCACGCCGTGCACAGGGAGTACGATCAGCCAGTCAGCCTGAAGTTGTTCCCGCGATCGATCGCACTCAGCCCCGAGAAGTTGGCCCGCATGGGGCGCGAGGCCCGCGTGTCCATGGAAGTTGAGCATGCCAACGTCGTGCGCATGTATCACATCGGCGACGTGGCCGGCATCGTCTACATCGCGCTCGAAGATCTGCAGGGCGAGACGCTCGGCATGCGGCTCGATCGCGACAAGAAGCTGCCGTTTGCCGAGGCGTGCCGCCTGGTTCGGCAGGCCGCGCTGGGCCTACAACACTTGCACGATCAGGGAATCATTCATCGCGATGTGAAGCCCGCCAATCTCTGGGTCGGGACGAACGGCGTGGTCAAGGTGATGGAGTTCGGTGCGTCGCGTGACACGCTTGATTTCCCCGACACGCTTGCCAGCGGCGAACAGCCGACGATGCAAGACGTGATCGTCGGCACCTGCGACTACATGGCGCCCGAACAGGCCCAGGACGCCCACGCCGCCGACGCTCGTTGCGACATCTACTCGCTCGGCTGCACGCTCTATCACTGCCTCACGGGCCAGCCGCCGTTTCCCGACTCAAACGCGATCCGGCAAATGATGCGGCACGCCAACGAGTTGCCCAAGCCCGTCACGGTGCTCGCGCCGGATGTGCCACGCGCGCTGGAGCAGACGATCGCGGCGATGCTGGCCAAGCGGCCCGCCGAGCGGTACAAGCGAGCCGATGACATCGCGCGGGTGATCGAGCAGTACATTCCGCCCGACGATCTCGACGCCGGCGAGCAGCCCGAACTGAACGCAGACTTCGCCCAGTGGCTGCGCTCGGCCGAAAGTCCGAGCACCGGGATCAACGTGGCCGTCTCGTCGCCGGAGGGCGTCGAGTTCATGCACTGGCTGGAGGGTCAGTACGCCGCGAAGGCGTGATGCTCATGAGCACTCACCTGCGATTAGTATCTGGCGACGCCCCCGCCGATCGTTTTGAACTTCACACCGACAAGCCGACGCTGCTGGGCCGCGGCGAAGGCTGCGACATCCGCATCGAACACAGCTCGCTGTCGCGCATCCACTGTTCGTTTGAACTCGAACGCGACGGCTGGCACGTGGTCGACTGCAAGAGCACGAACGGCACGCGGGTCGGCGGGTTCAAGGTGTCCGACACGGTGCTGGCCCACGGCGAAGAGTTGCAGATTGGGGCGATGCGGTTCCGGTTCGTCGCCGCCGCGTCACCGGGCGCATCGACGATTGCGGCGATCCCGCCGCCTGAGTTCCCATTGGCCGGCCGGCACCTGGGCAAGTTCGAGTTGCTCGACATCGTCCACGCCGGGCCGAGCGGCGCAGTGTTCCACGCGCGCGAGGAAGGCAAGGGCCGCGAGGTCGCGCTCAAAGTGCTCGCCGCCACCCAGGTCAAGAACGAGCAGATGATGCAACGCTTCGAGCGGGGCATTCATGCCGCGGCCGAAATAAGGCACCCGGGGATCATCAAGCTGTTCAGCACGGGCAAGACCGACCACCGCCATTTTCTCGCGATGGAATGGGTCGATGGGATGAGCGTGCGCGATCTCTTGTCGAAGCGCAAGCGACTGAGCGCGGCCGAGGCCGTGCCGATCATTCGCTCGGTCGCCGAGGCGCTCGAGCAAGCGGCCGCGCACGGCATCGTGCACCGCAACATCAAGCCGTCGAGCGTCATCGTCGCGAAGGCAGGCGGCGCGAAGCTCGGCGACTTCATGCTCGCCAAGAGCTTCGCCGGCGACGAAGAGGAACAGGTGTCGCACAGCGGCGAGATCGTGGGCGACGCCGAGTATCTCGCCCCCGAATGCCTGCTGGCCGACTCAGGTCTCGACTGCCGCGCCGACATCTACTCGCTCGGCGTCTGCCTCTACGAAATGCTCGTTGGTCAGCCACCGTTTCGTTCGGCGAACCCGTCGGGCGTCGCGACGCGCGTGTTGAACGAACCGCCGCTGCCGCCGCGCGAGCTGAACCCCGCCGTCTCCGAGGCGGTCGAACGGATCGTGCTGCGGTGCCTCGCCAAGGCGCCGAGCCAACGGTTTCAGACGCCGCAGCAACTCGCCGACGCCTTGGCTGAACTAGGCGACCACGACCTCGCGCCGGTCGCGGAGTCGGCGGAACCGCCAGCGACGAGCGCGGCCAGTCCGGCACCTGACGCCTCACCAGCCGAGGAGCGTCGCGATGAAGAAACCGATTCGCAGCGCCCGGCTGCCGACGTGGGCGGAACAAGCGACCTGGAGGCGGTCGACGATGAACCGGCCACAGGTCCGACGACGCCGAGCCGGTCGCCGACCGACGCCGATGAGCTCGACCGCGATTTTCCCACGTCCGGCGGCCCGCAGGAACCGCCCTCCACGCCGCCGACTTTGGGAGGCACCACTCAGTTCTGGAAAAAGGTGGTCGTCGTTCCGCGACAGGCCACCGAGCCCGCCAAGCGGCCGATCGCGACTCTCGTCGTCAGCATGTTGGTGGTCGTGGCGGTCGGTGCGGCGGTGCTGTTCGGGCCGCGGCTGGACTTTGGGCAATTGAAAGCACTGCTCACCCGAACGGCGGGCGACGCCGACGACGAAACCGCCGCCGTGGCGACGTCCAAGCCGTCGAAGGCGAGTTCGGGTACCGGCCCGGCTGGATCCGCGGCCAAGAGCACACGCAAGCCGGGCGGCGCGCGCTCGTCGGCCGGGTCGTCTGCATCGCGCGCGGCGGCGCGAACCAAGCCGCAATCGAAACAACTCAAGGAGGCGCTCGCCGATCCCGACCGGCTCGTGGTCGAACCCGGCTCGCCACTGCGAAACATTCAGGATGCGCTCGACGCCGCCAAAGACGGCCAGGTCATCGAAGTCGCATCGAACGAGTCGTTCCGCAGCGAGATCAAGATGCCGGCCAAGTCGATCACGCTCGTCGCTGGCCCCGACTTTCACCCGGTCATCGCCAACACCCTGCGCATCGCCGGCGGAGGCGCCATCCGCATCGAGGGGTTCCACTTCGAGCCGTACGGATTCGGCAAGCCGGCCATCGAATTGGAAAAGGCGCCCGACCAACTCGAACTGGCCGGCTGCACCATGCGCTCGCAAGAGGGCGTGCTGATCGGCGTGCATCCGATCGCGATGGCCGACGAGAAGCCGCAGATCACGCTCGAACGCATGTTCATCGTGGGCAACGTGGTGTTCGGACTGGTTGACCTGCCGCCCGACCTGCGTCTTGAAAACTGTTGCGTGGTCGCCGACCAGGCGATGGTCGAATGGCAGATCACCGCAGCGGCCAAAGACGACGCGAAGTTCGGCATGTTCCTGCGCAAGAACACCGTCGCGGCCCGCAACACGATCAACGTGCTGGTCGAGGACGAGTCCAGGGCGATCGGGCAACTGCCGCTCACGACGATCCGGATGGACGACAACATCATCACGTTTCCGTCGCAGTATCCGGGCGTCTTCTTTCGTTGGGATGCGTGGAAGTTGCCCGACGTGCCGGTCGATCGCTTCGAGTTTTCGGGCGGCGTCAACGCATTCTGCGGCCGCGCGGCCTGGGTGATGGCCGCGACCCACGCACAGAGCGACCTGGCCGCCGCCGCCCGCCCGTTTCTGAAGACGCCCGAAGAATGGCAAGAGCGCTGGGCGACCAAGGTGTCCGACGCGCTGAAGGTGAATTCCGAATTCGCGTACAGCGGCGAGCCAAAGGATGCGGCCGAAATCATGCCGGGCGACTTCGAACTGAAAGAAGATTCACCTCAGCGCGAGATGGGCGCCGACAAGACGCCGCTCGGCGCCGATGTCGCTAGTCTGCCGAACCCGCCAGTGAAGTAGAGCACTGGATGGCCGGCAGAGGTTTTCGTTCCCCGGCGGAGCGTCCCTAACCTGTGGCGCGAATCTCATGGGTGCATCAGGTCTCCTTTATGAGTGTCCGCACGAGCTGATTGAGTCATGGTCCGTTCCGTTGTCACAGGCCGGATTCTCGCCGGAACTCAGGGTTCCGGTGGCTAGCGACTGCCCACCGGAAAGCTGACAACCTGTCATTTCCGAAACCGTAGACCCGATTCCGTTTCTGGCCTCTATCGCAGTTTCGCCAACGCCCCTGACACGCGGCCGATTGGCGTCACCGCGACGCGCTCGTGAACCTGATACGATTCTGTTCCCGGGTAGACAATCCACGCCCGCTCCAGCTTCAGGTCCTCGATGGCGATATGCAGCGACCGCGACATCTCCGGGGCGTCGCCGGCCTTGAATTCGATGCCGTAGCGTCGGCCATGTCGAAAGAGCACCAGGTCCAGTTCCGCCCCGGCATGCGTGCCCCAGTAGAACGCTTGATCGGCCCCGACGGTCGACAGGACCTGTTCCAGTGCGAAGCCTTCCCACGAGGCGCCGAACTTCGGGTGGCATTCCAAATCGTCTCGCCGCTCGATCGCGAGCAGTGCGTGCAACAGGCCGCTGTCGCGCACATAGACCTTCGGCGCTCGGTACTGGCGCTTCGAGATGTTCTCGAACCACGGTTGAAGTTGCCGGAGCAGGAACGTTCCCGAGAGCAGGTCAAGGTACGATCGCACGGTGTGCTCCGAAACGGCCAGAGACCGGGCCAGCTCGGCGCCGTTCCAGATTTGGCCGTGGTAATGGGCGACCATCATCCAGAAGCGGCGCAGCGCCTCGGTCGGAATGCGCACGCCCAGTTGCGGAATGTCGCGTTCCAAGAACGTGCGGACGAAATCTTGCCGCCAGCGCAGGCTGAGCGAATCGTTACGGGCAAGAAACGAGCGTGGGAATCCGCCGCGCAGCCACAGGCGCGCCGATCGCTCATGGGAGACCTCATCGAGATCGAAGCCGTTCATATCGACAAAACCGACGCGGCCGGCCAGCGATTCTGAAGCCCCACGCACCAGTTCGGGCGATGCACTGCCAAGGATCAAGAACCGGGTGCGCGATTTGGGGCGGTCGGCCAACGGACGAAGCGTAGTGAACAACTCCGGTTGCCGTTGAATCTCGTCGATTACGACCAGGCCGGTGAGTGGCGTGAGTGCGAGTTCCGGGCGGGCCAGCCGCCTGCGCGCGGCGGCCGTTTCGAGGTCAAAGTAGTGCGCCGTCCGAGTCGCCGCAAACTGTCGCGCCAGCGTTGTCTTGCCACACTGGCGCGGACCGAGAATCGCGCAAATAGGATTAGCCGCAAGCACGGACCGGATCGCTTGCAGGTAACGAGTCCGCTGAATGAGCATTTTGGCATCCTTGTATTTCTGCAGTCAGACTACAGAAATGCGAGGAAGCGTGCGAGGCCGGTTGCGGGCGCCGTTTCGTTACTGCTGTGCCGGCAGGGCGCTCTGGGCGTCGGCGGCGACCTCGGCGATGGTGAATCGCGAGGTGCTCTCGCGGACGAGTTCGCCGTTTCGCACGGTGCGGCGGCGGAGTTCCAGTTGGGCCCAGCCGAGCGGCGCCTTGGGAGTGACCCAGAACTTGCCGGTCGATTCGACCGATTCGTTGTCGAGCGTGACGACCGCCTTGCCTTCGCGCACGGTGCAATCGAACTTGCCCTGCTTGGTCTCGATGGTCTCGGTCGCGTCGCCGGCAAGCCCCTCAAAGTGCGGCACGAGGAACACGGCTACGGCGCGGCGGGCTCGTTCGGGATCGACGCGCTCGGCCTCGGCGTCGTCTCGCTTCAGCCAAGCGCGGCGGATGTGTGCGAACGGGTTCTGTGCGTCGCCAAACCGTTTCTCGGGGATAGCAACCTTGAGGATCTGCGAACGTTCAGGGCGCCGTAGCGAAATCTCGATCCATCGCACGTCGCCTGCGTCGGACTTCGCGACCCCGACCGAACTGATCCGTACGTCGATGGCCTCGTTCGTCGTCTGGCCGTCGGCGGCCTTCTGGGTGACGGCGACCTGATAGCGCACGGTCGTGCCGTCCGCCGGAAGCTGATGAATCAAGCCCTGCGCGCAAGCCGGACCTGTGAGGACCGCCCAAGCGACCAGGGCAAACCCAACGCGGCAGATGCTTCTCACGGGGCTTCCCTCCTTGCGTGAGGCAACCGTTCTGTGAAGGTCCGTGTCGAACGGGCCGCCAGTATATCGGGATCGTCATTCCTTGGGTACTGCCGTTGCGCCGAGCCTGCGGACCATTTCGATGATCTCGATGGGGACGGCAAGCACGACCGTGTTGGACGCCGTCGGCCCGAGTCCGTCGACGGTTTGCAAGGTGCGAAGCTGCATGGCGCCGGGGCTGGCGTGCATGGTGGCCGCGGCCGCTGCCAGGTTTTCGGCGGCCAGCTTGTCCCCCTCGGCCTTGGTGATCGTCGCCCGCTTCTCGCGCTCGGCCGCCGCCTGACGCGACATGATCCGCTTCAGGTCCTCGGGCATGTCGATGTCGAGCAGTCGGATGGCCGAGACGTGCAGACCCCATTCGCCGGAGTCCGTCTCGACCGCCGACTCGATCAACTTGCCGATCCGTTCGCGCTCGCTCAGCAGTTCGTCGAGCGTCATGCCGCCGATCACGTCGCGCAGCGCCGTCTGGGCCAATAGCGACATCGAGAACACGAAATCCTGGATTTTCATCACGGCCGCTTCCACGTTCTTCACTTGAAAGAACAGCGCGCCGTTGATGGACACAGGCACATTGTCGCGGGTGATGACCTCCTGCGACGGAATGTCCAGCGCCTGCACGCGCATGTCGATCATGCGCACGCGGTCGATGATCGGGGCGATCAGGAACACGCCAGGACCGCGAATGCCCTGGAACTCGCCGAGCCGCAACACGATTCCTTTTTCCCACTGGTTCGCCACCTTGATCGCAGAGGCGACCAGCACCGCCACGATGGGGCCGGACACGCCGATCGTGATCGCCAAGCCGTGCGACCACCGCCCTATGTAGACCGCCAAGCCAGTCGCCGCGGCGGACACGATGACGAACACCGCCACCTGTACGAAGCTCGGCAAGTTGCCGGCGAGTTGCCTCAACTCACGCTCCAGTTCTCGTGCCGAACGGACTTCTTGAGTCGCCATGCTGAATCCCCCTGTCAAGGTGATTGGTCAACGCCAGCAGACCAGCTCTTGGCTGCACCGGGTGTGCGACGCACTTTGCTCCCGCGCTTCGTTTAACGCCGAGCCGAAGGCGACGGCACTTATCTGGACAACCGCCTGCCGTCGCCTTCGGCTCGGCGTTAAACGACTTGCGCACGGCAAATCGCAAACCGCGTCGTGCACCCGGCTGCACCGGAGCATTCGCTGCCGGCGGCGGGTTATTGTCGGGCCGGCGGGCGTCGAAAGCAACTCGCAGCCGATCATCGGCTTACAACCGTTTCAGGACGTCGGCCACTTTGTTCTCGAACAGCATCTGCCATTCGGGTGCTACCAGACAGTCGCAATCTTCCTGGGCGCCGCCGGGGTTGGCCAGTTGCTCCGCGGTCGGCGTGTAGTAGATGTAGCCGTTGGTGTATCCGGCGACGAAGGTCATCTCGTGCGGCGACTTCTTCTTGATGTTAAGGCCGATCTCGACGGTCAATTCTCCCGGCGACGTTGCGAGTACGAAATCGCCGACTCGCAGACCGACCACCTCGATGTCGATCGTCTTTCCAGCGGCGGCGTTGCGGGCGTGGTGCTTCTTCAAGAGGGCCAGGTTCGTCTGCAATCGCGTGAGTTCCTCCATGACGTGAACGTTCTGAAGGTACGCCTCCATGTTGCGACGGTTCTCGGCGTCGAGCTTGGCGAGGGCGTCGCTGCCGATCTGTTTGTCGTGCAGATAGCGCGGTGCGTAGTACGACGGAAACTCGCGGGCGAGGTTGTACTTCACGGCCAGCGGCAGAAACGTCTTCAGGTTCAAGGTGGTGCCCTTGAGTGATGCGATGAGTCGAAGCTGCTCGGCCTGCATCGCATCGATACGCGCGGCGTAATCGGCGCGGGGCAGCGCGAGCGTCTCGTTGATCATCTTGAACTTCGCGTCCGGACGAACCTGAATCTTGCGGACGGCTCGCAGCGTGCTGAGGCCGAGCAGGTTGCCGAGCGGCTCGGCGTCGCGCGGGTGATCGACGTCCTTGTAGAAGACTGGGTTGATGTCGCCGCCGCAGCCTTGAATGAACAGTGCGATCGTGTCGTCGCTCAGGTTGTCTTCGATCACGCGCGACGCGAAACCGGTGATGTCGGCCGTGTTCGTGCCGCTGGGGACTCCCTGGATCGGATGGAGGGCGAAGTTGTAGACCACTGCGAGGGTCCGGCCGTCCTTGCGGTCGAGCCGCAACACGCCGATCTGCGGATCGACCGGGCCGACGGCGGCAACCGCTTCGTCGGGCGGCATCGAGTAGGCGTGACGGACGTCGACCACCCGGCCGCTCTTCAGCTTGATTCGGCGGTTCTCCATGATGCGGTCCTCGTGGCCTACGCCGACCCCGACGCTGACCGGAACCATCTTGCGCCACGCTTCCTTCACCGCCTGCACGGTCCGTTGTGCGATGTCGTCGCAGACCACGCCGTGGCAATGACTGGCGTTGACCAGGACGTTGGCGGGCTTGATCTTCAGATCCTGCTCCAGTTGTCGGCGCACGGTCGGCAGGTAGTCGTTCTTGATGTCGCCGATCTCGCCGATCGCGACGGCGTCAACGGCGACGATTACGGCCGTGGTCTCGTCGTCGCTGAGCACAAGCGCTCGGGCGTAGAGTCGCTCGTTGCGCGCCTCGGCATCGGGACTTGTGATGTCCACCTTGGCGGCGCCCGCCCGGAGTTGGCCGGCCGTGCCGGCACGGGCCGAAGAGCAAACAACGCACAACACCACCACCGTGAGTCGAGTCAGTCGATTCACGTTCGCCGTCGTACTCATGAGTCGGTCTCCCAGTTGCGATTGATCCTGCAGCGCGCGTTCGTAGTCCCGCCTTCAGGCGGTGTCGCGGAACCGGCTCAGGCGGCCTACGAACAACGTGCGCGGCGGCGTTCATCGAGTGATGCTCGATGGCCGCCGATCATAGGCCCCCTGTGATCGCCCGTCAAAGGGCCGGGACGATTTCGGCGTGGGACACGTTCCCGAACGTGCCGATATCGTTGAGGAAATGGTGGTGCGTTGGAAACTTGCCCCGCGACTATTCCCAAGGTCGGCGGAGAGGCGCGGTTCTCAGCGCGCGCGGCGGGTGATTATGATGCTCGCATGAGTCGACGAATGAGTGATGTGGTTGTCGTGGGTGGCGGGGTGATCGGCCTGTCGGTCGCGTACTACTGTACGCGGGGCGGCCTTGGCGTCACGGTGCTCGACCGGGGTGCGATGGCTCAGGAATCGTCGTGGGCCGGTGCGGGCATCATCCCGCCTGGCCGCGCGGCCACGGCCCAGTCGGCCTACTCGAAGCTGCTCGGCGCGTCGAGCGAGCTTTTTGGGCAGCTTTCGGCCGAGCTGCGCGACGAGACCGGCGTGGACAACGGCTATGTGCGGTGCGGCGGCCTGGAGATCGGCTTCGACTCGCGCGACGCGCACGCACTGCGATCGGCGGCGGGTCACCATCGCAAAGAGGGAGTGGCCTGGGAGGAGTTGCAACCGGCCGAGGTTCGCGACTTGGAACCGGCGCTGGCGGGCGCGTTTTGCGTCGGCTACCACGTTCCCGAGATGGCCCAGGTGCGGAACCCGTGGCACTGCCGCGCGCTGGCCGCCGCGTGCGAACGGCGCGGAGTGCGACTCGTGGGGAATGCGCAGGTCTGCGGCTTCGACACGAACGGCGACCGCGTCACCGGCGTGCGCACGGTCGACGCCGCGTATGCGGCGGGCACAACGGTGGTGACGGCTGGTGCGTGGTCGGGCGGTGTCCTTGAGTCGCTCGGCGTGTCGCTGCCGGTCAAGCCGATCCGCGGACAGATTGCGCTGCTCGCGACCGACCCGCCGCTGCTGCGGCGCGTGATCATGATGGGCAAGCAGTATCTGGTGCCGCGCCTCGACGGCCGCGTGCTTGTCGGCTCGACGGAGGAAGACGTCGGCTTCGATAAGCGACCGACGCCACAGGGCATCCGTGGTCTGTTGGACATCGCCCTTTCGATCGCGCCGACGCTCGGCGCCGCTCACCTCGAACGTACCTGGGCCGGCCTGCGTCCGGGCAGCCCCGACTCGAAACCGTTCATCGGTCCCGTTCCCGGCCGTCGCGACATCCTGGTCGCCGCCGGTCACTACCGCGCCGGCTTGCAACTTTCGCCGATCACCGGCCAGATCGTCTGTCAACTGATCCGGCGGCAGCCGCCCGCGGTCGCACTGGAACCCTTTCGACTCGATCGGAACGCGACCGCGCCGCAGGCGGACGAAGTCGCCGCCGGCTGAGGTGATGGATGTGCTGCCGCGCGCCTTGCCGGCGTGTCCACAAGGCTCACGTCGCCGCTTGCAGCCTAGTCCTTGCAAATTAGAAATCGTTTTCTATATTGCAGACATGCGAGATCGTGCCGCGACGATGTTGCTGCGAAAACGGCTGCGGGCCTATCCGGCTGTGGCGCTGGTCGGGCCGCGACAATGGGCAAGACGACCCTGGCCCTTTAGCCGGCTTTAGCCGGACTTGCGGCGTGGAGCAAGTAGGCTGGGTGCCGCACCCAGCCTACTCGCTGACCCGTACGCGACCGGTGTCCAGCCCTTCTGTCCAAGCCCGGTGTTTTCCCGATTTTTCATTTGACCCGCGCCCGCGCGGACGGCAAACTGCCCGCTGCGAACCGGCGGAGTGGAGGGCCCCGTAGGGTTTCCCGCCCCTTGGTTGAGTGGACATGAACACCTGTGGTTCCAAGTTTCAACGAAGAGGGTCCGCCGCCACGCGGACCTGGAAGGAGGGAGTTGCCCATGAAGGATCCGGGACTCATCGACCCGACCAGATCCGACGAGAGTGACCAGCGGATGGATTCAGGCGGGGTCAGCCGGCGGGCGTTCTTGCGCGGCTCGGGCGCCGCGGCCGCCGCGACGGCGCTGAGCAACTCGCTCGCCGAGGCCGCTCAGCGCGACGGCTCGCCCAAGATTGCCGGGCCGGGCGCCGTCGAAATCACGCTCACGGTCAACGGCCAGAAGAAATCGCTCAAGGTCGAGCCGCGCGTCACGCTGCTCGACGCGCTGCGCAACGACCTCGACGTCACCGGCGCCAAGCGAGTCTGTGATCGAGCGACTTGCGGTGCGTGTACGGTCGAGATCGACGGCAAGCCGGCCTATGCCTGCTCGGTGCTCGCGATCGAGGCGCAGGGCAAGGCGATCAAAACGATCGAGAGCCTCGGCGCCGATCATCCGCTCGTCAAGGCGTTCGTGGACAATGACGCCGAACAGTGCGGGTTCTGCACGCCTGGCTTCGTCATGGCCTGCAACTCGTTCTTGAAGAAATGTCCGAACCCGACGCTCGAACAAGTCGAGAGCGGACTCGGCGGCAACCTCTGCCGCTGCGGAACCTACATGGGCATCAAGGGCGCCGTGCTTCAAGCGGCCAAGGCCCTGGCGGCGAAAGGAGGAGTGAGCAATGCCTGAGTACAAATGGCCAGAAGCGGACCAGCGCCGAGTGATCGGCAAGCGTGTCAACCGCCTCGACGGGCCGGCCAAGGCGAGCGGCGCGGCCAAATACACTTACGACGTGAACCGGCCCGGCATGTTGCACGGCAAACTGCTGCTTTGCCCGCACGCCCACGCAAAGATCGCCAAGATCGACACCAGTGCGGCCGAGGCGTTGCCTGGCGTCAAGGGCGTGCTGGTGATCCAGGGCGTCGGCAGCGAGATTCGTTGGCACGGCGACGAGATCGCACTTGTTGCGGCCGAAACCGAGCAGCGCGCGATCGACGGCGTGCGCGCGATCAAGGTCGAATACGAAGTGCTCCCGCACTACGTCAACGACCGCGACGCCGAAGCGGCCGGCAAGTTCGTCGTCGGCAAAGACAAGGACGGCAACGATACTACCGCCGCGCGGACGGCCGGCGAGAAACTCACCGGCGACCCCGACGCCGCGTTCAAGGGAGACGTGGTCACGGTCGAGGGCGATTACGGCATCGCGGTGATCACGCATTGCTGCCTCGAATCGCACGGCGTCGTGGCCGAATGGACCGGCGAGAACGAACTGACGCTGTGGATCTCCACACAGAACGTGTCTGGTATCGCAGCTCAGATTAGCGGGCCGCTCAAGATCCCGGCCGGCAACGTGCGAACGGTCTGCGACCACATCGGCGGCGGGTTCGGCTCGAAGTTCTCGCCCGATCGCTGGGGCATCTTCGCGGCCGAGATGGCCCGCAAGACCGGCAAGCCGGTGAAGGTCATGCTCGATCGCAACCATGAGTTGATGTCGGCCGGCACGCGACCGAGCGGCTTTGCACGGATCAAGGTCGCCGCGAAGAAAGACGGCACGCTGGCCGCGTGGGAGTCGCATCACTGGGGCACGAACGGACCGGGCGGCGGCACGGTCGCCGAAAGCGCCATGCCCTACGTGTTCCGCAGCATCCCGAACACGCGGACCCGCATCACCGGCATCGCCACCAACACCGGCCCGCAGCGGGCGTGGCGAGCGCCCAACCATCCGCAGGGCGCGGCCATGACCATGTGCGCGCTGGCCGATCTGGCCGCCGCGCTCAACATGGACGAACTCGAGTTCTTCAAGAAGAACGTCGGGTTCACCGGCCTGCCTGACGTGTACTCCGAGGAACTCGACATCGCCGCCGATCTGATCGGCTGGAAGAAAAAGGCCCACCCGCGCGGCGACAAGACCGCCGGTCCGATCAAACGCGGCCTCGGCATCTCGATCCACACCTGGGGCGGCACGCCGCATAACTCGACGTGCGACGTGACGATCAACCCCGATGGATCGGTCGTCGTGCAACTGGGCAGCCAGGACCTGGGCACGGGAACGCGGACCATTCTCGCTCAGGTCGCCGCCGAAACGTTCGGCATCAACGTGCCTGACGTGAAGGTGAACATCGGCGACAGCCGGTTCAAGCCGTCCGGCGGATCGGGCGGATCGACCACCGTGGGCGGCGTCAGCTCGGCCTGCCGTCGCGGTTGCCTCGACGCCGCGGCTGAGTTGCTGGAGAAGGTCGCCCCGGCGCTCGAAGCGAAGCCGGAGGATCTCGAAATCGTCGCCGGCAAGGTTCAGGTGAAGGGCAAGGCCGACCGCTCGCTGACCTGGAAACAGGCGTGTGCGAAACTCGGCATGCAGCCGCTCACCAAGACCGGCACGCAACCCGGCCCGACCAGCGGCGAGCATCGACTCGCCTCGGGCGGCGTCGGCGGCGTGCAGATCGCCGACGTGTCGGTCGACATCGAGACCGGCATCGTCAAGATGAACGAGTTCGTCGCCGTGCAAGACCAGGGCCTGGTGCTCAACCCGAAGACGTGCGAGAGCCAGATCCTGGGCGCGGTGATCATGGGCGTCTGTTACGCGATTATGGAAGAAAAGATCCAGGACCCGATCACCGGCCGAACGTTGAACCCCGACATGGAGTTCTACAAGCTGGCCGGCATCGGCGACATCGGCAACATCAAGGTGCACCTGATGAGCGGGCCAAAGTACGACGCCAAGGGAGTGATCGGCAACGGCGAACCGCCCGTGATCTCACCCGGCGCGGCCATCGCCAACGCGGTCGCCAACGCCATCGGCGTCCGCGTGCCCGATCTGCCGCTCACCGCCGACCGTGTACTCGCCGCCCTGGACAAGAAAGGAGGGGTTGCCTAATGAAGGCTTTCGAATATGCCAGTCCCACGAGCGTCAAGGAGGCCGTCGGCCTGCTCGGCTCGAAATGGGGCGAGACGGAAATCCTCGCGGGCGGGACCGACGTCCTCTCGCTGATGAAAGAGTACATCTCCACGCCCACGCGCGTGGTGAACATCAAGTCGATCCCTGGCCTGAACCAGATCAAGCAGGCCGAGGGGGCGGTGACGATCGGCTCGCTGGTGACCATGCAAGAGTTGATCGATCACGAGCACGTGGGCCACTGGTTCCCGTCGCTCAAGCAAGCCGCCGAAGGGGTCGCCAGTCCGCAGATTCGTGCGACGGGCACGGTCGGCGGCGATCTGTGTCAGCGGCCGCGCTGCTGGTACTACCGAGCGGGCTTCGGCCTGATCGCGCGCGGACCCGACGGCGAGCCGCTGGTGCCGCGCGGCGACAATCGCTACCACGCGATCTTCGGCGGCGGCCCGGCCCTGTTCGTCAGTGCGTCGAGCCTCGCGCCCGCGCTCGTGGCCCTTGACGCCTCGGCCACGCTGGCCGGCCCCAAGGGCGACCGCACGGTCAAGGTGGCCGACTTCTTCGTCGCGCCAAAGAACGGCGACGACCGCGAGAATGTGCTCGCGCCGAACGAGATCGTGACGTCGATCAGCATCCCGTCGCGCGGTGCAGCGAGTGCGACCTACGAGGTCCGCCAGAAGGAGGCCCTCGACTGGCCGCTCGTGGCCGCGTCGGTCGCGCTGAAGCTCGACGGCAAGCAGGTGCAGTCGGCCCGCGTCGTGCTCGGTCACGTCGCGCCGACCCCGTGGTCGTCCGCCGCCGCCGAGGCCGCACTCAAGGGCAAGGCTGTCACCGAGGCCACGGCCGACTCTGCCGGCAAGGCCGCGACCGAAGGCGCCAAGCCGCTGAGCCACAACGCCTACAAGGTCAGGCTCGTCCAGACCGCCGTGAAGCGCGCACTGCTCCGCGCGGTCCAGGCGTGACCGTGGGGCAGGCGTCCAGCCGGCCATTCGCCATACCGCACGCGGCAGGTTTGAGTCGTCTCCCAAGGAAGTCGTAGTGCAGGCGGCTCGCCTGCGGCTTCCTTTGACGACATTGCAGGCGGGCCGCCTGCACTACGCTAACGCGGAGCCGCAGGCGACCGGAGATGCACAACCCCAGCCATGTTCTGCCGGCGCCTTCGGCTGGGCGTTAAGCGGCGTTAAGCGAAAACGGCTCATTGATGGCCGCGTGCGGTATGATTCGAGTGCGTTTTCGTTGAGGGGTGACGACGAAGTGTGGGGCGGTCGACTGCGGCCGCCTTGCCCTGCGTCGCTCAACCCTC
This sequence comes from Planctomycetia bacterium, assembly GCA_036758585.1. Classification (GTDB taxonomy): domain Bacteria; phylum Planctomycetota; class Planctomycetia; order JALXBF01; family JBGPMX01; genus DAIOWH01. Next base: position 32,415 of record DAIOWH010000014.1, read on the forward strand.
AACGCACAACATCCAACAACTCCGAGTTCTGCCATGTCCGACCTCAACGTCTCCAAGAAGGTCGCCGCGCCGATCTGCTGCCACCTTCGTTCCAACGGCATGTACGTCCACGGCACGACCGACGAAATCGCAGACGCCCTGCCCGGCTGCGGCGACGGCTCGTTCTGGTGTCTGAAGACCATGCACCTCTTCGGCCCCGACAACGAAGACGCCAACCGCCAAGCCTGCCAACCCGGCCGCGCGTGCTACGAGACGGTGTAGTTCATGCCGCACGCGGCAGGCTTGACTCGTTTAACGCGGAGCCGCAGGCGACCGGAGATGCACAATCCCAGTTGCCGGCGCCTTCGGCCTCAAGGAATGGAACCGCTACTTCACCGTTAGCTGGCGCAGGGTACGTCAGTCGGTCGAGGCTGGGCCCGACTTGGGCTTGCGAAACGGCCCGCTGTGAACGTACTTGACTCGTTTAACCCGCAGCCGCAGGCGAGGCACAACAAGCGCCAGCCCTGCCTCGCCTGCGGCTGCGGGTTAAACGAAATCACCGAACCGGTCGTCAAAACACTTCCGATCGCACGACGCCGCTGCCGGCGATCGGCATGGGGCGGCCGAGGCGGTCGATGATGGTCGTCTCCGGGTCGATGCCGAGCAAGTGAAACGCGGTGGCCAGAATGTCCTTGGGCGAGACCGGTGTGTCTTTGACCTCGCCGCCGAGCCGATCGCTTGAGCCGACCACCCTGCCCCGCGCGACGCCGCCGCCGGCCAAGGCGACCGAATAGACGCGCGACCAATGGTGCCGGCCCGCACCCTGAGGCTTCGGGTCGATCTTCGGCGTGCGACCGTGTTCGCTCATCCAGATCACCAGCGTCTCGTCGAGCAGTCCGCGCGATTCGAGATCGAGGATGAGGCCGGGATACGCGAGGTCGAACCCGGGCAGCAGGTACTCCTTCATGCGCGGGAAGTGATTATTGTGCGTGTCCCACGCGCAGTTGGCGAACTGACCGAAGCCGTCCCAAAACACCGTGACGAACCGGCTACCCGCCTCGACCAGCCGCCGCGCGGCCAGGCACGCCTGGCCGAACAGCGTCATGCCGTAGCTCTCGCGCACCTTCGCCGGCTCGCGGCCGATGTCGAGCGCCTCGCGCATCCGGTTCGACGTGACCAGCGAGAACGCCCGCTCCTGATGCCGATCGAACACCCGCGCCGGCCCGGTCGCATCGATCTGCGAGCGCAATTTGTCGAACTGGTCGAGCAGCGATCGGCGCACGCCCAGCCGCTCGGCCGGGACGTCGCCGGGCAACTGACCGGCCGCCGGCAGGAAGAATCGCCCGTCCGGCACGGTGCCGCCGAACGGATCGTGAAACTCCCGCGACTGGCCGTCCGTGTACTTCGGCGCGATCTGCGTCCCCTTACCGTCGAAGTCGGTCCAGACCGGATCGTAGCCCTGACCAAGGAACGCGGCGTATGGCCCCGCACTCACGTCGAGGTCGGTCTTCGAGTTCAACAGCCACGGCACGCCGATATTTCGCGGAACGGGCGGGTGGGTCTCGCCGGTGCGTCGCTCGTCCAGGTAGTCGACGACCGAGCCGATGAATGGCCAATGCTGAGGATCGCGCGGGCGCGTCTCGAGCGCCGGCGTGTAGGTGGGGATGCCCGTGACCGCGTAGGCGACGCCGTGTTCCGGGTAGGGATGCGTCACGGAGCGGACGATCGTGATGCGATCGACGATGCTCGCGACGTGCGGCAGGCGGTCGCACACCTGCACACCCGGCACGCGCGACGCAATCGCCTTCATTTCGCCCTGCACCTCGGCCGGCGCATCGGGCTTCGGATCGAACGTCTCGTGCTGTGACGGCGAGCCGTACGGGAACAACAAGATGCACGCCTTGGCCCGTCCGAACGTGCGAGCCACGTCGGCCGGCGCCGCGGCCACAGACTCGATTCGCATCGCATCGGCCAGCGTCACGCCCAGCGCGCCGAGTCCGCCGACTTGCAGCAAGTCGCGCCGGGTCACCCCGTCACACAGCCTGCGCGGCGAACCGAGAATGCGGAGCACTAGGCACCTCGACAAACGGCGTGTTTGGTCAGTACCGTAAGCAATCGGCGACCAAGCGTCAATCGACGGCTCAACCATAGAAAGGAGCAAGGGTGGAGCGGAAGCTGAGTACCGCTCCACACTGAAAGGGGTTTGAATTCGTTTAACCCGCAGCCGCAGGCGAGGCACAACCAACGCCAGCCACGCCTCGCCTGCGGCTGCGGGTTAAACAACCGAAGCCGATTTCAGACCCTATTCAGTGTGGAGCGGTACTGAGGAATGAAAGGGGCTCAGAGTGACCGCTCCCTCCTTCCTCTTCATCTTTGTCGGATGCCACCATGCCACACATTGTTCCCCGCGCAACCGCGTTCGTCGCGTGCCTGCTCATTGGCGGCGCAGCACAAGCCGGCGATTGGCCGCAGATTCTTGGGCCGCAGCGCAACGGCATCGCCGCCGATGAGAAGGTCGCCGATCGCTGGCCGGCGGGCGGGCCGAAGACGCTGTGGCAGCGGAGCGTCGGCGAGGGCGTCGCCGGCGTGGCGGTGGCCGATGGCAGGGTGATCGTGTTCCATCGAATCGACGACGAAGAACGGGTTGAGGCGATCGACGCCGCAAGCGGCAAGCCACTGTGGACGGCGGCGTTTCCCACGAGCTTCCGGCCCGACGTCGGCGCCGCGGGCAACGGCCCACGCTGCGTGCCGCTCGTACACGATCGTCGCGTCTACGTCGTTGGCGGCGGCGGCGACGTCCACTGCGTCGCACTCGAAACCGGCAAGACAATCTGGTCGCGTGCAGCGTACAGGGAGTTCCAGGCCCCGAACGGATACTTCGGCGCGGGAAGCTCGCCCATCGTCGAGGCCGGCAAGTTGATCATGAACGTCGGCGGCGCACGGTCAGGCGGCGGGCTGGTTGCGTTCGACCTGGCGACGGGTAAGACGATCTGGCAGGCGACCGACGAGCAGGCCAGTTATTCGTCCCCGGTGGCGGCCACTATCGACGGGGTGCGGCACGTGATCTTGGTCACGCGGTACAACGTCGTCTCGATCGACCCCGAGACGGGCCAGGTGCGTTTCAAGTTTCCGTTCGGCAAGCGCGGCCCAACCGTGAACGCGGCCAATCCGCTCGTCATCGACGGCCACATCTTCGCAACCGCGAGCTACGGCGTCGGAGCGGTCTTTGCCAAGGTACACAAAGACAAGGCCCAAATCGTCTGGACGAACGATGACGTCATGTCGAGTCAATACCCGACAGCAATCGCCAAGGACGGCCGGTTGTATGGCATCGACGGCCGGCAGGACGCGGGCGTCGCGAGCCTGCGCTGTATTGAACCCAAGACGGGGAAGGTGCTGTGGACCCAAGAGAACTTCGGCATGGCCACATTCATCCTTGCCGGCGAGCGGCTCGTGATCGTGAAGACCGACGGCGAGTTGGTGTTGGCCGAGCCGACTCCGCGCGAGTTTCGGCCGCTGGTCCAGGCGCGCGTTTTTCGTTCGACCACTCGCGCGCTACCCGCCCTGGCCGGCGGACTGCTTTACGTGCGCGACGAAACGACCCTCAAGTGCCTAGACTTGCGGCCGTAGAACCGGCCCCGTAGGAGCACTATTTCATCGGAACCAGTTTTCAACTTTCAGGCCGTGGAACAGTCTGAAGTCACGGACATTGTTCGTCACGAGTATGAGGCCGTTGACCTTTGCTGTCGCGGCGATTTGCCCGTCTCGAAACGGTCCTTCCTGTCCCAGCAGGTTTAGGCGAGCGCGCTCTGCCGCGTGCCAACTGGCTGCCTCGGCGGTGTAATCCAACACGGGCACATTGCGGCGAATGACTTCGTGGAGGTGTGTCTCGATCGAGTGTCGTTTCGGGGACTCCGGAAGGCAGAAGCACCCGTAAAGCAGTTCGTGCCAGACGACGCTCGCGGTCGCGATCGAATCTTGATTGAAGCGGAGCCGTCGCAGAACGTTTCGATTCGGTCGCGGCCGCATCGACTCGGAAAGCGTGTCAGAATCAAGCAGGTACTGCAAACTCACCAAGCGACCCTTCGACCGGGCGAGCGATCTCGCACTTTCTGAAAGATGTCGGGATCGATCTGCAGACTCTTGAGATTGTGGCTCGCCCGCCACTTGCACAACGCCTCCCAGTATCCCACCTTTCCGTCCCTCATCCCTTGAAACTCCCGGATCGAAACAATCACGGCGACTGGCTTGCCGCGACGCGTCAGCTTCACCGTTTCACCCTTCTCGACATCACGCACCAGCCGGGTAAGTCGGTCTCGCGCCTCGGCGAGCGAACATTGCTTCGACATCGTCAATCCTCCTGGCCATCTACATGGCCATCTTAGCTCGCCGCCCCGTGATCGGCAACCACCTGTGCTTTTCGGTGTTGTCCTACTTTGCTGGTCGGACTGTGGGCAATCTCGATAAATGCTACACGAGTTCGCGAATCGGCTCGCCGGATGGGACGAGCGGGATGGGGCGGCCGAGGCGGTCGGGAAGCGTGCGGTGCGGGTCGATGCCGAGCGCGTGGTAGATCGTGGCGAGAAGGTCGCCGGGGGCGAGCGGCCGGTCGAGCGGTTCGCCGCCGTCGCGTGTGGTCGAGCCGACAATCTGGCCGGGCCGAATGCCGCCGCCGGTCAGCACGGCCGCCATCGCCTTGGGCCAGTGTCCTCGGCCGGCGTACGAATCGACCCGCGGAGCGCGGCCGAACTCGCCGTAGGCCGCGACCAGTACGTCATCGGCCAAACCGCGGGAGTGCAAGTCTTCGACGATCGCACAAAACGCCTGATCGTACGGCGGCAGTCGCTTGGTCAGGTTCTTCTCGATGGTGTAGTGGTCGTCCCACCAAACATCGAGCATCTCCGGTGGCTAGCTGACCGTGCGCGAATATGAGAATACCCCTCACCCCGACCCTCTCCCCGCAGCGGGGAGAGGGAGAATAACATCTCGATCGCTCCGTTCAACTACCATGCATGTTGCGCGTCTTCTCCCTCTCCCCTCCTGGGGAGAGGGTTGGGGTGAGGGGTAGCACGGGTGACTCTCAGATTCGTGCACGGTCATCTAGCGCTCAGTGCCTAGGTCACTCGGCCCGCTTCACCGTCAGCGTAATCGCGGCGGTTTCGACGGTGATCCTCTGCTTGCCGATCTCGCCGACCGCCTGAATCTTGATCGATCGTTTACCGGGCTTGGTCTCGGCCGTCGTAGCCAAGCTAATCTCGATCTCGTCCTGGTTCGCGTCAATCTTGTCGGGCGTCGCCGTCATGCCCGTCGGCAGACCAGTGACCGCCAGCGTGATTGGACCATCGAAGTTGCCTTGCCGCTTGACTCCGAGTTTCAGCGAGCATGACTCGCCCACCTCGACTTCGATCTGCTTCTCCTTGGGATCGATCGCCAATTCAAACGGCATGACGATCGCCAGCGCGACTTCGGTGGCGGCTTGGACCGTAGCGGCGCCGAGCTTGCCCTGTGAGACAACCTGGATCTTTGGTTTGGCAATCGTCGCGTTGGCTGCCGCAGTCAGTTTCACGGCGCCAGACGTTTCGTCTTCCGCGATTGTCAACGTTGTCGCGTCAACGCCCTTGGGTAGCTTGTCGAGCTTGATGGTTACCGGACCTTTCAGTCCGGCCCTGCGGTCGATCGACAGTTGCAACTCCGTCTCGGTCCCGCGGGCCAGCACCAATTCCTCAGGCGTCTTGAGGACCAGCGGCGATTCGCGCCGCGTGACCACGAGTGCGAAATCGCTGATCGCGTGGCGTGCGACGTGCGTCGGATCGAGCGACGCGAGCACGATCTCTTGCTGCACAGGCCGGCGTACGTCTTGGCCGTCGATCTTTGCCGACCCAACGATGCGCACCCGGCCGACATGACGCTCGGCGTCCTTCTCCGCCTTGATCACCACCTGGCCGCCCGCCTGCTTGGCCGCGATGTTCGTCGCCTGCGCGGACAGGCCCTTGGGCAGTTCCTCGGCCGCGAGTTCGATCGGGCCGTCGAAGCCGCGCCGCGTGACCGTGACCGGAATTGTCACGGACTTGCCGGGCTCGAGGTTGATCACATCGGTCGGTGCGGGAGGTTGATTCTGCCGTTGCTGTTGTTGGTTCGGCTGTTGAGGCGTACCGTAGGCGAGCGAAAAGTCGGGCGGGTTTGGTCCGATCTGAAGTCGATAGGCGAACTCCGGCCCGCCGCCGTTGTACCGGTCGTCGACGGTGATCGTGTAGGCGCCGTCGGCCGGTACGGTGAACTCGGCCCGCGAGTCGGAAACCGGCGGCTGAGGCACCGCGATTCGCTGGTTGCGGTTGGTCGGGCCGGTGCGCAAGTCGTCATTCTCGGCGACGACGCGACCGTTCTTGTCCGTGATGGTGAGCACGCTGTCGAGTGCCGAACCAAGTCGATCGGCGAAGACCTCGACCGCGATTTTCTCGCCCTTCTTGGCCTCGATGACGAATCGGTCCTTGTCGCGAGCCTGGCCGATTCGGCCGTTGACGACGACCGGGGCCGACAGAGACTGCGGCTCCTTCGCATCGTCGTTCGGTTCTTTCTCGGTCAGTTCGGGGCTGTCGCCCACGGCGAGCAACATGGGGGTGATCAGCGTGCCTCGCTTCTGCTTGAATTCGGGTCGCAGCGTGGCGACTTGCGAGTCGCCCGGCAACTCGACGCGCTGTTTCAGCGGCCTCGGCAGGTTGCCGCCCTCGAGCGTAATCTCGACCGATTCACCGCGCCGGCCGCCGAGCGGGAACACACTTGCCGCAAACGACCACTGGCCGACGCGCAGGCGATAGACGGCTCCATCGCCGCCGCCGTACTGCGAGTCTTCGACGGCGATCACGTAATCGGCCGGCCCGGCAAACTCGTACTCGATGCGTTCGTCCGGCCTGACCGCGGGAGTGGCGGTGGCCTGGGCGACGAACTCGCCGCGCGCGTCCAGCACGCGCAATCGCGTATCGGCCGGCGAGCCGAGCCGCCGCGCCTCCACCTCGAGCACGAGTCGCTGCCGCTTGGCGACGTGGATGCGATAGCAATCGACATCAGCCACAGATAGCTGTCCGTTGATCGCCACGGGGAAGTCGATGGACTGGGCCTCGTGGGGCAGATCATTCTTGGCGTCCGCCTCGATCGCTTCGGGCAGTTCGTCGACGCGGAACATTTTCAAGTTGGAAAGTCCATCGGCGGCCAGTGCCCTTAGCGCGATGTTGCCGAGCGGTGCGTCCTTATCGATCGCGACCTTGGCCAGCAGCCGATCGGCGCCCTTGGCCTCGAGGTTCTCGACCTTCGCGCCGGGTCCAGAGAAGTGCAGGTCGGTGACCTCGCCGAGGTTCTTGCCTTTGACTTCGAAACTCACGGTCGAGCCGCGCTGACCGCCGGCGGGGAACACGGAAGTGATCTGGGGCGTCTTGGCGGCTGGCTGGGCCTGCATCCTCTGGGCCTGACCCATCGCCGCCCCAGCGGTCAGAGCGCCGCCGCACGTCAACAAGATCGCTACGAGTTTTGGTTGCCAATGGAGTCTGGTCAGAGGCATGGGCACCTCGCTTTCTTGCCAAGTCCACGAGGAAGGCGTCTTAGGTGGAGCCGTGTTGTGGAGAATCTTACCGCGCGTCGGTCTTTTGGGACACGCGGATTCTATCGCGGCGCGCCGGCCGCCGTCTTGAGGCCGACCACGCGGCCGTCGAGCTTCCATTTCGGGTCGGCGGCGACGCCCAAGTGAGCCAGGGCCGTTACGGGCAAGTCGACTTGGTACGTGGGCGACTCGATCAGGCCTCGCTCGGCCGACCGACCGCTGACGATGAGAAACACCTTGCGAATCTCTGGCGTGTTGTGCCCCTTGGCGTGGTCCTTGTTGAGGCCGCCGTGATCGGTGCCGACGAGGATCAACCAATCCTCGTCCGCGTAGGTCGGACGCCGCTCGATCGTTCTGAGGACGTCGCCGATGTGCGCGTCCACTTCTTCAATCGCGGCAACATACTCGGGCACGGTTGGATGAAAGCCCTTCTGGTGACCAGTTTCGTCTACGTTGCCGAAATAGAGGAACACCGCGTCGGGATCCTTGGTCGCGAGCGTTTCGCAGGCCTTGCCCTTGGCTTGGGCGTCGTAGGTGCGGTAGTCGTGCTTATCGGTCTCAAATACGACGGACACGTCGGCCGCGGTGGTGATCCGTGAGTAGATCGGCTCCCAGGTAACAAACGACGCGGTGAACGCTTTAGGCCGCGCCTCCTTGAGCCGCGCGAAGAAGTGCGGGAACTCTTTGTACTTCGTGCCATGAAACTTGTTGTCCTTCGCGCCGTGCTTGTCCGGGAAAACTCCGGTGAGCAGGTTGGACCAGCCCGGGCCGCTGACGGTATCTGCACCGGTCGATCGTGGGCCGAGGATGTCGGTGTTTTCCGTGAATGCGCCGTCGCGGATGAGTGAGTCGATATGCGGCGTTCGTGCGGACTTGAGCGCGTCGGTGCGACACCCGTCGATGCCGATGAACAGTGCCTTCTTGCGCGGCGACTCGGCCCGCCCGACGGCAGGCGTCCAGAGACACAACGCGGCTAGTACAACGGCGAAGTAGTTGGGCATTCGTGATTCCTTGTTCCTCGTGGCTTCGGGCGACTTCAAGCGGTGACCAGTGTATGCCGTCGCGCAGGCATTGGAAATATCACGGCGAAAGACAACAATGTCGTCGGAGTCGGCAAGCCAATGGAGATGGTTCGACGATCGAGGACCCGAGCATGGCCACCGCAGGAATCACCGCGAACGCGACTTGGCTCAGTGCGCCGAGCCGGCCGGAACTGACGCCGCAACAGAAAGCGCTGGTGCTCGCTGCCGCCGGCGAGTTGACTCAGGCCGCTGTGCTGGGTCGTGCCGTATCGATCCCCGACCCAACGCTGGCTGGCGCGGCCGATCAGATGCTGGCCGGCGCATTCGTCAGCCTGAAGCGCGGCAAACATCTGCGATCGTGTTGTGGAATGCTCGGTCAGCCGATCTCGCTGGCGCGAGCGATTCAGGATGCCGCGTACCGGACGGCCCGCGAAGACATGCGGTTCCCGTCGGTGTCGCCGACCGAACTGCCGTATCTTGATCTGGAACTGTGGCTGCTGTACGCGCCGGAGCCGGTTGAGGCGCGCGGCGACGAGCGCATCGCGGCCGTCACCGTGGGTCGGCACGGCCTGCAAGTCGTGCGTGGTCAATCGCGCGGCCTGCTCTTGCCCGGCGTGGCCGTGGAACACGATTGGGACGCGGAGGAGTTTTTGGAACAGGTTTGCATCAAGGCCGGCATCCACCCGACCGCGTGGAAGGACGACGCAACGGCGCTGTTCACCTTCGAGGGCGACGCGATCCGCGGTCGCGTGGGCACAGCCGACCTCGCGACAGTGCCAACCCGCCCCGCGCCGTTCACCGCGCAGGAAGTCGAGGCGTACGCCGAGTTCTGCCGCAACAACATTGTGGCGCTGCTGACCGGCGCGACGCCGAGCTACTACTTCTTCGGCGCACCGGACGGCAACGTAGCGGGCGTAGTCGTCAGCGTGCGGCATGCGAAGGCGACCGAACCGCTGACGTTCAGCCAGATTTCGTTGCGCCCCGGAGTGCCGCTGCAGTCGACGCTGTTCACGATGGCTCAGAATGCCGCCCAGGTTCTGGTACGCGGCGGCCTGCGCGCGAATGAGTTGAGCTCCGTTTCGGTTGGCCTCGCCGTCCTGCACGACCCGGCCATGCACGGCACGGTCGCAAGCACGGAGTTCGAAGGCATCGATCCGCGACGACGCGCCGTGCTGATCAGCGAGCGAAACAGATCGGGGCTGGTGTTCGACCACCAAGGCACGGCGCAGAAACTCGTCCAGGAGGCCGCTCAGCAAGCAAACGTGAGCAACCCCGTCGCCGCCGCCGTGTTCAGCCTGGCCGCGCTGTCGACGTTGGACCGACTGACGTTCTCGACCGCCCCGCAACCGGTGCGCGGACCCGCCCTGCGACAGCCCGGCGTGGCGGGCATGTTCTATCCGGCCGATCCGGTGGAACTGACCCGCATGGTCGATGAGATGATCGCTGCCGGCAACAAGGGTCGATCGCGAGCCTGGCCCGCCGCGATGGTGCCGCATGCGGGGTTGATCTACTCGGGCCGCATCGCCGCGGCGGTGCTGCGCCGCATCAAGTTCCCCAGCACGGTGATCGTGATCGGACCAAAACACACGCCGCTCGGAATGGAATGGGCCGTGGCGCCGCAACAGACATGGTCCATGCCCGGATTCACCATCGAGTCCGATGTGAAGCTCGCTAGACAACTGACGGACGCGATTCCCGGATTGGTGCTCGACGCCGGTGCACACCAGCGCGAACACGCGATCGAGGTCGAGTTGCCGTTTCTCGCGCGACTCGCGCCCGAAATCAAGGTCGTCGGCGTCGCCATCGGCGGCGGCGACTATGAGCGCTGCATGAGTTTCGCGGAAGGACTGGCGGCCGTGCTCCGCGATCGCGAGGAGCGGCCGCTGCTGTTGATATCCAGCGACATGAACCACTTCGCCACCGACGCCGAAAGCCGACGTTTGGATGAAGTGGCGCTCGCCGCGATCGACACGCTCGAGCCGAAGCACATCTACGACACGGTGACGCAGAACCGCATCAGCATGTGCGGCGTGTTGCCGGCGGTCATCGTGATCGAGACGTTGAGGCGACTCGGTGGACTGAAGAAGGCGGAGCGAGTTGGCTATGCGACCACCGCCGATGTGACGGGCGACACGAGCCGCGTCGTGGGCTACGCGGGAATGCTCTTTGGCTAAATGGCTTTGCGTGATTCTGGGAGTCCGCAGGGACAGTAGCCCGACGCGCCAGCGAGGGACCGGGCCTGATTTCTTGTGATTTCGCCATGTGCTCCCTCGCTGGCGCGTCGGGCTACTGTCCCAGAATCGTGCAAGGCTATTTAGGATTATCGGAAGGCACGAACGATGAATGAAGGTGCACACGACAGCGCGCCAGGCGGACAGAACCCGCCGAAACCGAATGAACCGGGCGCGTACACGCAGGAAATCCGCCACCAGCAGATCAGCGCGCGCGTGCCTGAGAAGGTGGGGCGCGGCGCATTTAGCACCGGCGCGCTCGTGCTGCAAGGTCCGCACGAGTTCGTGATCGACTTCGTCTTGCGCATGACCAACCCACACCACGTGGCGGCTCGCGTGGTACTGCCTTTTTCCTTGATGCCGAGCCTGATCGGAGCGTTGCGCGAGAACCTGAACAACTATCAAAAGAGCTTCGGCCCACCGCCCGCCCTGCCGACGCCGCCGCCCGCGGCCAAGCCGCCGACGATCGAGGAAATCTACGACACCCTGAAGTTGCCGGACGAAACGCTGAGCGGCGTGTACGCCAACGCCGTGATGATCGCGCACACGCCTTCCGAGTTTTGCTTCGACTTCATCACGAACTTCTACCCACGTTCGGCGGTGTCCTGCCGCGTCTTTCTGTCCGCCCCCCAAGTGCCGCGACTGCTTGAGACATTGACTCGTTCCTTCCAGCAATACCAGCAGAAGATCACACCGCGCCCGCAAAACCCGGAAAACCCTCCCGCCCCATCGGCTTGACACTCTCGCGGTAAGCTGCTACGGTTCCGATGCTGGTGCATTTTTGGGTGCGCCGCCGCCGATCCTGGGGGATTAGCTCAGTTGGGAGAGCGCGTGAATGGCATTCACGAGGTCAGGGGTTCAACTCCCCTATCCTCCACTTGTCGTGGGGAAGCCTTCGACGTGGTTCAGTCAAACATTAGTGTCCCGAACTGTTTGATCTCGTGGAAGCTTTTCGCGACGGGAACCCAACTCCAGGCTGTCGCTCGGCCGCTGTCGTGATCGACACGGTAGAAGTTGGCCCGCCAACGAGTACCTGTTTTCGGCGGCACGTTTTCGAGCGGCTTCAGCAAGCTGTATGGAAGGAACACCTCGGCCGTCCAGCCTGAGATCGCCGCACCGGATTGCTTCGGACCGCCCGACACGGCCGTCGCCTTACGCACGGTGCGTGGCACCCCAAATCGTTCTTCCTCGAAATACCACGGTCGCCAGCGATACAGTTTGCTCTGCTGGTTCGAGACCATGATCGGCAACTCAAAGCCGAGCGGCGAAACCTCGTACTCGAAGTAGTCTGGCCGGCGTTCGTCGGGCCACACGAAGATCTCGAAACAATCCTCCGTCCACAGGTGGGCGAAGTCCTGGTCTATCGTCGCCGTCAGTTTTCGGTCGGCGCCGTCGCACAACACGTACAGACCTGTCGGCGAGTGGAGCAGCTTCACGCGAGTCCTATTCGCCGAGTCGTCGGACAGAACGAGGCCTGCGGCGTTGCGACGGTGCAGCGGCTGCCAGTCGGTTTTGGACCAGGCGGCGTTCGTGCCGTCGCCCGTAACCTGAAAATCGTCGGTCGGACAAACGCGCAGAACTTGCGGCGTGGCGCCGGACCCATCGACCGGCGGCGGATTATCGACCGGACGAGCGACTCCGAGCACGCGCTGTGCATTCTTGTAGTAGATCTTCTCCAACACTTCGGGTGGCAAGTAGATGCCATAGATCATCCAGAACCCCTGGCGGTGGTGGCTGGCTGCACAGTCGAAATACTCGTCGTCGGTTTCGAGGAACCGGTAGTAGATACGGAACGCCTCGCGTCGCGGAGTCGTGTCGGTTCCGAAGAGGATGCGGTCCTGATACTTCAGGAAGAACTTCCGCGCCGTGTACGGCTGCCGTCCGAGTTCCGAGATGCGGGCGTCGAAGTCGACCATCATGTTCGGGTACTTGTCGAGCTTGTCGGCGACGGCTGCAAGGTCTTCGGCGTTGTTGCCGAAGTGCGTGTTGACGAACGTCGTGTTGGGATGCCGTTCGATGACGCGATGGAGTTGGTCTAGGATATCCTGCCGCTTGGGAAACTCGTCGCCGAAGAACAACCAGTTGGGATGCTCGTTGAGTTCGTGCCAGCGTTCGTTGAATCGGTCGAGCGGCGTGAAGAACGCAGCCGGATCAGAGACATGGATCACCACCGGGCGCTTGTGCTTCGCGCACATCGCCCAGACGGGGTCGAGCGTTGGGTCGTCGACCGGCATGAGGCGGCCCGACTTGTATCGCCAGCGCAGCCCAAGCCGCTTGTCGATCTTTAGACCCTTCGCTCCTGCTAGAAAACTCTCTTCGAGCCGTTTCGCTTCGCGTACGCCCCAGTCATCGTCGTCGATGCCGTCGAAGTTCACGAGGGCGAATGTGACGAACCTGCCGGGATGTGCGCCCTCTAATGCCGCGATCGTCTCCTTCAGCCGGTCGCCCCAACCGCCGTCGAGGTTGATCACAGTGCGCACCCCCGCCTCGTCCATTTCAGTGAGGTAGCGGCGAACGCGATCGGGCGTCAGGAACTGGCTGCCGCCGCCGAGGTGATTGTGAATGTCGATGACCGGAAACCGCGGCTTGTCGACCGTCGTGGCCTTCGTCACCAGCATCGGCCGCGGTTCCCAGTCTCGCAGCTTCAACTCGCGAATGTCATCGGCCGCCTGAGCGGCGGGCGTCGCAAACACCACCGGCGCAAGTACGACAACGGACGTCACCAAGCGCGAGGTCTTCACGTCGAGGTCTCCTGTTCGATAGGTGAAACAGTCGCGTGCACTCCGCAACATCGTGGGCAGGCACGCACACGTAGCCCTCCGACCAAACCAGGATCACCGAGCAGTTCTGGCGACGCCGGCCTCGCTCGGCTTTGACTGCAGTCCAACAGTGTTGACGGCGATCACGCGGTAGGTGTGTTTGGCGCCAGCCTTCGCCGTGGTGTCGGTGAAGCGCAACGACACGAGCGGTTGCGAGGGAGTGTCGCTGTATTGCAGGTTTTGAAAGATCGGTCGCCCGAATGGGTTCTTGCCCTGATTGGGAACGTTGGCGAGGAACTGGCCGTCGCGTTCGATGATGAACCCAGCCAGTCCGCTTTCGAGATCGGCCTCGACCTCCCACGTGAGTTCGTTGTCGCTCACACGGACGTTCGTCGGCGCGGGAGGCGGCGAGCTATCGCTGACCGCGGTGTCCTTGACATACTGCATCCAGGCGCGTGCGATCGGCTCATTCGGCAGCCACGCGGCCTTCAGCGGATCGCCAGCAAACTTCGCCGCGGGGACCGCCTCGAAGCCGGTTGGCTCGGCCAGCCACGCACGGTTGGTCGGAATCTCGTTGAGGGCTTCGGCGCAGGAGTTAGGCAGACGAACGCCGAGGCAGGCGTCGAGCCATGGGATGGCGAAGTAGCGCTGATTGCCACACTCGTGGCTGGACAGCGGATCGACGGCCACGCTGATGAGGCCTCCTCTGGAACGCACCTCGCCGAAGAACGCTTCATTCGCCGGCCACACTCCCGCGAAACGGCCGTCTTTGACCGTGACCCCTTCCTTCGTGCCCGGATTGCACATCACCGGCACCTTCAGCGCCGCGTCGGGAAGGGTATGGGCCTTGATCCCGGGTCGCGCCGGATCCGGTTTCAACAGCGGCACGCCGGAACGCAGCCACGCCGCGGCCACTCGTTCCGGATACAGCAACACCATGCCGCCCGCCCAATGACCGCCGCCGCTGTGTCCCCACAGCGCCCACGGCACATCCGCCAACTCCGGATGACCGGACTTCGCGCCGAGATCAACCAGGGACTTGCGAAACGCGGCGCCGGAGCCGTTGCGCGGGTCGCACCACATCTGGCAGTCGGCCTTTTCTGGCTGCTCGTACGAGGGAGCGAGCAAGGCGCACTCATGTTTCTTCGCCAGCGCCTGCCAATGCAGGTCGTAGGCGCCGGTCAGACCCGACTTGCACGATCCTTCGCCACACCCGTGTTGATGCACAATCACGCCGCGCAGCGACTTCACACCGGGTGGAATCCAGATCGTATAGTTGACCGGAAAGATGAGTTCGCCCGGCTGGGTCGATGCCTCGTAACGCACGCGATAGTACGGCGGGTCGGCCGGCGGGAAGACGTCGTATGGAGGCTGTTGGGCCGGCGCGGTTGCGGCGAGCGCGAGCAGCACCGTCGCGATGTGACCGGCAGAAGCAATCGGTCTTGGGATCATTAGGCCGAACGCGAAAGACTTAGATGCGAGTTTCATGAACGGTTCGCCTTGCTCTTGTTGTTGCCTTTCCGCTTTGCCTTTGGACTGACGGCATCGCCCGTGTTCTTCATGGGCATTGGAGCGTGTACTTCGGCTCGCCACGCGGCGAGGCGGGCGTGCAATTCGTTCGTCTTGTCGGGCATCTCGTTGGCGAGGTTCTTCGTTTCGCCGATGTCCTGGCTGAGGTTGTACAGCTCGAGATGACCATCTTCAAGGAACTCCATCAGCTTCCAGGGCCCGCTCTGAATCAGGCTGACCGGCGTTGTGCGCCAGTTGCCGGCGCCGGCTCCGAGGTAGCCGGGGAAGTGTTGGAAGATCGCGTCGCGCTTCAGTTTGCCGGAGGGATCGCGGAAGAGTGTTACCAGGCTTTCGCCATCGAGCACCTGGCGGGGCGGCGGAGCGGCGGCGAGTTCCAGAAACGTGGGAAAGATGTCGACGTGAATCGTCGGCACGTCGCACGTCGAGCCGGGCTTCGTCACGCCGGGCCAGCGGACGACGAACGGCTCGCGCGTGCCGCCCTCGTACAGGCTCCCTTTGCCGCTGCGGAGCGGTGCGTTGTCGGTGACGTCGCCGGCCCGCTTGATCCCTTCTCGCACATAGCCGCCGACGCCGCCGTTGTCGCTCGTGAAGATCAGCACCGTGTTGTGGGCGAGCTGCAGGTCATCGAGCGTCTGCATCACTCGGCCCACGCTTTCGTCGACCGAGTAGATCATCGCGGCGTAGGTCGCGTTCGTGTGTCCGTCGACGCCGGGCTTCGACTTGAATCGCTCGATCAGCTCGGCCTTGGCATCGTGCGGCGAGTGGACTGCGAAGTGCGGCAGGTACAGGAAGAACGGCTCGTCCTTGTGCCGCGTGATGAAATCCACCGCGCGATCCGTGAGGAAGTCCGCCAGATACTGCCCCTCGGGATACCCCGTCTCGGGGTTCGTCGCGAAGTCGAAGTGCTGGCCCATGCTGACGATCGCCTCGTCGAAGCCGCGCTGGCTCGGGTGGTACGCGCCGCGTTCGCCGATATGCCATTTGCCGAACATGCCCGTCGCGTAGCCCGCCGCCTTCAGTTGCTGAGCGATCGTGTCGCGATCGAGCGGCAGTTGAGTGACGTTATCGACCGGACGCAACGGCCGATTGCTCCAGTCGAAGCGGTCGATGCCGCCCACCGTGTAGACGCCTGTGCGAGCACCATATTGGCCGCTCATCAGTGCCGCCCGGGTCGGCGTGCAGTTTTGGCAGTGGTGATGGTTCAGCAACTTCATCCCCTGCGACGCCAAGCGATCGATGTTCGGTGTCTCGTAGTACTTGCTGCCGAAGCACGCGACGTCGGTGTAGCCCAGGTCATCGGCCATGATGAAGATGATGTTCGGCTTGGTGGCCTTCGACGCCGACGCGTCCGCGGCATGCAGCATGATCGATGGTGCGACTAGCAGCGCGGCGAAGTTGGTGAGGCCGGTGAAGCTTCGTTTCATGGGATTAACTTCCGAAAACTGCGGTTCTTCGAAGAAGCACTCGGCCAAACTCTATCTCACCAGCCGCCAACCCGACGGGTCGGCGGTCAGGGCGGTGTGGCCCTTGTAGCGATCGTACACTTTGTGCATTTCCTCGATGGTGTCGAAGAATCCGACGATGTGGGTGGCACTGAATGACTCGCCCGCTTTCACCGGCCGGCCGTGGATCTCTTCGATCATGACGAAAAAATTGCCGGGCCACTGAGCACACCACGCCTCGTAGACGACCGACGGTTCGAGCGTTAACCCCGCCAGCCACGGGCCGTCCTTGCCCGCCTGCTTGTCGCGCAGATGGTAGGCACGGATGAAGTGATCGGGCGTCCGGTTCACGTCGCGCCGGTAGTTGAATTTCAAGTCCGGTGGGAACGGCGTGAAGAACTCGCTCACCGGGATGCGCACACCCTTCGGGCCGCTCAGATAGCTCAGATACATCTCGCTAAACGTGTCCCCCTTTTCGTGGCGGAGCGATCCAGGTGTATCGTTGCGCAGAAACATTTCGTCCGAGTCATTGACGCTGTCGATCTTGTTCATCAACACGAAGTAGCGCTCACCCCGCGGAAAAACGACGAGTTGCGTCCACTGCGACCCAGGTTTGCGGCCGGGAGCGGCGAATTCGAATTTGTAGGTCGTCCGGACCGCGACGAAATCCTTGCCGCGAATGACCTCGGGCTGCACCGGCTTCATCCACGGGCAAAGCTGCGGGCCCTCGACGATCCGCTTGCGATGACTGCTGCCGTGCAGCGCGATCGCGCGGGCCATGCTCTCCGGGTCGGTCTCGTTCGTGTGCCACAAGTAGCGGCCAATGGCGGGCGTACTCTGTGTCGCCAGAATCTGGTCCTGATACGACTCGTCGCTGCCCGCTTCCATGAGCCAGTCAACGACCATCAGCCCGTCACCGGCCTCGCGGAAGCCGGTGGCCTTGTCGAGAAACGACTGTTTCTCGATGCCCGTCATCCATTGCTTGTTCTTTTTCTTGGGGATGACGGCTTCGAGCTTGTCCGTCTCGATCTTGATGCCGAGATCGTCCTCCGTCACGCGAGCCCACTCGGCATCTTTCGCCGGCGCCTGGGACAGAACCGTTGGAGCGTTGGCAG
This sequence comes from Planctomycetia bacterium, assembly GCA_036758585.1. Taxonomy (GTDB): domain Bacteria; phylum Planctomycetota; class Planctomycetia; order JALXBF01; family JBGPMX01; genus DAIOWH01. The sequence continues at coordinate 50,084 of DAIOWH010000014.1, forward strand.
TCGCGACGATCAGTGTCACGACGGCTCCAAAGATTCTTCGTGAGAGGTAAGTTGTTGCGAGACTCTTGGTTTCCCAATTGCTTGGTTTCATCGCGCATTGCTCAGTTGTTGTCGGAGGTCCCAATTCGCAGTGAGCCTGCAACCGGTCCAGTTGCGTTCGGCGTGCTGGCTAGGGCGCCGATCCTATCAAGGCGCTGACTTGCACGCTACAATCCGGCCGGCCCATTGATGGAAGGCCAAGCGTAGTCCGGCCTCATCATGCGGCGATTCCCGACTCGCAGTGACACTCATGAAAACCTCATTGCTTCTCCTGGCTCTCTCGCTGGCGACGCATGCGGTCACGCCGTTGGACAACGACCAAAGCACGCGGCCGAATATCGTCGTTGTGCTCGTGGATGATGTGGGCTTCTCGGACATCGGTTGCTACGGCAGCGAAATTCCGACGCCGAATCTCGACCGGCTCGCCGCCGGCGGCGTGCGATTCACGCAGTTCTATAATACGGCGCGGTGCAGCCCGACGCGGGCGTCGCTGATCACCGGCTTGTACCCGCATCAGGCCGGCATGGGCTGGCTGGACAACAAGGTGGAACCACAGTCCAAAGGCTTTCACGGCAAACTGCTGCCCCGTTGTGTCACGATTGCGGAAGTGCTCCGCGAGGCCGGCTACTTCACCGCGATGACCGGCAAATGGCACATGGGTCATCAGAACGGCACGCCGCCGTGGGAACGTGGGTTCATGCGGTCGCTCAGCTCGCGGTACGGCGAGGTGTATTTCCCGAAGGAAGCCGACCGGCCGGGCACGGCACATCTCTACCTCAACGGACAGGAGATCGCGAAGGATTCTCCCATATTCGGCCGCGACTGGTATTCCACGGATCTCTTCATGGACTGGGGCCTCAAGTTCATTGACGAAGCACGCGCGGAGAACAAGCCGTTTTTCCTGTACGTCGCGCAGGGTGCCGCCCATTTTCCCCTGCGTGCGCCGGCGGAGACCATCGAGAAATACCGCGGCAAATACATGGCCGGATGGGACCAACTCCGCGCGGAACGCTACGCCAGGCAAGTCCGGCTGGGGATCATCGATTCCAAGTGGCAGCTCGCGCCGCGACCCGCGGACTCGCCCGCGTGGGACACGCGCAGCGCCGAAAGGCAGAAGCGGTTTGACGAGATGATGGCCGTCTATGCGGCGATGATCGATCGCATCGACGTCGCGATGGGCACGCTCGTCGCAGGACTGAATGAACGCGGAGTACTCGAAAACACGCTGATTCTTTTCCTCAATGACAACGGTGGCAATGCCGAGGGCGGCCCGCCTGGCATCACGCAAGGCGATGGCCCAATCGGCGGACCGCAATCCCGAGTGCTGCTTGGGATGAATTGGGCCACGCTGTGCAACACTCCTTTCAGCCGGTACAAGCACTTCACGCACGAGGGAGGAATCAGCACGCCGCTCATCGCCCACTGGCCGCGCGGCATCAGTGCGGCGCGCCGCGGCTCCTTGGAAAAGCAGCCCGGCCACCTCATTGACATCATGGCCACTTGCGTGGACCTCGCCGGGGCAAAGTACCCGGCCGAGTTCGGCGGTCATACTATCCTACCGATGGAAGGTGTGAGCTTGCGTCCAGCGCTCGCCGGCCGGCTGCTCGGCCGCACACAGCCGATATTCTGGGAACACGAAGGCAACAAGGCCGTGCGCGACGGCCGGTGGAAGCTCGTCCTGCGGCATCGATTGCCCTGGCAACTCTTCGACATGGACGCCGACCGCACCGAGCAGCACGACCTCGTCAAAGTGCATCCCGAAATCGCCGCGCGCCTGGAGGCCGCGTGGAACGACTGGGCTGCGCGGAGTTTCGTCGACGAGTGGCCCGGACCGGACCACACAGACTGGGGACAGGATATCCAAGCCGGCGCGAAATAGCGTGCGTCGGGTCGCATCGACCGCGAACTGTCGGACTGAACGTGCCGCTAACCGGCACTAACCTTGATTCGCAGTAACTCACGAATACGGGCGTTTCCAAAGAGTTGCGGCATCTCACGGCTGTGACTTGCCCTCTACTTGTCGAGCCCTTACCCTGACACGGCGAATCGGTGCAAACTTGCCCCGACCCAAGACGTCATGCGCGAGAATCCAACAAACCGAAAGAGCGAGTACTAGGTGCTGCAGCCTTTGGATGCTGTGCTGGCAGTTACATTCTCACGAAAGGGCTTCACCGTGTTGACGACTCAGCGCGTTCGGAATTGCCTCGCTACAGTACTAGCAGCAGCATCTTATATCCTGTGGTTTTCGGCTGGGAGTGAAGCGGCTTGGGGGCAAGATGACGGCCCGGCGGCGCCTCTTTTTGTCGATGGGCAAGCGCAGATCGTTCCGGCGTTCAGCAAGCCGGAGGACTGGATCCAGCACGACCTGTGGGTCGAGACGGAATTCGACTCCGACGGCAACGGTAAGTCCGACCGCATGCATGTCGACGTCACGCGGCCGAAACAGACCGCGACCGAAGGACTCAAGGTGCCCGTCATTTACGAATCGAGTCCGTACTTTTCCGGCACCAGTTCGACGGACAAGCGATATTTCTGGAGCCCCGCTCACGAACTCGGCGCGATGCCGGCCGCTCACGAACTCCCGCCGCCGATCCCGCACCGCAGCCGCCGGCCGATCATGTCCCGCTCGCTCATTAATGATTGGGTTCCCCGCGGCTTCGCCGTCGTCCATTCCGCATCGCCGGGCACCGGACTGTCGCAAGGCTGCCCGACCGTCGGCGGCGAGAATGAGTCGCTGGCCCCGAAAGCTGTGATCGATTGGCTGAACGGCCGGGCCAAGGGCTTCACTACGCCCGACGGCGACGAGGAGGTCGTCGCCGATTGGTGTACCGGCAAGGTTGGAATGACCGGGACCTCGTACAACGGCACGCTCCCGATCGCCGCCGCGACCACGGGCGTCGCGGGCCTCGAAGCGATCATCCCGATCGCTCCGAACACGTCGTACTATCACTACTACCGCTCGCACGGCCTGATCCGGCATCCCGGCGGCTACATGGGCGAAGACATCGACGTGCTGTACAACTTCATCAACAGCGGCGACCCCGAGCGGCGTCCGGGCTGCGACGCGATGGTCCGCGACAAGGAAATGATGACGAACCAAGATCGCGTCACGGGCGATTACAACAAGTTCTGGGCGGGCCGAGATTACCTCAATCAAATCGGCCCGATGAAGGCGGCCCTGTTCATGTCACACGGCTTCAACGACTGGAACGTGATGCCCGAACACAGCTATCGGATCTACCGGGCCGCGCGCGACAAGGGGCTGCCGTGCCGCATCTACTACCACCAAGGTGGCCACGGCGGCCCGCCGCCGCTCGAAATGATGAATCGCTGGTTCACACGATATCTCTACGGTGTCGAGAACGGCGTTGAAAACGAGCCGCGATCCTACATCGTGCGCGAAGGAGACAAACCGTCGCAGCCGACCCCGTACGAAGATTATCCTCACCCGGACGCGCGCCCGGTGCGCCTCCACCCCAGCGGCGACGGCCGCGAGACCGGCCGGCTCGGCAACTCGATTGTTCCGAACCAGGGAACCTCGACGCTGGTCGATGACGTATCTTTCCCGCCGCAAGAACTCGCAAAAGCCGATTCTTCCGAGCACCGCTTGCTCTTTGCGACTGATCCGCTCGCCGAGCCGCTGCACATCTCCGGTACGCCGCGGCTGTCGATCAAACTCGCGTGCAATAAACCCGCCGCGAACTTGTCAGTCATGCTCGTCGTGCTCCCCATTGCGGAGAACGGAAAGTTCATCGAGCACCTGATCAACCGCGGCTGGGCCGATCCACAAAACCATCGTTCATTGACCGAGAGCGAACCACTGGTGCCAGGCCAGTTCTACGAACTCAGATTCGAACTGCAGCCGGACGACCAAGTGATTCCGGCCGGCAAGCAGATCGGGCTCATGATCTTCTCGAGCGATCGCGACCACACGCTGTGGCCGCCCGCCGGCACCGAGCTGACCGTCGATCTCGATGCGACCTCGATCGATTTCCCCGTCGTCGGCGGCGTGGAAGCGTGGACTCGGTCAGCCGCGAAGTAGCGTTGCGAGGTTTCAAATATGTCAAGTTTGATATCGCTAGCGTCAGTCTGCATTTGTTTGCTTGTGCCGGCGGCGCATGCTGATGAAGCGATCGACTTCAGCCGCGAGATTCGGCCGATCCTTGCCGAACACTGCCTCAATTGCCACGGTCCGGATGCCACGAAGCGAAAGGCCGATTTGAGGCTCGACGATTTCGCGAGCGCCACTGCCAAGCGCCGCGGTTCGCAGGCCATTGCGCCCGGAAAACCGGAGCGGAGCACGCTGCTGGAACGGGTGACGTCACTCCGGAACTCTTGAGTCGTTTTCCCGTGGCGCACGACGCACTCTGCATGTGCTTGTTTAACCCGCAGTCGCAGGCGAGGTCATCCTGCACGGGCGCGACGATACGTTTTACGAACCTCGCCTGCGGCTGCGGGTTAAACGAGGTGGAATCGCAAGGTGCTTTGCACGCTCGTGATCCCGACAATCGGCTGTTGGCCCGCGGTCCACGGCGACGGCTCACCGGCGCGGCGATCCGCGACCAGGCGCTCTTCGTCAGCGGATTGCTGTCGGGCACGATGGGCGGCCCGGCCGTGAAACCGTATCAGCCGGCCGGGTTGTGGGAGGAACTTTCCTTCGGCACCGGCAAGACGAGTGTGGATTTCTATGTGCAGGATCACGGCGAAAGCCTCTATCGCCGCAGCCTGTACACGTTCTGGAAACGGACCGTCGCCCCGCCGAGCATGGCTGTGTTCGACGGAGGCGGTCGCGAAATGTGCCGGGTCAGCGTCGAACTGACCAACACGCCGCTGCAGGCACTCACGCTGCAGAACGACATCACCTTCGTCGAAGCCTCGCGTCATCTCGCGCGGCGCATGTTGCTCGACGGCGGCACGTCGGCCGATGACCAGTTGACCTACGGTTGGCGAACAGTCCTCACGCGAATGCCGCGTCCCGAAGAGCTCGCCGTCCTGCGGCGTTCGCTCGAGCGGTATCGGGCGGTTTATCGAAACAACCCGGCGGCAGCCGCGCAGCTCTTGCACGTCGGCGAATCCGCGCGCGACCCTCGACTGGGCGCCGCCGAGCACGCCGCCATGACGCTGGTCGCGCACACGCTGCTCAATCTCGATGAGGCGATCGTGCTCGAGTGAGCAAGGATCGGCTGACGATGCACCAACAGCGTGGCGGCCTGACTCGGGCAATGATTGAGTCGTCATGAAGCATCCAACCGTCTACCTCGATACGAATGTGATTTCGGCATACTGGTACGAAGGGGATGATCAGACGGTGCAGACACGTCGCGTAATCACGCGAGATTGGTGGCGCGAAGAGAGCGGACTCTTTTCGCTTTGGGTTTCGCTCACGACGCTGAATGAGCTTGAGGCGGGGCGGTTTCGACGACAGGCCGATTGCGTGAGGATGGCCCGTCGCTTCCGGCGTCTCACGATAACAAGCGTGGCACGCCAGCTTGCCAAGAGTCTCGTCTCGTTGGGCGTGGTTCCCGCAACCAAGGAGACCGACGCGCTCCAAATGGCAGTCTCGGCTGCTCACGAGATGGATTACTTGTTAACTTGGAATTACGCGCATCTGGCGAATCCGGTTGCTCAGAAGCACTTAGAAGCCGTCTGCCTGAGATTTGATCTTCGGGCTCCCTTGGTGGTTTCACCTGAACCGATTCCTCAGCATCGCCTGGGACAGCAGATCTGGAGACGCAAGCCATGATCACTGACTCCAACGTCGAAGAAGTACGTCGAGTTCGCCAAGAGCTGATCAAGCAGCACGGCGGGCTTGACGGCTACATGAAGTACCTGCAAGCGACCGAACGCGGCCGCGGGCGCATCGCAAAAAGGAAATCAACACGTCAAGGAAGGGCGCGAGCGCCTAAGAACGGTCATCGCGGGCGACGCAGAACCGTCGCAAAGGCGAAAGCTTGAGTGTACACCGGACTAAGCGTGGAGAATCCGTTCCGATAAGTGTACCCGTCCAAACCGGGAATGAGCTGCGGCCCCTTTCCGCCCACGGCCGACACGGCAATCTCGCACGCGAAGTCGCCATCTGGCTCTGCCGCCAAACGGTCCGAGTCCCCCTGGCTCAGATCGCGTCGGTCTTTGGCGTAGTATCCGCTGGAACGATTATGGACACCATTCGACGTTGTGAGGCACGCCAGAAGAAGTCGCGCGACTTTCAACAGACCTGTGAAACCCTGCGGGGTCGGGTCTACGATTTTTCGGAATTGGCCGAACACGGTCACTCGGCCGTCCAAAGCACCTTGGCGGCCAATTCCGAAAAATCGTAGACCCGACCCCAACGCCCGAGTCCCGCCGTCCGTGCGACGGTCGATCACCTCTTGCGCCCGGAATATGGGCTCTGCTACTTCGCCTTCACGTCGTAGCAGAGGAGCACGTCTTGGTCGCGGATGTACAGCTTGCCGTTCGCAACGACGGGGTGCGCCCAGGCTTGTTCGTTGCTGCGGTCGGGCTGGTCGAATCGGCCTCGCGCGACGTACTTCTTCGGGTCGGCGTCTACCAGGTAGATTGTGCCCTGAGCACCCTCATTGCGACAGTAGAGTCGACCATCGGCGTACATGATCGAACCCTTGCCGGGCTGCCGCTCCTGCCACATCACTTTGCCGGTCTTGAATTCGATGCAGGTCAGTATCCCCGGGTCGAAGCAGCCGTACAGGTATTCGTCCACGAGGACCATCCCGCCGTGGTGGTTTTTCAAGCTCCTGCTGAAGTACGCCTCCCCGGCCGTGATCGTGCCGTTGTCGTTTTTCGTCAGCTTCACTGCGCCCCCGCCCGCGTCATAAGACGACGCGGCAAACACGACGCCGTCGTAGTAGACCGGCGTGGAGCAGTTGATCCGGTGCGTGTTGGACGCCCGGTCATACCGCCACAATAGCTTCCCCTCGGTGCTAACCCCGACCAGCGTCGTCGCCGTGAGCTGCACGTAATGCTTCAACCCCTCGAAGTCGACCACGATCACCGAGGAGTAGGCCGCCCCGGACGTACCGAGAAAGCCCCGGTCGCCGGTCGGCCCCTCGGGCACGTTGCATTTCCAGAGCGGCTTGCCGGACTTCTTGTCGAGGGCCATCAGTGTCCCATCTTGGGTGCCGGGGGTGCAGATGAGCAGGTCGCCGTCCACGAGGGGCGACTCGGAGAAACCCCAGACCGGGACGATGCCGGCAAGGTCCTTGATGTAGTCGGTCCGCCAGACCTCCTTGCCGTCGGTCGTGAAGCACACGAGGTCGCCGTGCTGGCTGAGGATGTAGAGTCTGTCGTCGTCGACGGTCGGCGTGGCGCGCGGGCCGGAGGGCCGGAACACGTTCCCGTATTTTCCGGCGCGCCCGATCTTCGCCTTCCAGACCAGCTTGCCGTCCGACTCGTTGAGCGCGTAGAGCCAGGCCGAGCCGTCATTGTCGCCGGTGGTGTAGATCCGACCTCGGCTGACGGCGACTCCGCCCATCCCCTCGCCGACGCCGGTTGCCTTCCAGGCAAGCGGCGGGCCGTCCGTTGGCCATTCCTTGAGAAGACCAGTCTCCTGCGAGACGGCGGTGCGGTCGAGACCCTGCCACTGCGGCCAGTCATCGGCGAAGACCGTCGCGCCAGGCAGAACCAGCGCGAGACACCAAGCAAACCGTTTCATAGAGTGAGTCTCCCGAGAACCAAGAACAACCGGTGGTCCGTTACCGCCGCCTTAGTACTGTGCCACATTGAATAGGGTCTGAAATCGGCTTCGGTCGTTTAACCCGCAGCCGCAGGCGAGGCACAACAACAACAAATGCCAGCCATGCCTCGCCTGCGGCTGCGGGTTAAACGAGTTGATCCG